>JBKDSY010000022.1:0-6793 GCA_046340755.1 Cyanobacteriota bacterium
GAGGTGGAGGCGCTGCTGCAAGAAGGGCGCGGGGGAGACCTCAGCAGGTCCGCACCCGCCTGGCTGCTGCGGATCGGCGTGAATCCCGCCTCCACCCCCCCGCTTCTGGAGGCCAGCGCGGCCGCTGGGCTGAAACTGGAGCTCGGCGCGGGAAGCGGCCTGGGCATGGCCTGGAGTGAGCAGCCCATCCCGGCCGAGCGGATCGAAAAGCTGCGAGCCCGCTGCCAGGAGCTGGGGGGGTTTCTCACGGTGCTGCGCCAGCCTGGGGAAGCCACCCTGGCCGCCTGGGGTGATGCCCCCGCGAAGGCTCTGATCGAGGCGGTCAAGCGCCAGTTCGATCCGAGGGGCCAGCTCGCCCCGGGCCGTCTGCCCGGGGTGGCCGCCGCGGCTCAGCCCGCCGTCGCCCGATAACGACAGAGGAGTTCACGGCTGTCCCCCGGCGCCAGCTCCAGACGACCATCGCCGCTCAGCAAGGCACCGCGGGGACCGCTCCACGGTTCAAGGCAGACCATCGGGCGCGGGGGATCGGTCCACACCACGACGCGATCCAGCGGAGCCGTGAGCTCCAGGGTGAGGGTGGTTCCCGCGGCCGGGTCCCGCAGTGTCACGGCGGGGCCAAGGGGCCGGGCCAGCAGATCCACGCCCTCTCCGAGCCGCTCCCATTGGGTGGCGGTGGCCACGTCCGCCTGACTGAGGGGATCGAAACAGTGTTCGGGGAAGCCTCCCAGCTCCGCCGCCGCGGGATCACTCACCCGGAAGTAGGGGTGGAACCCGAGGCTGAAGGGCATGGGCGGGGCCTCCGGCGGGCCGGTGTGGCTGACGCGGGCGGCGATGGTGAGGCTGCCGGGGCCCAGCCGCAGCTCCAGCAGGAGGCGGAAGGCAAAGGGGAAGAGCGCGCGGGTGCTGGCGTCATCCACGAGGGTGAGGGCCACCCCCTCGCCATCGGCGAGGAGCTCCAGCGTCCAGGGCAGGTCGCGAGCGAAACCGTGTTGCCGCAGGGCGGCCTCCCCTCCCTGCGGAAGGGGGAGGCGATCGCCGGGCAGGTTGCCGCAGATGGGAAAGAGCACCGGAATGCCGCCGCGCACCGACAGGGCGGGATCAGCGAAACGCGCCTCGTCGAGATAGAGCCACTCCCGGCCGCCACTGCGCCAGCCCGTCACCAGCCCCCCGCGTTCCGGCACCAGACGCAGGGAATCGCCGCAGGTGGGATGGGTGAAGAGCCAGTGGGGGTGGGGGCTGGCCTCCCGGGTCAGGGTCATGGCGGGCAGGGGGTCGAGGGGGTGAGGGTATGAAGCCACTCCAGCAGGGCGGCATTCACCTGGTCGGGCACCTCATCGTGAGGGCAATGGCCCGCCTCCAACACCACCTCGCTGGTGTGGGGCGGAGCGTGGCGGGCGAAGCTGGCACGGCGGCCCGCGGTGTTCATCCAGGGATCCCGCACGCCCCACAGGAGCAGGAGGGGAGCCCCGAGGTGGGAGAAGAGGCCATCGAGCGGCTCTCCCTGAGGGATGTCGAACACCGTGCGAAACACCCCGAAGGCGCCGGGATCCCGGGAGGGCCTGAGGATCGATTCCACCAGGGCCTCATCCACGTTGCTGCGATCGACGTACACCCGCTCCAGGGTGCGGCGCACCGTGGCGGGTCGCCGCAGGTTTTCAAACAGCAGACGCTGCACCACGGGGCTGGTGAAGATGGCCCGGCCAATGGAGCGGCGGGCGATGGCCCCCCAGCCCCGGGGCTCGACCTGTTCCTCGCTGAAGGGTCCGGCGGCATTGAGCAACACCACCCCCGCCGCCAGGGGCGGATCCGCCGCGGCCAGGGAACGGGAGCTCAGGGCCGCGCCCGCCGCCAGGGCCGCGTAGCCCCCGAGGGAATTGCCCACGAGCACGGTGGGGCGGCCGATCCGCTCCCGCACGTAGGCCACCAGCTGATCACGCCAGAGGGCACCGCCATAGGCCAGGCCAGAGGGTTTGGCGCTGCGGCCAAAGCCGAGGAGATCAAGGGCATGCACCTCATGGCGAACCGCCAGGGCCGGCAGGTTGTGACGCCAGTGGTCGGTGGAAGCGCCGAAGCCATGCACCAGCAGCAAGGCCGGCCCCTCGGGATCGGACGGTGCCTGCCGCAGGGAGTGCACGGGATGCCCCGCATAACGCCAGGGGGAGTCAGCGGAAGGAGCCAAACGTGCCAGGCCCGGGGAGAAACGTCTCCCAGATGCTAGGGAGACCATGGAAGCCCGGCGGACACGGGCCAGATCGAGCGCCTGCCGCTACGGTCAGTCTGTAACGCTCCGGAGCCATCGTCAGAAGACGCTCAACATGATGATCCAACAGCCCCGCAATCTGCGTCTTCCAACCCCTGGCTGCTACGCCGATCCCGACCGAAGTGGTCTGCTGGCCGAGGATGTGTTCGACGGCATGACCGAGCATCTCTTCTACACGCTCGGCAAGTTGGCCCCAACGGCCAGCCGGCACGATCTCTACATGGCCTTGAGCTACGCGGTGCGTGACCGGCTGATGACCCGCTACCTGGCGGGCAACGAGGCGATCGCCGCCACCCCGGCGAGGGTTGTGGCCTATTTCTCTGCGGAGTTCCTGATCGGCCCCCAGCTGAGCAACAACCTGCTGATGCTTGGCATTCAGCAGGAAGCGGCGGAGGCCCTGCGGCGCTTTGGCATCAACAACATTGAAGAAATTCTGGAGGTGGAGGAGGAGCCTGGTCTGGGCAACGGCGGCCTGGGTCGGCTGGCGGCCTGCTTCCTGGAATCCCTGGCCAGCCTGGAGATCCCGGCCACCGGCTATGGCATCCGCTACGAATTCGGCATTTTTGACCAGCTCATCCGGGATGGCTGGCAGGTGGAGATCACAGATAAATGGTTGAAGGCGGGCTGGCCGTGGGAGATCCCCCACGCGGATCAGGCCTGTTTCGTGGGCTTTGGTGGCCGCACCCAGCCCTACCAGGACGACCAGGGCACCTACCGGGTGCGTTGGATCCCATCGGAGCATGCCATCGGCGTTCCCCATGATGTGCCGGTGCTGGGCTACCGGGTCAACACCTGCGACAGGTTGCGACTTTGGCGGGCGGATGCCACCGAATCATTTGACTTCTACGCCTTCAACATCGGCGATTATTACGGCGCCGTGGAAGAGAAGGTGGCCAGTGAAACCCTCTCCAAGGTGCTCTATCCCAATGACGGCACGGATGAAGGGCGGCGCCTGCGGCTGAAGCAACAGCATTTCTTCGTGAGTTGCTCCCTACAAGACATGATTCGCAGCCTCGACATGCGGGGGCTGCCAATCCAGGAATTTCCCGACCATTGGGCCATCCAGCTGAATGACACCCACCCGGCGATTGCGGTCGCCGAGTTGATGCGCCTGCTGCTAGATGACAAACACCTTGACTGGGAAACCTCCTGGGACATCACCCGTCGCAGCATTTCCTACACCAACCACACTTTGCTCCCCGAGGCCCTGGAGAAATGGGGGCTGGATCTTTTCGGCAGCCTGCTGCCTCGCCATCTGGAGCTGATTTACGAGATCAATCGCCGTTTCCTACAGCAAGTGCGCCTGAAATATCCAGGCAATGAGCAGATTCTCAGGCGAGTTTCCATCATCGATGAAGATGGCGGCAAGGCCGTACGCATGGCCCACTTGGCCACCGTCGCCTCCCATCACGTCAATGGCGTGGCGGCTCTGCACAGTGATCTGGTCAAAAGTGATCTCTTCCCCGAATTTGCGGCCCTTTGGCCTGAAAAGTTCATCAATGTCACCAATGGTGTGACCCCTCGGCGCTGGATCGCCCTGGCCAATCCCCAGCTGGCAGCGTTGCTCACCGAAGCGGTGGGGGAAGGCTGGGTCACCGACCTGGATCAGCTGAGGAAGCTGGAACCCCTGGCTGAGGATGGGGGATTTTTGGAGCGGTGGCAAGCCACCAAACTGGCGGTGAAACGGGAGCTGACCCACTACATCCACAGCCACACCGGGGTGTTGGTGGATCCGTCGTCCCTTTTTGATGTGCAGGTCAAGCGCATCCATGAATACAAACGCCAGCACCTCAATGCCCTGCAGGTGGTGGCCCAATACCTGCGCATCAAGAACGGGAACACGGCGGGCATGGCACCGCGCACGGTGATCTTTGGCGGCAAAGCCGCGCCTGGATATGCCATGGCCAAGTTGATCATTCGCTTCATCAACGGCATCGCCGAGACGGTGAATGCCGACCCCGATATGGATGGCCTGCTGCGGGTGGTGTTCTTACCGGATTACAACGTGAAGCTGGGGGAACGGGTGTATCCGGCGGCAGATCTGTCGGAGCAGATTTCCACTGCCGGCAAGGAAGCTTCAGGCACAGGCAACATGAAATTCGCCATGAATGGGGCCCTAACGATCGGCACCCTCGATGGGGCCAACGTTGAGATCCGCGAGCAGGTGGGTGAGGAGAACTTTTTCCTCTTCGGCCAAACCACGGCTGAGTTGGCAGCCCTCGGCAAGGCGGGATATTGCCCTTGGGAGTTGATCCCAGACCTGCCCGAGCTTGCCGAATCCCTGCGCCTGGTGGAGCAGGGCCACTTCAGCAATGGCGATCAAGACCTCTTCCGCCCCCTGTTGCAGAATCTCACGGGCTCGGATCCCTTCTTTGTGCTTGCGGATTTTGCTGACTATCTGCGGGCCCAGGGTGAGGTGAGTCAAACCTGGGCTGATCCACGCCGCTGGAATCGCATGGCTCTGCTCAACACGGCGCGCACGGGCTTTTTCTCCTCAGACCGCTCAATCCGGCAGTATGCGAAAGAAATTTGGCGCGCCGAGGCTTTCCCCGTCACGATCACTTGCGATCTGGACTAGGGCCGCAGTGGCCCCCTGACCGCGGCGGCCCGTTAGCCGCCGCGGTCCCGATCGGGCAAATCTGGCGTTTGGTGGAGGAGACGGTTGAGACGGAGACGGTCGGCATTGAGCGGATCGGGAGCCAGCTCTCCGGCCACCTCCCGGAAGGTCTGTTCAACGTCTTCGGGCACCCGCACGTCAAAAATGCGCTCCATCAAGGCCTCAATGGAGAAGAGGTGGGCATTGATGTTTTCCAGATCGGCCATCGCCTGCTGCAGGGCATCGGGTTCCGCGGCCACAGCCCCTCCTCCGGCGCCCTCCACAGGCGACGAAGAGGAAGCGGTCTCCCCATCCTGCACCTGCTTCTGAAGCTCCTCAAGGACGCGGCCCGCAAGGGTGCGAAAGGACTGCAGGGCGGCCCAGTTGAGCTCCTGCTGCTGACGCAGGCTGGGATTCTCACGAATCAGCCGGTCGTGCTCCCGATAGAACCGTTGGCAATCAGGGCATTGGCAGGGCTCTTCAGGCACCGCTTCCCTTGTGTTGAGCATCACCCATCATGGCACCACGTCAAGGCCTTGCGGAAAAGGAGCGGCCATGGGGGTGCCCTTGCCTTGCGGCGAGGCCCATGGCGGCGGCGGATGTTTGGATTCCCTCACCCTGTGCCGGGGCGGCATTTCCTGGCTAAACAGTGAATGCGGGTTGGCGATGATCAATCGTTCGCATTCTTGGTCTAAACATGCCAAGACCAACCTTGATAAGCCCATGGCCCCTGCCTAGGTTTGTCCCTCCCCTGGCGTACCTCCTCCTATTCGTTGTCCCATGACCTCCGTAGCGCCGAAGCCATGGATTGCATTGCTTGCCTTTGGCGGCATGGCGATCGCCCCATCCCTGGTCTCCACCCCCGCGAAGGCCGCAGATCCACCCTGCCCAGGCTCGTTACCCATTGCCAACATCGTCGCCACTGGAACCACTGGCTACAAGTGCGTTCTTGGTGACATTACCTATGACTTCTTTGACGGGAACGACCTGGTTGAATTAACAACAGGCGCTCCAAATGCTGTTCTGAATTTCTCCGATTCAGCCTCGTCCCAGATTCTGTCATTCGATAATTTGGATACCATTGGTCCAGTGGTCTTTTCCTACAATGTTTTATCTCCGACATATATTATCTTATCTGCCGTCCAAACATATCTACAAAATCCTACCACCCCTTTGCCCCTTATTTCATCGTTAGACGCCAATACCACTTTCCCCAGGCAACCATCTGCCAGTCCTTTCACCCTTGATTCACGGTTTGAAACGGACCAATCCGATCCTTTCGACATTCCTGTTCTCAACTCCCTCACGCACACCCTCAACAAGGAGCCCGTGCCTGGCCCTCTCCCCATTGCTGGTGCCGGTGTGACCTTTGCCCTCAGCCGCAAGTTACGGCGTCGGATCAAGGAAGCCTCCTGAGAAGGCTGCTCTGGGGCCCCGGCGCAACAGGGGTCCCTCGGACAGTTCAGAAGTCAACGGGGCTGGCGGGACTCGAACCCACGACCTACGGTTTAGGAAACCGTCGCTCTATCCGGCTGAGCTACAGCCCCCGGTTGGCTTCAGTTTAGGCACAGGCAAGGCAGGCCAACCCCAAGGGCAGGGGGCTTTCCGGTTCGGAAGGCCCCCTGCCCTTAGGCTTAATCAGAAAGCAGGTGAGGTGATCGCGACCGGCTCCGACCCAGGAGAGTTTTCTCCCGGGGACCACGGGGATCCGGTTGAGGAAAGTCCGGGCTCCCCAATGGCCAGGCTTGCTGGGTAACGCCCAGTGCGGGTAACCGTGAGGACAGTGCCACAGAAACACACCGCCGATGGCCCTCCGGGGCACAGGCAAGGGTGCAAGGGTGCGGTAAGAGCGCACCAGCGGCATCGAGAGGTGCCGGCTCGGTAAACCCCGGCCGGGAGCAAGGCCAGGGCTTCGGCCCGCGGAACATGGGTTGGCC
>JBKDSY010000023.1:0-14551 GCA_046340755.1 Cyanobacteriota bacterium
CTGCCGCACCTGCCAGACGATCGCCTCCTTCGATGACCGCGGCTTCGCCCGCAGGATCCGTCAGCTCAACCTGCCGCCACGGGTCGTGGTTCCGAGCTGATGGCCTCTGAACAGCCCTACGCCCCACCGCTCACCCTCACCCCGGCCTTGCTCAGCCAGGTGGCCCGTATTGCCGAGGCCCTCGGCCGCTGGAGCGCCCGCCAGGACAGCCAGCCATCCCCTCGCCTGCGCCGTGACAACCGCATCCACACGATCCAGGCCTCCCTCGCGATCGAGCAGAACAGCCTCAGCCTGGAGCAGGTGACCGCGTTGTTCGATGGCCAGCGGGTGAGCGGTCCGGCCCGCGACATCCAGGAGGTGCGCAATGCCATCGCCGCCTACGACGCCCTGCCCCGCTGGGATCCCTCCAATCGCCAACATCTGCTGGAAGCTCCTGGGCTGTTGATGGCTGGGTTGATCGACGCCCCGGGCTGCTTCCGCAGCGGTGGCGTGGGGCTCCACCGCGGCGATCAGCTCGTGCACATGGCACCTCCCGCTGCCCGGGTCCCTGTCCTGGTAGGGGATCTGCTGGCCTGGCTGGCCGCCAGTGACTGGCATCCCCTGATCGTGAGCTGTGTGGCGCACTACGAGCTGGAGTTGATCCATCCCTTCGCCGATGGCAATGGCCGCCTCGGGCGCCTCTGGCAGACCCTGATCCTCAGCCGCTGGAACCCGCTGCTCGCCTGGCTACCGATCGAAGAGATGATCCGCTCCAGGCAGCAGGGCTATTACGAATCGCTTGGCCAGGCCGATCAGCAGGGTGATCTGCAGCCCTTCGTGGCCTACCAACTGGAGGCCATCCACGATGCCCTGCGTGCGGAGATCGGTTCGGAGATAGGTTCGGAGAAAGGTTCGGAGATCGGTGCCTCACCAGGGGCCGCGATCGATGCGGTGATCCTGCGGGATCTCGCCGCTGAGCCCACCCTCTCGGCCCGCCGTCTGGCGGAACGTCTACAGCTCAGCCAGCGAGCGGTGGAGAAGCATCTGGCTGCACTCCAGCTCAAGGGGCGCCTGCTTCGCCATGGCTCACCCCGTGCCGGCTACTGGCAGGTTCTGTAGCCTCACCCCATGGCCCTGATCACCGAAGACCATCTCGAGCAGCAGTGCCTGGAGTGGTTCCAGGAACTGGTCTACACCCACGTTTTCGCACCCCACCTCGACAGCGACGGCACCTCCCCGGAGCGCACTGATTTCAGGCAGGTCATCCTCACGGGGCGTCTGCGCTCCGCCCTCCAGCGCTTGAACCCGGGCGTTCCAGCGAGCACCATCGAATCCGCCGTGCGCCAACTGGCAAATCCGAACGTTCCTGGTCTGTTGGCAGCCAACCGCAATTTCCACCGTTGGATGACCCAGGGATTGCCCATCACCTACATGGATGGGACGCAACAAGTTGGCATCCGTCTCAAGGTCATCGAATTTGACGACCCGGCTGCCAACGATTGGTTGATGGTGAACCAGTTGGCAATTCAGGGCACCAAGCACAACCGTCGCCCGGATGTGGTGGTCTACGTGAATGGTTTGCCGCTGGCGGTGATCGAACTCAAGAACCCTGCCGATCAGAACGCAGACATCTGGGCAGCCTTCAACCAACTGCAGACCTACAAGCAAGACATCCCCGACCTGTTCACCTCCAACGTGCTGTTGGTGATCAGTGATGGCATCCAGGCCCGAATGGGATCGCTGAGCGCGGATCGGGAGCGGTTCCAACGCTGGCGCACCATTGAGGGCGAGAACCAGCTGGATCCGCTGGGCGCGCACCGTGATCTGGAAACCCTGGTGCGGGGCCTCTTCCACCAGGGGCGGCTGTTGGAGTTCATTCGCTCCTTCTGTCTGTTTGAGGAAGACGGGCAGATCATCAAGAAGATCGCCGCCTACCACCAGTTCCACGCCGTTAGAGCCGCCGTGGAACGGGTGGTGGAGGCCAGCAGGCCAAGTGGCGACAGGAAGGGTGGGGTCGCCTGGCATACCCAGGGCGCCGGCAAAAGCATCGAGATGGCGTGTCTGGGAGGGGTGTTGCTTCGCGATCCACGCCTGGAGAACCCCACCCTGGTGATCGTGACCGACCGCCAAGACCTGGATGGGCAACTGTTCGAGGTGTTCGCTGGGGCGGGAGACCTGTTGGGCGAATCCCCCAAGCAGGCAGAGAGTCGCCAGGACCTCAGGGATCTGCTCGCCAACCGGCCCAGCGGCGGCATCCTCTTCACCACCATCCAGAAGTTCGCCACTGAACCCGGGGAAGAGCAGTTCCCTGCTCTGAGCGCTCGCCGCAACATCGTGGTGATCTGCGACGAAGCGCACCGCACCCAATACGGCTTCAAGGGTCGCTTTGACACCAAGACTGGGGAGATCAAAGACGGATTGGCAAAAGCCCTGCGGGATGCCTTGCCCGAGGCAACCTTCATTGCCTTCACGGGAACGCCCATCTCCGAAGACGACCGTGACACCCAGGCGGTGTTCGGGCACTACATCTCCATCTACGACATTCAGCAGGCGGTGGAGGACGGCGCCACTGTGCCGATCTACTACGAGTCACGCCTGGTGAAACTGGACCTCAAGCTCCCGATGCTCCCCCGGGTGGATGAGCAGGTGGATGACCTCTTTGCCGATGAAGACGACATCCCCGCCGCCGAGCGGGCCAAGAGCCGGTGGGCAGCCCTGGAGGCACTGGTGGGTGCGGAACCACGCCTGAAGCAGGTGGCAAAGGAAGAAGAAGGATCTGGAGAAACGCTTCAAGGATCCCCATGACCCCCTCAAGATCGTGTTGGTGCGCGATATGTGGTTGACGGGGTTTGACGTCCCCTGTCTGGCGACGATGTATGTGGACAAACCGATGAAGGGCGCAAACCTGGCGCAGGCGATTGCCCGAGTGAACAGGGTATTCAAAGACAAACCAGGCGGTTTGGTGGTCGATTACATCGGCATCGCACCCCAACTCAAGGACGCACTGGCCACCTACACCGCTGCCAGGGGCAAGGGTGCTCCCACCATCGACACCCGTGAGGAACTGCGGATCCTCAAGGAAAAACTTCAGGTTGCCCGTGATCTGCTTCAGCCGATCGACTGGAGTGGGTTCAGGGATCCCAAGACAGCGCTGGCCCTGCTGCCCAATTGTCTGGATCACATCCTCTCCTTGCAGGATGGGAGGAAGCGTTATTGCGACACCGTTCTGGCCATGACCAAAGCGTTTGCCATCTGCGGAACGCTGGATGAAGCCATTGCCCTGGATCCTGAGGTGACCTTCCTTCAGGCGATCCGAGCACTCCTGGTCAAAGGCGAGGGCGCTGGTGGTGAGGGAGCTGGTCTGAAAGATGTTGATGGGCAGTTGCGCCAACTGCTCTCTGAGTCGTTGGTGGCGGAGGGAATCACGGATGTTTTCAAGTTGGCGGGTCTTGAGCAACCAGACATCAGCATTCTGTCGGATCAGTTCCTGGCGGAGGTGCGCAAGATTCCTCAGAAAAATTTGGCGGTGGAACTGCTTCAGCGCTTGCTGAGGGAACAGGTGCGCACCCGCTTCAAAGCCAACATTGTGAAGCAGAAGCGTTTCAGTGAACTGCTTCAGGCCACGCTTGCCAAATACGCCAACCGCTCGATCGAGGCGGCTCAGGTGATCGAAGAACTGATTGCCATCGCCAAGCAGCTCCGTGCCGAGACAGGGAAGATGGAGGCCATGGGATTAACCGCTGCTGAGGTTGCCTTCTACGACGCCCTGGCGAACAACCAGTCGGCGCACGAGCTGATGGGCGATGAGGTGCTGATGAAGATGGCACGGGAACTGGCGGAGAAACTCAGAGGCAACCTCAGCATCGACTGGCCATACAAGGAAAACGTGCGGGCACGACTGCGCACAATGATCAAGGCCCTGCTCAAACGCTACAAATATCCTCCTGATCAAGAGGGAGCCGCGATTGACCTGGTGCTCCAGCAGACGGAATTGATCTCAGAGGAATGGACTCAGGAGGATCTTCGCCACAAGAACCAGGCGGCAGGGGCCCCGGCCCTTGGTCAGGGGCTCTGATCGAGCAGGGTCACTCACCCACGTCCAACAGGTTGTCCATCCCGCCCGCCAGCGCCCTCACGATCCGGGAGGCCCACTCCTGAGATCAGGGGGCTCAGGGGCAGGGCCGCCAGGACCAAGGCCACCACCAGCGCCAGGGCCAGGCCTGCCAGGTGCTCGGCCGTCAGGGGCCCCAGGGCGAGCAGGCGCCGCAGGGGCCCAGTGCCCTGGATCAGCAGCCACAGCGCCAGGCCCAGGCCCAGCCCAGCGGCGCCATGGCCCGTGCGCCGGTCGCCGTTGAGCCACACCAGCCCGCCGCTGGTGAGCAACAACAGGCCAAACACCAGGCTGCGGCGGCTCTCCAGGGGGAGATCGGGCCAGAAGGCCAGGGCCAGGATCACCACCACCAGGGCACTTCCTTGCCCCAGGGCCTGCCGCCAGGCCGCGGCTCCCAACAGTGGCGCCTCCGGCGGTCGGGGGGGCTGGCGCAGCAGCTGGCCGCCGCCGGGCATCGCCTCGAACACCACCGTGCAGGCGGGGTCAATCACCAGGTGGAGCAGGGCGATGTGCACCGGCTGGAGCAGCAGGGGTTGGCCGGCCAACAGCAGGGGGAGCAGGCTCAGGGTGACGATCGGCAGGTGGATGGCGAGGGTGTAGCCCAGGGCGCGGCGCAGGTTGGCCTCCACCCGCCGGGCCAGGCCGAGGGCCTCCACCAGGGGGGCGAAGCTGTCGTCCACCAAGACCAGATCCGCCGCTTCCCGGGCCACCGCCGATCCGCGCCGGCCCATGGCCACGCCGATGTCGGCCGCCTTGAGGGCCGCGGCATCGTTCACCCCGTCCCCCGTCATCGCCACCACCTCGCCCGCGGCCTGGAGCGCTTGCACCAACTGCAGCTTCTGGTGCGGCATCACCCGGGCAAAGACCGGCACCGACCGCACGGCCTCGGCCAGGTCGTGAGAGCTCAGGCGCTCCAGATCGCCACCGGTGAGCAGGGCACCAGGCGGCAGCCCGGCCTGATCCGCGATCGCCCGGGCGGTGGTGGGTCCATCACCGGTGATCATCAGCACCCGCACGCCCGCACCCTGGGCGGCGGCGATGGCCTCTGGCACTTCCGGCCGCAGGGGGTCCGCCAGGCCAATCAGGCCCAAGGGTCGGAAGAGAAAGGCATGTTGCCCCTCCGGCGGCGGACCGGGGCCCAAGCCCAGCTCCCGGTGGTGCAGCGGGGCCCCCTCCAGCCCCGCGGCCACCGCCAACACCCGCATGCCCTCCCGGGCGAGGCCATCGGCCGCGGCGTTCAGGGCCTGGGCGCTTTGGGCATCGAGGTGGCACAGCTCCGCCACCGCCTCGGGGGCCCCCTTGGCAGCCAGTTGCCATTGGCCGGAGCCATCCCGCCAGAGGCGCGACATCACGAGCAGGTCGGGCTCCAGGGGGTATTCCCGCTCCAGGGGCCAGTCGGGATGGCGGTGCTCCCCCTCCTCCAGGGCCTCATCCGCCAGGCGCCGCAGGGCCAGCTCCATGGCATCCACCGGATCCCCCCGGCTGGCCAGAAGGGCTTGTTCGACCAGGTTGTGCCAAGGCTCCTCCAGGGGGCGGCCCGCCCGCCAGAGGTCTCCCTCCGGCCAGGTCATCAGCGCCTGCACCGCCATGCGGTTTTCCGTGAGGGTGCCCGTTTTGTCGACCGCCAACACCGTGGCCCCCCCCAGGCTCTCCACCGCCGCGGGCCAGCGGGCCAGCACCCCCATGGTGGAGAGGCGCAGGGCTCCCAGGGCCAGGAACAGGGCCACCACCACGGGGATTTCATTGGGGAGCACCGCCAGGGCAAAGGCCAGGGCCCGCAGCAGGGCGTCGGGCCAATCGCCGCTTCGCATGCCCTGGAGCAGGGCCAGGGCGGCGCAGATCGCCAGGGCGGCGCCGCTGAACCGGGCGGTGAGGCGGCGGGTGCGGCGCTGCAGCCGGGTCAGGGGGGGGCGCACCTCGGCCAGGCCGAGGGCCAGGCGCCCCAGCTCGCTGGCGGAGGCCGTGGCGGTCACCCGGGCCCGGCCCGACCCCTGGGCCACCAGCGACCCCGCCAGGATGGGATCGCCGGCCCCCAGGGCCACGGGCAGGGCTTCCCCGCTGAGCAGGGAGGTGTCGGCCCAGAGGCCCACGGCCTCCTCCAGGATCCCGTCGGCGGCCACCCGGTCTCCCTCCACCAGCCGCAGCTGATCGCCGGGAACGACGGCCTCCGGGAGCAGCTCCAGCTCCTGCCCGTCACGCCACACCCTCGCCCGTGGAGCGGAGAGGCGGGCCAGTTCCGCCAGGGCGCGCTGGCTCCTGCGCTGTTGCACTGCGTCGAGCAGGCTGATGCCCGCCACGAAGAGCAACAGAATCCCCGCCTCGCTGCGCTCGCCGATCAGGGCGTAGAGGAGGGCGCAGGCTAGGAGGAGCAGGTTGGTGGGCTCCAGCAGGGCCGAGGCGAGGCCAAGACCGGGCATCGAACGACCCTCCAGGGGTGATTAGGACAGCTTGCCCTTGCCAGGGCAGGGTTTCGCGTCACCCTGGGGGCACCTCGCCCGCCCTCGCCCCGATGCTCTTGCGCCTGTTGCGGATGGCGGAGCGGGACGGTTCCCGCTGCGCCGCCCTGGTGCTCCTTGTCGGGGCGGTCTTCGGGGTGGGGCTGATGCGGCTGTTGCAGGGCGGGTTCAACCTCTCGGCGGCCCAGTCGCTGCAGGTGTTGGTGGTGGCGATGCTTTATCTCGTGGGCCCCCTGGTGGTCTCCCTGATCGCCTTCACCCGCCTGACGCCCCTGTGGTTGCGGCGGGCCCGCGGCGGCGGACCCCAGGCGGTCTGGCTCACCCTCGGGCCCGCCCTGCTGGTGGGGCCCCTGCTGCTGATCCATGGCCTGATGGGGGCCGTGGTGGGGGGGGTGCTCGCCAGTGCGCGGGGGGGGGTGGAGCTGGGGTTGGCCCAGGCGATCGGCGCCATCCCGCCCCTGGATTTGCTGTCGGCCCTGGTCCGCACGCCCCTGTATCTGGCGGCCGCCGCCCTGCTCTGCCTCTGGGAGTCGCGCCGCATGCCTCTGGATCGGGCCGGGGCGGAAGACCTGATCGCCAGCCTGATCGCCCGGGAGATCGCTCTCCTGGTGGGTTTGAAACTGGTCTGGACCCTGGCGGTGAACCCGATCGCCCTGCCCACCCTTCCCGTTTGATGGAGTTGCTCCCCTCTTGACGTTGACCCCCCCTCCCCCTTCCACCGACCCCACCCCCGAGGCGCCCGAGCCACGGGAGCGTTGGCTGTTTCTGCTCTCAGGCGGGATGCTCCTGTTGGTTTTGTTGGTGGCGGTCGGTCGGGAGCGCCGCTGGGGGGAAGCGAGCTTCACGGTGGATGTGGTGGCCCCGCGGGCGGACGGCCTGCGGCAGGGCATGGAGGTGAGACTGTCGGGCTTTCCCATCGGCCGGGTGGAGACCCTGGATCTGCAAGACAATGCCCGGGTGGCCGTCACGCTGCGGATCAACGACCGTTACCGCCACCTGATCGGCCCCCGCAGTCGAGCCCAGAGCGGCCAGGTGGGACTGGTGGGGCCCACCTTTCTCAACTTGACGCCCGATCCCCGCCCCAAGGGGGCCGGTTCCGATGTCCCCTTGCCCGTCCTGGCCTATGACCCCCCTCCCGACCTCAACCAACTGCTGGCGGATCTGACCCAGTCGCGCACGGAGCTGGATCAGACCCTGGCCCTGGCCACCAACCTCCTGCGCAAGCAGGTGCCCACCTCCCTGGGCAGCCTGGAACGCTCCACCACCCGGCTCTCCGGCTCGATGGTGGATCTGTCGTCGATGGCCAAGACCCTTTCCAGCGAAACCCAACGCACCGTGCCCTCCGTGCGTCAGCTCACCGGCACCCTGCAGCGGGAGAGCGGCCAGATCGCCCCCGCCCTGCGGCGCACCCTCGGCAAGGTGGATCACACCCTGAATCAGGCGGATCAAACGGCCCAATCCGCCACCCAGGTCACGAAGGACGCTTCGGAGCTGATGCGGCAGGCCCGGCCGGCCCTGATCCCCACCTTGGAAAACCTGCGGGAGATCACGGGCACGGCGGATCGCCTGGTGCGGTTTCTCTCCGGGCTGGGATGGCTCGAACCTGGCCGGGATTCCCCCCGCTCCGCCCCTCGGCCGGCGCCCCCCGCCCAAACCCCTTCCCAGGGGATGGATCCCCACAAGGTGCATCCCACCGCGCCGGATCCATCCCCCGCTCCCCCCTGAGCAGGAGGGAGCCGGGTCCGCTCAGGCCGCGTCGTCGTCGTGGGCGAAGCGGTTGTAGAGAAAATCGAGGGCCTGGTTGCGCAACTCGTAATAGAGGGGATCCTCCATGATGTCTTCCCGGCTGCGGGGGCGGGGGAAGGGAATGGTGAGGTCTTCTCCGATGCTGGCGGCTGGCCCATTGGTCATCATCACCAAGCGGTCCGCCAGGAAGAGGGCCTCGTCGATGTCATGGGTGATCATCAATACGGTGCATTTCTGGGTGTTCCAGATGTTGAGCAATTCCTCCTGCAGTTCCTCTTTGGTAATCGCATCCAGGGCGCCGAAGGGTTCATCCAGGATCAGCACCTCTGGCCGGATTGCCAGGGCCCGGGCAATGGCCACCCGTTGCTTCATGCCGCCGGAAATCTGGGTGATCTTTTTCTCTGCCGCCGCCGTCAGACCCACCAACTCCAGGTGTTCCATGGTGATGGCATGTTTCTGGCTTTTATCTAGCGTTGGCTTGACCGAATCAATGACCAGGTAGACATTTTCATAGGCCGTCAGCCAGGGGAGCAGGGCGTAGCCCTGGAAAACCACCATGCGATCGGGGCCGGGTTTTTCAATCGGCTTGCCATTGAGCAGCACCGCTCCGGAGGTGGGGGTGGCAAAACCGGAGACCATGTTGAGCAGGGTGCTTTTGCCGCAGCCGGAGTGGCCGATCACGCAGATGAATTCCCCCTGCCCCACGGTGAGGTTGATGTCGGCCAACACCGGGTAGGGGCCCTTGGGGGTGGGGTAGGTCTTGCCCAGATCGGAAAACCGCAGCAAGGGCTGGGCGCTGCCGGCCCGGGGGGCGGAGGAGGGCGAAAGTGCGGTGGTCATGGAGGGGTGGAACGGAGGGGGCGGTGGTGAAGGAAGGGTTGGGGCCGCGGGCGGGTCTCCCGCGGCCGATCTCAGGCGCTGGCGGCCATGGCCCGGGGGACGCCGATGGGAATCTCCGCCACGCTGAAATCGCGATGGAGGCTGACGGCGTTGAGATAGCTGATCGGATCGTCGCTGTTGAAGGGCCGGCCATCGAAGAGCTCAATGCCTTGGCGCTGGTAGCTCACTTCCTCCAACCCCAGCTCCCGGGCGGCGGTGCTGAACACCCCCACCTGGCAAATCCGCTCCAGAATCTCCACGTAATTGCGGGGGAAGGGGATCTCCGCCCAGCGGGCCAGCTGGGTCATGATCCAGAGGTGCTCCGTGCGGCTGGGGCGATTCAGGCCGGCTCCGAAGAACAGATGGTGGGGCTCCCCATGGGCGGCGAAGGCCTCGCCGGTTTGGGCGCTGAAATGGATCAGCTCGGCCTTCATGCCCAGATAGCGGCGATCGCTCAACAACTCGCTCATCTCCTGCCAGTGGCTGGGCTCGGCGCAGTAGCGGCAGGCCTCCAACAGGGCCTTGGTGAGGGCAATGTGGGTGTTGGGATAGGCCAGGGCCCAGTCTTCCCGTGCCCCGAGCACCTTGCCCGGGTGGCCTGACCAGATCTCCAGATCCCCCACGATGGGCACCCCGTGGCCCTCCCGGTTGGCCCTGTAGTTCCAGGGCTCGCCGATGCAGTAGCCGTCGATGGAGCCGTCCTTCAGGTCGGCGAGCATCTGGGCCGGGGGGAGGGTTTGGAGATGCACGTCCTGGTCGGGATCGATGCCATTGGCCGCCAGCCAATAGCGCAGGAGCAGGTTGTGCATGGAGGCCGGATGCACGATGCCGATCCGGTGGGGTTCCCGCTCATGGCCGCGGAGCCAGGAGCGGTAGTCGTCCACCGTGTTGACGCCCTGTTCGGCGAGCCGTTTGGCCAGTGTCACCTCATTGCCATTGCGGCTGAGGGTGAGGGAGGAGACCACCGGGGTGGGGTCGCCGCCGTGGCCCCCCGCCGTCATCCACACGGGCATGCCGGAGGGCATCAGGGCCGCATCCAAGGTGCGATCGAGGAGGCCGTCCACCACCCCCCGCCAGCTGGTTTCGCGCACCAGTTGCACCTCGTCGAGGCCATGCTTTTGGAAGAAGCCCTTGGCTTCGGCGATCGCCAGGGGGGCGCACGCCGCCAGGGGCACGAACCCCAGATCCAGATTCACCTTCTCCAGGCCATGGCGGGAGAGCACCTTGTGGGGTTTGGCCTGCCATTGCTTCACCCGCTTCTGGCGGTTGAGGAAATAGATCATTTCCGAGCGCAGGCTGTAGTAGCTCGGGTGGTGCACCACCGTGAGGCGCTGGCGGGGACGGGGGATGTCGACCTCCAGGATGCCGCCGATCCTCGAGCCGGGGCCATTGGTGAGCATCACGATGCGATCCGACAGCAGCACCGCCTCATCCACGTCATGGGTGACCATGACGGCCGTGAGCTCGTGATCGTTGCAGATCTGCATCAATTTCTCCTGCAGATTCCCCCGGGTGAGGGCATCGAGGGCGCCGAAGGGCTCATCGAGAAGCAGGAGCTTGGGCTTGATGGCCAGGGCCCGGGCGATGGACACCCGCTGACGCATGCCGCCAGAGAGTTGGAGGGGAAGTTTGTCTTTGGCGTGGTCAAGACCCACCATTTTGATGTGGTCTTCAACGATGGCGGCGCGCTCCTCCTTGCCGATTTGTGGCATGACTTCATCGACGGCGAGGCCGATGTTTTCCGACACCGTGAGCCAGGGGAGGAGAGAATAATTTTGAAACACCACCATCTTGTCGGGACCAGGGCGTTTCACCTCTTCCCCCTCCAGGAGCACGACGCCACCGGTGGGTTGATCCAGGCCCGCGATCATGTTGAGCAGGGTGCTCTTGCCGCAGCCAGAATGGCCAATCAAGGAGACGAATTGACCCTTGTTGATCTGGAGATCAATGCCTTTCAGGGCCAGATAGTTGCCTCCCCCTGAGAGGGGAAAGTTTTTTTCGATGGATTGAACATCAACGAGTGTTGTCATGGCTGATTGGGATGGATCAGGGGCTGAGATTGAGGAATGTCCAGGAGAAGCCCAGGAGCATGCCGCACATCAAAACGAAACGAATGATCAGAAAGCTCAGAACGTTTTCCCTGCGGGTCAGGGTGGTTTCGATGCTGGAGAGCTTCTGTTTCAGGGAGGCAAGTGGATGGCTGTCAGAGCGGTTCATGGCGAGAGTTTCCGGGGGGTGTGAACAGGCTCCTCACTGGCCGGGGCTGATGCGCTTTTGCAACCAGGCCATCAGGCGATCGAGGATGAGGCCGATGGCACCAATCCAAATCACACCCAAGACGATTTCGCTGACATAGCCATTTTGGTTGGCATCCCAGATGAAGAAACCGATGCCAGGGGTGCCAGGCATCACGATTTCGGCGGCAATGATGGCCAGCCAGGCCAGACCAATGGAGATGCGCAGACCGGTAAAGATGTAAGGAAGCGCGGAGGGAATCAACACCTTGCTGAAGAAACGACCCTTTGACATTTGGAGCACCAGAGCCACATTGCGATAATCTTGTGGAATTTGCCGGACACCTTCGGCGGTGTTGATCAGAATGGGCCAGATCGAGGTAATGAAGATCACAAAAATCGCCGCAGGCTGGTTTTTCTGGAACAACACCAGGGCGATCGGCACCCAGGCCAGGGGCGCGACCATGCGCAAAAACTGGAAGAGCGGATCGAAGGCGCGATCGAGGGATTTGTTGAGGCCCACCGCGATGCCCACTGCAATGCCCACGATGGCAGCCAGGGAGTAACCGATCCCCACGCGTGTGAGGCTGCTCATGGTGTGCAGGAAGAGCCCCTTGTCGAGGCCACCGCGATCGAAGAAGGGATAAAGGAGCAATTCGCGGGTGCGTTCATCGGTCCAGATGCTCAAGGGGCCGGTGAGCTTGGTGAGGCCAAGGCTGGAGCTGAGTTGCCAGAAGAGCAGAAACCCGCCGATGCCGAAGATGGGGGGAAGGATCGATTTGCGGTGGCGCTTCCACCACTGGCCAAGGTTGAAACCTGAGCTGGGGGTGCTGGTCATGGTCAAAGGTCCTGGAGAGAAAAGAATTGGAGAGAACTTCAGGGGAGGGGATCGTGTGATCCCCTCGGTTGGGGGTCGGCCGTTAGGGACGACCAGGTGGCCGTCAGTTTTTGATCTTCAGGCTGTTGAGATAGGCCTGGGGATCCGCCGGGTCATAAACGGTGCCATCGAAGAACACCTCCTTACCCCGACTGGAACTGGAGGGAATGTCCTTGGCTGGGACCCCCACCGCCTGGGCGGCTTCCCGCCACAGATCTTCCCGGGTGACCTTGTCATTAATGGCCTTGGCTTGCTCGATGGTGTCCACCGTGCCGGGATAGAACTTCCAGCGCAGCGACTCCAGCAGGAACCAGAGCGTGAGGCTCTTGTAGGGATAGGAAATCACGCCGCGATCACTGCTCCAGAAGAGCGGCCCCAGCTTGGGATCGGTGGAGGGAATGCCCTTGGCCCCCAACTTGTATTGACCCTTGAGCGAGGCCTGCAACACCGCCACGGGAACGTTGAACCACTTGCGGGAGGAGAGGATTTCGGCTGCCTCATCCTTGTTTTCAGGTTTGTCGAGCCACATCTGTGCCTCGATCAGCCCCTTGAGCAGGGCCACGGTGGCCTTGGGATGGTTGTCGACCCAGTCGGACCGCACGGCAAGGAATTCTTCCGGGTGAACCTTCCAGATCTGGCTGGTGATTGCCGCGAGATAGCCCACGTCGTCCTTGGCGATGCGAGAGGGCCAGGGATCGCCGGTGGAAAAGGCCTCCATGGTGCCGGTCTTCATGCCCTGCAGGGTTTCGGGGGCGGGAACGGTGAGCAGTTCCACGTCGGTGTTGGGGTTTACGCCTGCGGCGGCGAGCCAGTAGCGGATCCAGATGTCCTGGTTGGCCCTGGAGAAGGTGTAGGTGGCACGGAATTTGCGTCCTTCCTTTTTGTTGAAGGCTTGAAAGAACCCTGGAGAGGATGCCTTGAGGTCATAGGTCAAGTTGCCATCCTTGACGCTGTTGGCTGCGGCAATGCCATTGCCTTGGCTCATCAGCATGGCCAGGATGGTCATTGGCACCTTCTTGCCGTTGGTGATCGCCCCTTCGCTGATCATCTGGGGCATGGGCAGCTGCCACTGACCGCCATCAATGCCACCGCCGGCGGCGCCGAGCACCACGTTGTCCCGGGCGGCGGACCAGCTCGACTGTTTGGAGAGTTGCACCTCCATCCCATGCTTGGCAAAGAACCCTTTCTCCACCCCAATCACCAAGGGAGCGGCTTCAAGAATGGGGACAAAGCCAAGGCTGATGGTCTTGACTTCCACGTCGGCATTAGCCACCGGGGTGGCCGCGGGACTGGTGGTGCCGCCGCTGCCTGTGCGGCTCGGTGGGTTTCCGAGGCAGCCAGCCAGAAGAAGGGTGGTGGAGAGGGCTCCACCGAGAAGAACAACGAAACGTCGACGCTTGGCCATGGTGAGGCAAGTTCCGAAGGGAGAACATCAAATGGAGCGGAAGAGTGCGGCTGGAAATGAGGAGCCGCATCAAGACGAGGGGCAACCATGGCTGCACCCTAGAGAAAAGAAGCGGTGCGTCATTGCGTGCAACGACAGAACCGATGGATGAAATAATCGCTATAGGGAAAAAGGAGATTTTTTAGCTTCGCGTAACACTCCTTGTTCAGGAGTTGACGAACTTTAAGCAGGATTAGCGGGGGGTGGGTAGGGGATCTTTGCAGGATTGGCAATGCTGTCGATAAGGGCCCTTGATCGGTTGAAACACCCAAGGCAGCCATCCAGCCGTTAAGTGAGAACCGGTGAAATCAACGTCGCCGACGCCGCCGCGGTGGACCCCGGCTGGCGGTGGAAGGCGTCATGTTTGGCTCCCTGCCCAGGCCTCGGGCACCAACCATTCGTCTTCCCCTTCCCGCACCAGGGCGCCCGCCTGGCGGAACTGGGAGATCGCCTTGGTGACCGTGACCCGGGTGAGACCGGATATCTCCGCCAGTGTGCGGTGGGTGAGGTTCATCTCCTCAAAACAGAGGCTCACGCCCCGGCTGCTCACCCGCCCGAACCGCTGGCCCATCCAAGTGAGCAGCTGAAACAGCCGGGCCTCCGCTGGCCGGGTGCGGCTAAGTTTGAGGAGGGTGGAGACCTGCTGGCTGTGGCGCACAAGAAACGACTCCCGTTCCTGGGCACCCGGGTTGATCTCCTGGATTCGGGCTGCGGAGAGGGCCACCAGTTGAATGGGGGTGCAGGCCATCAGGGACGGGATCACAAGATCCCCTGGGCCCCACAGTCCAAGGGTGAAGGATTCCCCCTGCTCCCCCCAGCTCGCCA
>JBKDSY010000024.1:0-25066 GCA_046340755.1 Cyanobacteriota bacterium
GTCCTGGTTGTAGCGGAAGATGCGGGTCAGGGCCTGCCGGCCTCGGGGGGTGCGGCCGGCGGCCCCCGCCTGCCAGTGCCGCCATTGGCGCCACCACAGCAGGCAGCGGGCCCCATCCACCCCCGGTTGGCTCCAGCGAAAGCCCAGCCAACTGGCCACCGCCTTGAGGCCGTAACTGTTCACCGGCAGCAGCCAATGGCGCCGCAGGCGCAGGTGCACATCCACCAGGCGCCGCTGCAGGGCGGCCCGCTGCCGTTCCCCCATCCCCTGGCGCTCCGCCAGCCGCAGGAGCTGGATCTTCTCCGTTTCGCCGTAGTGCAACACCGGCCAATCGGGATGGCTGGCCAACAGGGCCGTCAGCCGTTGCCACAGCCGTCGCTCCCCATGCTCCGCCAACACCAGCAACGGGTGATAGCGGCCAGGGAAGGGGGCCACCTGGGGGGGCGGCGGCCAGGACCCCTCCCGAGGCCTGGGCAGGATCCAGAAGCCATGCAGGAAGTTATCTGCCGCATCCGGATCGGATTCGATGTCGTAGATCAGCAGGCCGGGGGCGTCCCGCAGCTCCGGCAGGCCATCGCCCTCCAGGAGGCGCTCCGGTTGGCCGAGGGCCTGCACCCGCGCCTGGGCCACCAGCTGGGGCACGATCTCCCGGTGTTGCTCTCCGTGGATGTCGAGGGCTGCGGCCAGGCGCACGGGATCGGCGCTGGCCAGGTCGGCCAGGCTGTGCACCCCGGCCTCCACGAGCATGTCGCGGCGCTTGCTTCCCACGCCGCTCACCTCACTGAGGTGTCCCTCCCGCGCGGCTTCCCCATCGCAGAGCTGCTTCCAGCTGCACAGGGTGCACTTTTTGCGGTCGTTCACCAGTGGCGGCGGTTCGGACCGACGCAAGTCCGCCTCCAGGCGCGAGAGGCTGTCGTCCAGTTGGCCATCCAGGCCGGAAGACAGGGTCAAGCGTTCCTGGATCAGCCGCTCCCCCTGGCCGGAGAGCACCAGGGCATGGGTCACGGGGGCACCCTGGTGGCGGGTGAGCAACCGGGCCCAGAGGGCGAGCAGCAGCCGATGCTCCCGGGTGGTGCGGCGACCCATCCGGGCCAGAACGGGGCGGTACCCATGGCCCCCCCAGCGACTGGGGAGGTTCACCCGTTGCAACAGGGTCGGGTGGGCCTCCAGGGGCACCCCCTGGCCCGTCATCCCCCGCAGGCGCAGGCCCATCACCGCGGGGGCGCCCTCCCGGCAGGCCTCGGGGCCCCGTCGGGGGGGCTCGCGCAACAGCTGGTGAAAGCGCACCATCTGCTCCTGGAGCGCCAGGGCCCGATGGGCGTTCCAGCGCCTCAGCTCGGCCGGGCCATGGCGATCGAGCCAGGCCCGGCGGCGACAGCGCAACCAGCCGCGCAGAAGAGCATCCGTGAGGGGCGCCGACGGGGCGAGCTGGCTTGGCGGCTGCCTCATGAGACTCACCTTAGCGGGCGGGTGGTCTGCCCACGGGCCGGCACCCGGGCCAGCCCGGGGACGCTGGCAGGCTGCTACGACCAGGCCTGCCGCCGCATCACCCCCCCCGATGGCCTCCGCCCCCCTGCCCCTTGAGGCCAGCCCCATCGCCTTTGGCACCGATGGTTGGCGGGGCATCCTCGGGGTGGACATCACGGTGGAGCGCCTTCTGCCGGTTGCCGCCGCCGCCGCCCGCGAACTGGAGAGCAGCGCTCCCGAGGGCCTGGCCAGCCGGGAGGTGGTGTTGGGCTACGACCGGCGCTTCCTGGCGCCGGAGCTGGCGGAGGCCATTGCCGCCGCCGTGCGCGGGGCGGGGCTGGATCCGGTGTTGGCGGCCACACCGACGCCCACCCCCGCCGCCAGCTGGGCCGTGGTGGAGCGGGGCGCCCTGGGCGCCCT
Source organism: Cyanobacteriota bacterium (assembly GCA_046340755.1). Classification (GTDB taxonomy): domain Bacteria; phylum Cyanobacteriota; class Cyanobacteriia; order PCC-6307; family Cyanobiaceae; genus Cyanobium. Next base: position 1,888 of record JBKDSY010000024.1, read on the forward strand.
GGTGATCACCGCCAGCCACAACCCCCCCGAATGGCTCGGGTTGAAGATCAAGGGGCCCTTCGGTGGGTCGGTGGAAGGCGACTTCACCCAGCGGGTGGAGCGCCGCCTGGCCGCGGGGGGCCTCACCGTGCCGATCGCCGGCCCCACGGAACGGTTTGACGCCCTCGGGGCCTACGTGGCCGGCCTGCGGGCCAAGGTCGACACCGGCGCCCTGGCGGCCGGGCTGCAGCGGCTGGGCCTGCGGGTGATCGTGGATCCGATGCATGGCTCGGCGGCGGGGGTGTTGCCGGCCCTCCTGGGGGAGGAGGCCAGCACCACCGGGGTGATCCGGGAGATCCGCGCCTGGCGGGATCCCCTCTTTGGCGGCCATCCCCCCGAGCCGTTGGCCCCCTACCTGGAGGAGCTGATCGCCGAGGTGCGGCGCTCCACGGCCGAGGGCAAGCCGGCGATGGGCATCGTTTTCGACGGCGATGGCGACCGCATCGCCGCCGTGGATGAACGGGGCCGTTTCTGCAGCACCCAGCTCCTGATGCCCCTGTTCATCGACCACCTGGCCCGGGCTCGGGCCCTGCCCGGCGTCGTGATCAAAACCGTGAGCGGTTCGGATCTGATGGCCCTGGTGGCGGCGGATCTGGGCCGCAAGGTGCTGGAGAAGCCCGTGGGCTTCAAATACATCGCCGCCGAGATGCTCGCCGGGGAGGTGCTCGTGGGCGGCGAGGAATCGGGGGGGGTGGGGTTTGGCATGCACCTGCCGGAGCGAGACGCGCCCTTCGCCGCCCTGCTGTTGATGGAGGCCCTGGTGGAGGGTGGGGTGCCCCTGGGGGAGCGGATCGATGCCCTGCAACGCCGCTGTGGCGGGGCCGCCGCCTACGACCGGGTGGATCTGCGCCTGGCCGACATGGCCGCCCGGGCCCGCCTGGAGGCCCGCCTGGCCGCCACCCCGCCCGCGGAGGTGGCGGGCGCGCCGGTGCAAGAGGTGATCACCACGGATGGGGTGAAGCTGCGGCTGGGGCCCAGCCACTGGCTGATGTTGCGGTTCTCGGGCACCGAACCCCTGCTGCGGCTCTACTGCGAGGCCCCCAGCCCGGAGCGGGTGGCGGAGGTGTTGGAGTGGGCCCAGGCGATGGCGGAGGCCAGTTGAGCTCCCCCACGCCCCTGGTGATCGCCAGCGGCAACGCCGGCAAGGTGCGGGAGTTCGCCGCCCTCCTGGCGGATCTGCCGCTGACGGTGCGGCCCCAGCCGGAGGGGCTGGAGGTGGAGGAAACAGGAGCCACCTTCGCGGACAATGCCCGCCTGAAGGCCGAGGCCGTGGCCCGGGCCACCGGCTGTTGGGCCTTGGCCGACGACTCGGGCCTGGCGGTTGAGGCCCTCGGCGGCGCGCCGGGTGTGTTCTCGGCCCGCTATGCCCCCACCGATCCCGAACGGATTGCCCGGCTGCTCGCGGAGTTGGCGGCCGCCGGCGCCAACACGGCCGCCCATCGCGGCGCCGCCTTTGTGGCCGCCCTGGCCCTGGCGGATCCCGGCGGCGTGGTGCGGCTGGCGGTGGAGGGGCGCTGCCAGGGGGTGATCACGGAGGCGCCCCGGGGCGGGGGGGGGTTCGGCTACGACCCGGTGTTTCTGGTGCCGGAGTTGGGCCTCACCTTCGCCGAGATGGACAAGGCCACCAAGGGCCGCGTTGGCCACCGAGGGCGGGCCTTTGGCCTGCTGGAGCCAGGGCTGCGGCGGCTGTTGGCGGACGGGTGAAGCGCGGCGGGTGGGAACAACGCCTGATGGGGGCGGAAAAGGACGGGCGGGAGATGTCCAGCCCGCCCAGAAAGCGATCAGGATTCCAACTTGCGGGCATTCACCAGGTAGATGGCATCGGTTCCGCTAGCCGGCCGATAGGTAAACGGTGCAAGCTTGGCGGCCTGTTGGAGATTGTCGGGAAGCAGAGGCCAGATGTTGGTGAAATCCACACTCACGAACTTCGTCTTGCCATTGACAATCACTCCGGTTCCATCGGGCTGACAGTTCAAATCTTTGATTTTTTGTTTCGCATCCGCTTGCACGGAACGATCCGTTGTCACGTAGACAAGATAACCATCCTGGGCAATCGTCGTTGCGGCTTTTTCCGCAGCCTGTTGATTGTCAAAAAACACAATCTTTGTTTGTTGCACCGTGATGGGGCATGTGTCTTTGTCGGGAATGCCCGCCACAACGGCATAGAGGCGTGAGGAGTCGTTGGAACCCACGGGAGCCTGGAAAGAGATGCGCTTGTCTGTCTTGGGAATCGATGGCACGGCGGAAGTGAAATCCAAGTCGGCCTGGGTGAAGCTGCCATCTCCAAGGCTGGACAGCTCACTGGCATTCAGGGGGACGGCAACATCGAAGCCAAGCTTTTTCAGCGTATCAACCTTGTTGTCCTGCTCTTGGGCATCGCTGTAAAAACTGGTCAATCCCACATCCGGCGCGGCCGCCCAGGCGGGAGAGACGCAGGCGAGGGGCGTGAGGATCAGGCTTAAGCTGATCAAGAAGGCGGCAACCTGGCGGCGAAGCGTGGTCAGCTTCTGAGGGAGGACTTGTTGGTGCATGGCAGGAGTGGTTCGTTGGGATGGTGAACGGTTGACTGACAGGAGGATTCACATGGATGAACCCTCGAAGGACGGGATCTGACTCTTGATGGTGAGGTCAGGTTGTTCGTTTGCCAATGTTGGTGTGACGTGGTTGAGGATCGCTTGGAGTTCTCGACCAATCAGCTCTTCGAAGGCTTGATTCCGGGCCCTGATTGATGTGATGAATGGCAGATCAAACCAAGGATTGATTACGCTCTGCCCGAGGGAAAAGCCCAAGGGTCTGAGATGGCCGCCTGCCAATCTCCGCCGATCTGGTTCCGCAGGCTTCTCTAAACAGGTGTAAAACCATTGGATCGTTTCTTTGGCGATCTGATCGGCCTGAAATTCAGCCAAGACCAGCAGGTTGAAGAGGTTTGACTCCTGAATCAGATTCCGCGTGACCTTTGCCGTGGGTTGGACGCCCCATCCCCGCCGGTCAAGCCATTCGGCAAAAGCTTTGGGTCTAACTGCGCTTGATGTGTCACTTGTTACCGGAGCAAGCAACACGGATGTTTGGTCTTTAATGTAAAGATTGGCATAGATCAAGCTGGTGTTCTGGCAACGCATCATTGCGTTTTCATCTTTTCTTGTCATCAGGTCAATTGCAGCCGCCTGGGAGGCCATTGACTCCCGTTTCACATCCTCGATCAAGTGCTCAAGCTGTCTTGCAACTCGATCGACAAGAATCACATTTTTCTCTTGATCAAGCGGTCGCTCCAGGATCTTGGCAATGTGCTGTCTGAGTTGGTCGTATTCTTCGGGCAGCTGATCAGCCGCCTCCAGAAGCGCGACATACTTGCAACCAATGCTATGGCCAAACCAGATGTAGTTCTTTGACTCCAAGTAAAACAGGGGGTCGTCGCCTTGGGCTGCGGCCAGCTTCATCAATGCCGGAGCCAGTGCATATTGCTCCCTCAGCAGAAAGAAAGATTCTTTGTAGTGATTGAAGCTGAAATTGAACGGGTAAATGATGATGCTGTAGGACTGATCAAAGAAGAACTGCAGCAGATGTCGATAGAAAAGGGTTGGCGCAAACGTGCCGAAAAAAGCCCCGCCAATGAATTGGATGACACCCTTTGGCTTGGCATGAAGCGCGACCCAGCTATGGCACAAGGCCTTGAAATGAAGTGAAGCCATGAAAGGACTGAAACGAGAGAATGGATCAAAAAACAAGACTGGATCTCGCTGCGAAGTCAGCGGCCCGCTTCCCATTGAGCAAGCGGTCTTTTTTTTAAATTCCAGTCTTTAATGCCAATGTTCAATGCCAGGGCAGGATTCCCTGCCATCTAGCTGGCGGCTCGGAGATCTCTGCCCTGACGTAGCACCAGAACAGCGTTGCCCGGATCCGTTACAGGGGGCCTGCAGGCGAGGTGAAGTGAAGCGAGGATGGAGATGGGGGACGGCTTCGTCGCTGGAACAAGAATAAATTGATTTCGAAAGCAGCTTGTTCGCGATCAAGCAAGCCACTGTTCACTTGCTAACACGGTCGGGGACGCCAGCCGGCCCTTCCTCAGCCCACCTCGAGGTCGCCGACGGCTCCGATCCACTTTGGTGGCCGCGACTCCCCCTCTGAGCGGGGCTCAGCCCGCCCCTAGGTCGCCTACCGCGCCGATCCAGCGATGGAGGGTCCAGTCGACGGCGCCGCTGCGCACCATCGGGTCTTGGTGGATCAGGGCTTCGGCGCTGGCGTGATCCTCGGCTTCGAGCAGCAGCAGGCCGCCGCCGCCCGGTTGACCCTGGCCATCCACCAGGTAGCCGCTGCTGATGCGCACCCCCTGCTCTCGCAGGGCCGCCACCCAGGCCCGGTGGGCCTCCAGGTGGGGGCGCAGCTCCGCGTGGGGGCGGCGGAAGGTTTCCCGCTTGATGAACCAGGCCATGGGCCTCACCCCGCCACGAAGCTCCCGTGCAGGCCGTGGGGCAGGGCCAGGGGCAGCTCCACCACAGCCACCTCCGCCATGGAGGCCGCGTCCAGGATCACCAGGTCGCTGGCGCAGCGGGCACCGTTCCACACCACGGAAAGCACCCAGCCGTCGTCGTCCGCCGTGGCCCCGGGGCGGGGCACCATCAGGGGTTCGCTGACGAAGCCCCGGGGCGCCGCGCTCCACACCCGGCTCTCGCCGCTCTCCAGGTCGAGCTTCTGAATCGCCTGCAGGGGGTCGTTGCCCGTCTCCCGCTCGGCCACGGCCATCCAGGCCTGGCGCGCCCGCAGGCCCACCTGGCGGGGGTTCACCATGGCGAACTCGCAGCAACGGGCGCTCAGGGGCTCGCTGCTCACGCTGCCGCTCACCAGGTCGAGGGTGCAGCGTTTGAGAAGCCCTTCCGGGATCTGGTCGAAATCGACCGCGCGGAAGTCTTGGCCAGGGCCGATGGAGGGGAAGTCGTTGTAGTAGATGCTCTCCACCACCACCGTTTCCCCTTCTTCCCAGGCGTTGAGGTGGTGGAACACGAATCCCTCCGGCGCGGGCAGGATCCGGGGCGGCTGGCCGGCGTAGGCGCCGGAATCCCGCGGGATCAGCCAGAAGTGGCCGTGGGCGCCCGGCTTGGAGGCCAGGCACTGGGCCGCTCCCTTGAGGCCCAGGGCGAAGGGCAGGGGATTGAAGGCGATGGCGTTCTGCAGGAACACCGCCCAGTTGGGGGTGAGGGCGAAATCGTGGAGGAAGGCAAAGCCGTTGAAGGTGTCGCTGCGCTCGCTCAACAGGGTGCCGGGCGCCTCACCAGTGGGGCCCGCGCCGCTGGCGAACTCCATCAGCCGAATGGTGCTGCGGGGGCCACTCTTGACGCCGAAGGTCACCATCCGCTCGCTGCCGTGGTGGCCGGGATCAAAGCGGGGATGGGCGCTGAAGGCCTCGCCGGGCTTCAAGACGCCCCCCAACAGGCTCAGGCCGCGGGTTTCCAGGGTGAGGGGATCGAGGGCGTGGGGGGAGCTGGCCTCCCAGAGGGCGAGCAGCTGGTCTCCCAGGCGCACCACGTGGGTGTTGGCGATGTTTTTCAGGCGCACGTCGAAGGCGTTGGCCAGGAGGCCACCGGGCTTCTGGGTGCCGAAAACGCCGCGGTAAAGGGGCTTGCCCGCCTTCTCCTCCGCCAACCAGCCTTCCGTGCGCACAAAGCGGTTGCTGACGCTCGCTCCCCCCGCCCCGAAGCGCACGGCCGTCACCAGGCCGTCGCCATCGAAGGGGTGGTGCACCCACTGCCCCGCCCGCTCCAACCGGCCTGGACCGTTGCGGTAAAGGGTGCCCCGCAAGGCGGTGGGGATGGCGCCCCGGCTCACGGCCAAGGGTTCGTCGCTGAGCTCCAGGCTGACGTTGCGGAAGGCGCTGGCCCAGTCCGAACGGTCGTAGCCCCTGGCCTGCCCCGGGGGGGGGGAGGCGTCAGGGGCCGAGGCGGGGGAACGGTCGGGGGCGAGCGTCATGGGGCGAGACGGGGATCAAGGAAGGATCTCCCCATCATCGCTTAACACTTTGTAAGGGTGTGCTCCACAAGGGGCGTGTCCCTGGGTGGGCCCCAGGGCCGGCCGCCTGGTGGTCAGGGCTGGCAGGGAGCGTCCGCCGGCACACAGGGGGGAACGGATGGCCGGCAAGGCAGTTCCGCGGCCAGCGAGGGTGGGCAGGGTTCCGCCGCGGCTGCCCGGCTGGGGCTAGCGACCACGGCCACGCCGGCGGCGGCCAGGGCACCAAGCAGGATGGCGCGCTTCATGGTGGTGAAACAGACTTTTTCCACCATAGGCAGGTTCTGGCGTTTCTCACCCCTTGGCGCCAGCCCGCTCCAACACCCCCTTGCTGCTCGGGATGGCCCCGGCCCGCCGGGGATCCGGCTCCACCGCCTGCCGCAGGGCCCGGGAAAAGGCCTTGAAGCCCGCTTCCACGATGTGGTGGGAGTTCACCCCGTCCAGCTGGCGAATGTGCAGGGTGAGGCCGGCGTTGTTGGCCACCGCCACGAAAAACTCCCGCACCAACTCCGTGTCGTAGGTGCCGATGCGCTGGGCGGGAATGGTGAGCCCGTAGCTGAGGTGGGGCCGGCCGGAGCAGTCGAGCGCCACCTGCACCCGGGCCTCATCCAGGGGCGCCAGGAAGTGGCCGAAGCGGTGGATCCCCCGCCGATCGCCCAGGGCCTGGGCCAGGGCCTGGCCGAAGGCGATGCCCACGTCTTCATTGGTGTGGTGATCGTCGATGTGGGTGTCGCCCCGGGCGCTGATCTCCAGGTCGATCAGGCCGTGGCTGCTGATCTGGTGGAGCATGTGGTCGAGGAAGGGCACGCCAGTGGCCACCTGGCACTGGCCGGTGCCGTCCAGGCCGAGGCTCACCCGCACGTCGGTTTCGCCAGTGACCCGGTGGATCTCCCCACGGCGGCCCGGCTCGGCGATGGGGGCATGGGGGGTCACGGTGGCCTGGGGGTGGTGCGAGCCCATCATGACCTCCGCGCCCGCGGCCAGCCACGGCTGGTTTGTGACAGTGCCCATACGGCCCTGACTGGCATGTCCAGCGTTGGGGACAGGACGCCGCAGCACCCCCCATGGCCGACCCGCCCCGCCCGCGCACCCAGCGGCGGACCCCGCCGTCCCTTCCCCACCACCGGATCCGTGCCGTCTTGCCGGAGATGTCCCTGCGTCGTGCCTGGCTGGCGGTGGCCGCCCTGGCGCTGGTGGTGGGATTGGTCCTGCCCTTCTTGATGGGGGCTCGGGCCCAGGCAGCCAGTCAGAACCAGGCCACCTGGCAGCCCTCCCGCAACTGTGTGCCGGTGAGCGGCATGCGACCGCCGCTCGCCTGGGCCTGGAAGGACGAGCCCAACCCCCGGCTCTTTTTTTCTCCGGGAGAGAGTCTTGAGGTCCAGCTGACCTCCAAGGCCGCCGACTCCGGGACGGGCAACCCAGCGGCTCCCGTGGTGCCCCCGCCAACCGTCCAGGTGTGCGCTGTCTGGAGTCCCTCCCCCCTGGTCCAGGGGGGCAGCCGGGATGGTCAACCCCTGTCGCTAGGGGTGCTGTCGCAGGGGGAATCACTGACGCAACTGCGGGTTCAACTGGATGCCCGGTTCCCCGCCCGGGTGCGCATGCCTGTCTGGATCAAGCTCATCCCCACCCCACTGTCCAGCGGATCCCTCCCACCTCTCGCCAGACGGGTGGAGCTATCCAGCCGTTGGTTGTGTGTTTTCATCAGCACGTTATTTCTGGGATTGGTTTACTTCTTGCTGGCCATGGCCGTTCATTACTTCTACGGCCATGCGGATCGCAAGCCCATCAGTTTGAAAACCCATGGCCTCAGGGTGCTTAATCCGGCCGTGCTATCCGCTGGTGACTACGGCACGGCCAGCCTGGGCAACCTGCAGATTCTCTGGTTCAGCATGATCGTGACCTGGATCATGGCTGATGCCTGGCTGATGACCGGCAAGCTTTTGAATCCATCGCCGGACATCCTTGCTCTTTTGGGTATCTCGGGCACCATCAATGTGTTGGCAAGCAGCTTGACGCTGGGTCAGCAGCGCATCAGCCTGGACAACTGGAATTGGCTGGTTGAACGTCGCTATCTGCGGAGAGAAGATGAGATCGACCCCGTGCGCGTGGCCAAGTGGGGAGACTTGGTCATGGATCGTGGCGTCTTGAATCCCAGCCGTTATCAAGTGATCATCTTTGGCTTTTTAATTGGAGTTAAATTGCTTGTTGATGATTTGGATGCGATCAACACCTTTGCGGTTCCGGGATTCTTCCTGGGTCTGCAGAGCGTTTCAGGCAGCATTTATTTGTTTGGCAAAGCAGTCAGCCCGACCACAAAGCAAGAACTGGAAAACTATGTGGATATCCTCAGGCAAAAAGGGGCAATCACGCTAACTTCCGAAGAGGAATCTTACTTGGAACGCACCATTAAATCCCTCTTCGGTGCGGCGGCCCTTGGCACGGGGTTCCAACCGTCCAGCTTGCCCATTCCGCCAGGTCCCCCCACCCCCCCCAGTCCACCCAGCCAGCCCAGTCCACCCCAGCCCAACCCCCAAGGCCCCTGAGGCCCCTGAGGCCCCCCGTTCCCCCCCCCTCACATCCCCATCGTGGCGTAGCCCGCATCCACGTAGATCACCTGGCCGGTGATGCCGCTGGCCAGGGGGCTGGCCAGGAAGGCCGCGGCGCCTCCCACCTCCTCCTGGGTCACGGTGCGCCGCAGGGGAGCCTTCGCCTCCACGTTGTGGATCATGTCCAGGATGCCGCCGATGGCGGAGCTGGCCAGGGTGCGGATCGGCCCGGCGCTGATGGCATTCACCCGCACCTGCTTCTCCGGGCCCAGTTCCGCCGCCAGGTAGCGCACCGAGGCCTCCAGCGCCGCCTTGGCCACCCCCATCACGTTGTAGTTGGGGATCACCCGCTCGGCCCCGAGGTAACTGAGGGTGATCACGCTGGCGCCGGGGTTGAACAGGGGCTTGGCCTGGTGGCAGAGGGGCGCCAGGGAGTAGGCGCTCACCTCCAGGGCCCGGGCGAAACCCGCCGGAGTGACGGCGGAAAACTCGCCCATCAACTCCTCCTTGCCCGCAAACGCCAGGCAGTGCACCAGCACATCCAACGATCCCCACACCTCCGCCACCCTGGCGAACACGGCCGCGATCTGGGCCGGATCCTGCACGTTGAGGGGTTCAAACAGGGTGGGGGCCAAGGGGGCGGTGAGCTCCCGCACCTTGGTCTCGAAGCGCCCCTTTTCATCGGGCAGGTAGGTGACACCCAGCTCGGCGCCGGCGGCGTGCAACTGCTGGGCGATGCCCCAGGCGATCGACTTGTTGTTGGCGATGCCGGTGACGAGGGCCTTCTTGCCGCGCAGGTCGAGAAGCATGGGGAATGGCCGCGGGGGAGGGAATCGGGGGGATTCTCCACCAGCGGGGGGAGCCAGCCGGTCCGACCGCCCTGGTCGGCAGGATTGCCCCGGCCTCACCCCTGCCCCCCCGCCCCCGCCATGTCCGCGTTCCCCTGCGCCATCTGTCAGCTCCACGGCGATGGGGCCCGGGCCGGGGCCTGGGAGATCGGCCGCGGCAGCTTGTGGCTCCTGCGGCACCACCCGGAGCCGGCGCCTCTGGCGGGCTGGTTGCTGCTCGACGCGAGGCGTCACCTTGGCGGGCCCCTGGCCTTCTCGGATGAGGAGGCCCGCGCCTGGGGGCCGGCGGTGCGCCACGCCAGCCAGCTGGTGCAACGGCTCACCGGCTGCGAGCGGGTGTATGCAATCGCTTTCGGCGAGGGCGCCCCCCATCTCCACCTCCACCTCATCCCCCGCCACGCCGCCGACCCCGCCAGCGCCGCATTGAGCGTGGCCGATCTCTATCGGGCGGTGGCGGCGGGGGAGCGGCCGCCGGCGGATCCGGCCCGGGTGCGGCAACTGGTGGCGCGGGGGCGGGAGCTGGTGGAGCCGGCCCATCTCGCTGGACTGCCGCCGTGCTGACGCTGGGCCCGCGCACGGACGGCCGCGGGCGAGGCCGGTGCCGGGGCTTTGGCCGGGCCGGGGGTGAAGGGGAGGATCATGGCGGGTGTCGCGGTGGGCAGCGGGGGATGGCAAACGGCCGGGTCGGCGGGTGGGGAGAGGGGGCACCACCGCCGGGGCAGGAGCCCCCTGGCGCCCTGCCGGGCGGCCGCCGCGCGGCGGAAGCCCGTTTGGCCCGGATCGATCCGGGTCGCTATGGCGCCAGCCGCAACCACCTGGATGGCGCTGTCACCCGGCTGTCGCCCTACATCCGCCACGGGGTGCTCACCCTGGCGGAGGTGCGGGAGGCCGTGTTCGCCAAGCTGCGGGAGCGGAGTGGGCCCCCACCGGGGAGAGAGGGCCCCGGGGCCCTCCAGGGTGAGTTGTTTGCCCCGGCGGCTGCCGCCGCCCACGGTTGGAGCCCTGCCCAACGGCGGGCCGGGGAGAAGCTGATCGCCGAGCTGGGCTGGCGTGATTACTGGCAGCGGCTCTGGCGCCAGTGGGGTGATGGCATCTGGCACGACCGGGAACCCCTGAAAACGGGCCATGACCCCGCCTCCTACGCGGCCGGGCTGCCGGCGGATCTGGCCGCCGCCACCACCGGCCTGGCCTGCATGGATGCCTTCGCGGCCGAGCTGATGGACACCGGCTGGCTTCACAACCATGCCCGCATGTGGCTGGCGGCCTACGTGGTGCACTGGCGGCGGGTGCGCTGGCAGGCCGGCGCCCGTTGGTTTCTGCGCCACCTCCTCGATGGCGACCCCGCCAGCAACAACCTGAGTTGGCAATGGGTGGCCAGTGCCTTCAGCCACAAGCCCTACCTCTTCAATCGCGCCAACCTGGAGCGCTTCAGCGGGGGGCGCTTCTGCGACCGCTGCCCGGCGGCGGGCCGGGGCGGGGCCCTGGTGGCGGGGGGATGCCCGTTTGAGGCGAGCTACGAGGTGTTGGGCGAGCGGCTGTTCCGCCCGGCCCCGCTGGAGGGCCCGGCCAGCCCGCCTCCCCCGCCGCCCGCCCCGCTGATCGCGGCCACCCCGGGCCCCCCGCCGCGCCGCCCGCTGGTGTGGGTGCACGGCGAGGCCCTGGGGCCAGCCAACCCGGCCCTGCGGGCCCACCCCGAGGCCCCCGCGGTGTTTGTGTGGGATAGGGAGCTGATCGCGGGCCGCACCGCCACCACCGCCGACCCCTCCGGCGGCGAGCCGGCCCCCCTGGCCCCGGGCCGGTTGCGGTTTCTGCGGGACTGCCTGGCGGAGCTGCCGGTGCAGGCGCGCGAGGGCGAGGTGGCGGCGGAGCTGTTGGCGGCGGCGACCGCCGCCGGAGCGGATGGCATCGTCACCAGCGAGGCTGTGGATCCTCGTTTTGCCCGGATCAGCCAGCGGTTGGCCGAGGCCCTGCCCCTGGTGGTGTTGGCGCCGGAGCCCTTTGTGGATCTGCCCCAGCAGGGGCGGGGGGCCCCCGACCTGCGGCGGTTTTCCCGCTATTGGCGCAAGGCGGAGCCCCGGGTTTGGGGCGAGAGGGGCTGACCGTCGCCGGGGGTGCCGGTCTCCCGCAGGAGCAGGGCGCGGCCGATGGCCTGCTCCGTCTGGGCTGTGAGCAGGGCGGCCTGGCTGGCCTGCAGGTCGCGTTGCACAAGCAGCACCTCCGTGAGCGGCTCCACCTGGGCCCGATAGCGCAGTTGGGCATCCCGGAGGGCCCGCTCACCGGCGGCCACCGCCTCCCGGGCGGCGGCGATCCGCGCCGGGGAGGTGCGCACCTGCTGCCAGGTTTCCAGAACGGAGGTGCGAATCCGCCGGCGGGCGATGTCGGCGTCGGCGGCGATCACGGCCGCCTCCCGCTCCGCCATGGCCGCCCCATCCCGGGCCCGGCCGCCATCGAACAGGGGTTGGCGCAGCTGCAGCAGGCCGCCCCAGTCGTAGAAGTTCCCCTCGATGTTGCCCGGCGTGTCGAGGGTGGGCAGGGTGGCCGTGGTGGCGCCCGCCCGCACCTTGTTGGTGTTCCGCATCACGGGCACCTCGATGCGGTTGGTGTTGAACCCGGCGCCCGCCAGGAGGGAGAGGCTGGGCAGGAGGGAGGCCCGGGCGGCCCGGGCCCGCTGGCGGCTGGCCTGCTCCCGCAGCCGCAGGGCCTCCAGAACAGGACGGTCCGCCAAGGCCTTCTCCAGGGTCGCCTCCAGGTCGAGGGGCCAGGGCTCCTCCAGGCTGGCGATGGGATCGGCCGCTTCAGGGGCCTCCGTGGGCGGCAGGCCGAGGAGTTCCCCCAGTCGGCCCTGGATGGCCGCTTTCTGGGCCTGGGCCGTGATCAGCCCCTGGCTGTCGCCGGCCCGCAGGGCCCGGGCCCGCAGCAGGTCAATCCGGGCGGCGAGGCCGCGGCGGTTGATCTCCGCGGCATCCCGCTCCAGGGCGGTGGAGGCCCGCAAGGCCGTTTCCCACACGGGCACGAGGGCCTGCCGCAGTTGCAATTCCCGATAGGTGCTCTCCAGCTCGAAGCGCACCTGGCGTTCGTTTTCGCTCAGTTCCCGGTCGGCCGCCAGCCGGCCGCTCTGGGCGGCGGCCACCTGCCAGCCCTCGCTGATGGGGAGCAGGTTGGCGCTGAACACCACGCCCCCGCCCGCGAAGAGGCTTTGAAGCACGGCATAGCCGTTTTGCCCCAGGCCCAGGCTGAGGTCGCCGAAGGTGGGCAGGTTGGTGACCACGCCGATGGAGGTGCCCACCTGGGTGCCGCTGGCGCTGCCCACCAGGTCGAGGCGGGGCAAGCGCAGGCTGCGGCTGAAGCGTTCGGCGGCCGTGCTGCTCTCCACCTCCCGCCGCGACCGCTCCAGGTCCACCGAGGCCGGCATCCCCCGCTGGAGCACCTCCGTCAGGGTGAGGGGCGCCGCCCGCAGCGGACCGGCGCCCCAACCGAGCAGGGCGATCAGTCCCGCCGCAAGGGCCGTGGCTTGCGTCCGGGCGGGAAGGGGCGCCAAGCCGCGCCGGGGGAAACGCACGAAGGAGCAGGGCAAGGACTGGCCTTGGACCTTAAGGACATCCCCTCGGGCGCCGCTACCGTCCTCTCCAGAATCCGACCACTGCTTGCCCGCCGCCGAAACCGCTACTCCCTCCGAGACGTCCGGCGGCGAAACCCCACCGGGAGGCGGAGAGGGAGGCCATGGCGGGCGCGCCACCCTCCTGGATCGGTTGCCCCGGTTGTTGCCGGTGGCCGTGGTGGCGGGGCTGACCCTGGTGTGGGCCGCCACCCCTTCGATTCCGGTGAAGGTGCGGGGCAGCGGGCTGCTGATGGCGCCCGAGAGCCGACGCGCGTTTTTCTCCCGCGGGCCCGGGCAGGTGCAGGCCATCAAGGTGGGGGTGGGCGCCGAGGTGGCTCGGGGCCAGCTGTTGATCACCCTGAGCCGGGTGGGGCAGGCCGCAGCCGGTGGCGGGGCCGTCACCCCCGATCCCCAGGTGATTCAGGCCCAGTTGCGGTCGCTGGACCAACAGATGGCGGGCCTGCGGGCCCAGCGGCAGGCCCTCGCCGTGCAAGACGGGGCCTTGGTGACCCGCCGCGAGGAGCTGACCATCACCAACCGGCCGGTGAAACAGCAGCTGCGGGCCCTGGAAGACCTGAGAAAAGATGATGTGATCGCCCGGTACAGCCCCCTGTGGGTCGGTGCCCAGGACCTCTATCTCCGCAACCGGGCCGACATCGCCACCATCGACGGCCAGCGGGCCCAGCTGCGGGCCCAGGCGGCCGAGCTGGATGCCCGGGCCGCCTCCTTGCGCTCCCAGAGGGCCGAGCTGGAAGCCCAGGAGCTTTCCCAGGATGTGTTCAGTCCGGCGGCGGGGCGGATTCTGGATCTGGCGGTGGAGCCGGGCCAGGCGGTGCTTCCCGGCCAACGGCTGGGCAGCCTGGCCATGGCGGGCCAGAGCGACAACCGCCTGGCCGTGGTGCTCTTCACCAGCGCCGACGCCACCCGCATGGCTCCGGGGGAAGAGCTGGAGCTGGATCCGAAGGTGCTCAGCCGCGACAGCTATGGCGGGGCGGAGCAACGGTGGGGCACCCTCCGCGGCACCCTGTTGCGCCTCTCGCCCGCGAGCCTGGACCTGGACGACGTGGCGGCCCAGGTGGGCGGCAAGGAGGAGGCGGCGAATCTGATGGCCCGGGCGCGTCAGCAGTCGTTTGGCGATGGGGGTGATCTCACCGCCCAGCTGCCAGACCGGGCCGGGGCGCCCGTGGTGTTGGGGGTGGTGCGGCTGGAGGCGGCCCCCACCCCGAGCGGCCTGGCCTGGAGCCGGGGCACGGGTCCCCAGCGGGCCTTGCCCCCCCGCACCCCCCTGGAGGTGTCGGCCGAGGTGGAGCGTCGATCCCTGTTCAGTTACGTGGCCCCCTTCGGCCGGTGGCTCGCGGGGGCACGCACGTGAGGCGCCTCGGCCCCCTGGGGCGATGGGTGACCCCCTGGGTCAAGCCCTGGCTCGCGCCCTGGCCCTGGGTGAGCCTGGGCCTGCTGCTGTTGTGCCTGCGCACCGAACCCCCGCGACTCTGGTTCTGGCTGGCGTTGTTGCTGATCAGTTTGTTGGTGGGGCTGTTGCGGGCCCTGGCCAAGGAGCGTTGACCATTCCGGTGGCCCTGAGGCATCCCCTGGTGGTGGCCCTGGGGGCGGCCGTGGTGTGGAGCGTGGCCCATGCCCTGGGTTTTGGCTCAGGGGCGGCCTATGGGGTAGTGATCGCGGCCGTCGCCACCCCGCCCGACCTGCGCCGCCTGCCCCCGGCCCTGTTGGTGGTGGTGCCGGCCCTGTCGATGGTGGCGTTGTCGTTGGGCACCCTGATCAAGCCCCTGCTGGAGGCGCCGGTGGTGTGGTCCTTCGCGGTGATCGCCCTGTGCGCCCAGCTGATCGCCCAGGTGTTGCCCGACCGCCTGGCGCCGTTGCGCACCCTCCTGCCCACCCTGTCGATCCTGCCGCTGTTGGCGAGCAACAGCACCTGGCTGTCGACCTGGCACCAGCTGTTGTCGATCGTGTTGGGGTTGGTGGTGGCGGTGGTGCTCGCCAATGCCTTCCGCCTCCCCACCGACGCCCCTGCCGAGGATGCCCCCGCCGCGGCCCCCCTGCCCCCCCGCTCCCTGGGCCAGCGGCTGGGGGATCCTTATTTCTGGCGCAAGGTGATCGCCTCCACCCTGGCGCTGGCGGTGGGGCAGGGGTTGGGCGCCGTGAACCCGAAGTACGTCTATTTCGGGGTGGTGATCCTGCTCAACGAGAGCCTGGGCGCCACCATGGCCCGGGTGCGGGATCGGATGGTGGGCGTGAGCCTGGGGGTGGTCATGCCCTGGCTGGTGTTCAACATCTTTGGGGTGAGCAGCGTCTCCCTGGCGCTGGTGATGGGGGGCACGGCGGCTCTGCTGCCGGCCCTCGGTTTGGGGGCCCATCTGCGCACGGCCCTGATCTCCAGCGGCGTCACCTTCGCGGGGTATCAGGCCCTGCTCGACTGGTACATCCCCACCCGCTGGATCGACTACCTCATGGGATGCGGCCTGGCCCTGCTGGTGTGTGCCTTGTTCCAACCCACCTCCGCCCTGCGCCGCTTCCAGGAGCTGGCCGCCCTGGCCCGCGCGAGCGGCCAACCGGCCCCGGCGGAGCTGATGGCCCTGGTGCCGAGCGCCCGGGAAGAAGCCCTCTGGCTGGGCCAGGGGCAACGGTTTGACGCCCTGTTGGCCGCCGCCCGGGCGCCCCTGGCCAGACCCAAACCCAGCGACCCGCCCTAGGCTGGGGATCCGAGCACCGGCCGCCAGGGGTGGGGAGAGGAACGCTGGGTTCACGGCCGGTCGAGAGGTTCATCCGCGCCATTGAGCGCATCGGCCAGCGGGTGACCGTTGGCGATGTCGCCAGTGCCACCGGTGAGAGCGTGGCGGCGGTGGAGCAGGGGTTGTTGGCGCTGGCCGTGGAGGTGGGAGGTCACCTGCAGGTGGCGGAGGATGGGGCCATTGCCTATGTGTTTCCGCGTCGTCTGCGGGCCATTCACCTCAGCCGCCTGGGCTGGACCCGGATGCGGAACGCCTGGCGAAAGCTCTGGTCCTGGTTGCTCTGGCTGCTGAAGGTGTCCTTTGGCGTGGTGTTGGTGGTGTTGCTGATTGCGGTGGTGATGGCGTTGGTGGCGATCGTGGTGGCCTGGTTCTTTCGCTCGGGATCCGGCGCCCAGGGGGAGGGCGGATCCGCTGTCTTTTTTGGCCTGGGCTCACCCCGGGGCCCGGAGGAGGAAGGGGCGGATCCCAGCTCCCGTTCCGGGGAAGCCGGAACCAGCCCAACAGAGCCGATGCGGCGCCCCAGAGCCAAGCCGGAATTGAATTTTTTCGAAGCGGTGTTTTCGTTTCTGTTTGGGGATGGGCCTCCCAATGCCGATCTGGAGGAGCGCCGTTGGCGGGAGATTGCCCAGTTGATTCGCCGCCACCAGGGGGTGGTCATCGCCGAGCAGCTGATGCCCTACCTCGACCCCAGCCAGGCGCAGGTGTTGACCGACGATCTCCTGGCCGAGGAGGTGGTGCTGCCCACCCTGGTGCGGTTCAACGGCCAGCCCCATGTGAGCCCCCAGGGCGATCTGGTGTATGCCTTTCCCGACCTGCAAGTGACGGCGCGGGCCGCAGCCGATCGCCGCCCTTCGCGGCAGCCCGCCACCGCCACCGATCCCCTCGCGGCCGCTGATCCACCCTTCCTGCGGGAACATCCCTGGCGGTTCAGCCGGGCGTCGGCCACCCAACAACTCACCGCCGGGGGCATGGGGCTCGTGCTGTTGGCCTTGGCCGCCCTCCTCGCCCGAATGGTGGCCACCCATGCCCCGCTGGTGATCGGCTGGGCCCCCCTGTTCTCGGGTTTGGCGACGGTGGCCATGGTGTATGGCGCGGCCTTCCTGCTGGTGCCCCTCGGCCGATGGCTCTGGATCCAGAAGCGCAACAACGGCGTGGCCCAGCGCAATGCCGTGCGCCGCGGCTATGCCTTCCACCTGGCGCGGGGCTCCTTCCACGTGCAACGCAAATTGGCCTACGCCCTCACCCACGCCAGCCAGCGGCGGGTGGATGCCAATCGGTTGGCCTACACCAGCGAAACGGATCTCCTCAGCCAGGACGCGCGGCACACCGCGAGAGTGGATGGGGAGTGGGAGCGTCGGCTGGACAGGGCGCGGCGGGCGCGTCGCCCCAGGGGGTAGTGGATACAGTGTCCACCGCTCAGCCCCCCTTGAATCCGGGGCCCACACGGCGATGAAGCTGTTGGTGGTTGAAGATGATGCTCCCCTCCAGGCGGCTCTGTTGCGGCTGTTGGGGCAGTGGGGCTACGCCACGGAGGCGGCGTCGACGGGAGACGAAGCCCTGAATTGGTTGGAGCGGGAGCTGTTTGATCTGGTGGTGTTGGATCTGGGCCTGCCCGATGGCGATGGCGTGGCCGTGTG
This sequence comes from Cyanobacteriota bacterium, assembly GCA_046340755.1. Taxonomy (GTDB): domain Bacteria; phylum Cyanobacteriota; class Cyanobacteriia; order PCC-6307; family Cyanobiaceae; genus Cyanobium. Next base: position 19,300 of record JBKDSY010000024.1, read on the forward strand.
CCGCCAACTGCGGCGGCGGCCTGGTCACCAGCCCCTGGTGCTCATGCTCACCGCCCGGGAGGGGCGCTTGGAGAAGGTGCGGGGCTTGGAGGAGGGCGCCGACGATTACGTGGTGAAACCCTTTGATCCGGAGGTGTTCCGGGCCCGGTTGCGCTCGCTGTTGCGACGCGCCCACCTCCCCCTGCGACAGGAGCTGGGCTGGGGGCCCCTGCGGCTGCCCGCTGGCCAACCGGTCGTTCTGGTGCACGGCCAGCCCGTGGACCTCACCCGCAAGGAGGCGCTGCTGTTGGAGCTGTTGCTCCGGGCCCGGGGCGGCAGCCTGAGCAAGGCGGCCCTGCTCCATGGCTGCGGCGATGGCCGCCGGGCGGTGGGGGAGGACGCCCTCCGGGCCCACATGCGCAACCTGCGTCAGAAGCTGACGCTCGCCGGCTGTGATCCCAATCTGGTCGAAACGGTGTATGGCGTTGGCTACCGGCTTGATCCCGCCGCTTCCCCCTGATCCCCTGCGGTTGCGCCGCCGGCTGGCGTTGCAGGGAGGTGGCTTTGCCCTGGTGTTGCTGGCGGCCTTCTCGGGGTCGCTCTACTGGGGCTTCCGGGCGCAGCGGGCGGAGGACCAGCGGGGTGAATTGCGTCAGTTGGCCGCCAGCGCGGCGGCCCAGCTCCCCCTGATCGCCCATGAAACCCGGGAGCCGGAGGGCAGCGCCAAGTTTCGGCCCGGGCCCCGGGGGCTGGTGGTGCCCGGTTTGGCGCGCCAGCGGGTGCAATGGTTTGATGCGGAGGGCCTCCTGCTCGCGGAGCAGGGATCCCTGGCCATCCCCCCCGTTCCCGGGGGCCTGCCCCCCGCTGCGTCGGCGGATCCGTGGCAGCGCTGGCCGGGGGGGAGCAGCCTCTGGCAAGTGGTGCTCCGACAGGCTCCCGGGGCTGGCCGGCTCCGGGAGGAGCGGCTGGGATTCGTGCGGGTGGCCCTGTCGGATCAAGCGGCCCGGGAGGATCTGGCGCGGTTGCGGCGGGGCCTGTTGTTGGGGGGGCTGGTCACTGCCCTGGCGGCCCTGTTGGTGGGGCGTCGCATGGTGGGGGCCGCCTTTCAGCCCCTGCAACGCCAGATCCAGGCGCTGCAGCGGTTCACGGCAGACGCCTCCCATGAGCTTCGCCATCCGCTCACGGCGTTGCGCATCCTCTTGGCCGCCGTGCCCCCGCCCCTGCGGGCCCAGCCTGGACTGGCCTGGCGGGAGCTGGATCTCCTCAGCCAGCGCATGGCTGAGCTGCTCGACGATCTGCTGTTGTTGGCCCGTCTGGAGCAGGCGGGGGTGGAGGGGGCGACGGGGCTCGATGGGCTGCAAGCCTTTGATCTGTTGGAGCTGCTGGAGGATCTGATCCGCTGCTATGACGCCCAGGCCCTCTCCAAGGGGGTGAGCCTGCGGCTCTGCCCCAACCCGGAGCACCACCATGTTCCCGTGCGCGCTCAGAGCGGACAGCTGCTGCGGCTGTTCACCAACCTCCTGCTCAATGGCATTCGCCACAGCCCTGAGGGCGGCACGGTGGCCTTGACGGTGAGCGCGGCGGGCCGACAGGTGCGGGTGGTGGTGGCGGATGAGGGCCCGGGCATCCCGCCCCGGGAGAGGGAGCGGGTGTTTGATCGCTTCTGGAGCGGAACAGACCGCGGCGGTCAGAGCGGGTTGGGGTTGGCGATCGCCCAGGCCATCGCCCGCCGCCATGGTGGTGCCCTGAGCGTGGGGGAGGGCGGGGGCACTGGAGGTGGGCGAGGGTGTGTGTTGGTTGTGGAGCTGCCCATCGCCGCGGCGATCTCATGACTTCCTCATGGGCCCTATCGGAGGATCTGTCGCCATGACCCCAGCCTTCCCCTCCCATCCGTCCCTGGCCGCCTTCGGGGCGAGCCTCACGGCCATCACCCTGGCGGAACTGGGCGACAAGACCTTCTTCATGGCCTTGATCCTGGCCGCGCGGCATCGGGGCCGGGATGTGTTCATCGGGGCGTTCGCGGCCCTCACCGCCGTCACCCTGCTTTCCCTGGGGTTGGGGTATGGCCTGCGGGAATTGTTGCCGCCTTTTGTGGTGCCCTGGCTGGCGGCCGTGCTGTTTCTGGTGTTCGGTGTGAAGCTTCTGGTGGACGCCCAGGGCATGGGGGCCCACGAGGCGGCGGAGGAGGAGCGGGAGGCGGAGGAAGCCGTGAGCGAGGCGGAGCGTCGGGGCCGCATCAGCGGGCCCTGGGCGGTGATCTGGGAAGCCTTTGCCCTGGTGTTCCTCGCGGAGCTGGGGGATCGCACCCAGTTCACCACCATCTTCCTGGCCACCGCGCCGGCCTTCACCTTCCCGGGCCTGCTCGCGGGCACCCTGATGGGCCATGGTCTGGTGACCTGGCTGGCGGTGGGGGCAGGCAAGTGGATCGGTGGCCGGATCAGCGAGAAGCTGCTCTATCGCCTCAGCGGCGGGATGTTTGTGGTGTTTGGTGTCGTCGCCTTGAGGCAGGCCCTGGGGTGAGCCCTTCGCCCCCGGGGCGGCGAGCGCCGGCTGGGGGCTTGACTCTCCACTAACTGGAGCGTGCACCCTGGATGGGCTTCTCGCAGACCTTCCTGTGCGGCGTTTTGTTCTGGCCTCCCTTGCCCTGATGGCCCTGGCTGCTCCGGCAGCGCTGGCCCAGGTGGAGTCCCCTGGCCATCCCCCGCACCATCACCACCACCACGGCCCGCCGGAGGCCGCCGCCCCTGGCCCCGCCGCCCACGCCCATGCCCACGATGTCGGCCCGGCGGGCCGCACCTACGACCTGCGCTGGATCGATGGCATGGTGCAGCACCACACCGGTGCCCTGCGGATGAGCGAGTTTGTGTTTGACATCGGCGTGCCTGGGGTGGGGGCCCTGGCGAAGGAGATCTGGCGCGACCAGGCCCAGGAGATCAAGGCGATGGGCCAATGGCGCAAGGCCTGGTATCCCGAGGCGCCGGTCTATCCGGTGGCGCTCAAACCCGGCGGCGATCCCGATGGGCTGGCGGATCTGATCCGCATGAGCCCGGCCCAGATCGAGGCGATGCGGATGATGGCGAGCACGCCCACCCGCGAGACCAGGGTGCGCTGGTTTCTGGAGGGGATGCTCCACCACCACGGCGGGGCCCTGATGATGGCCCACGATGCCCTGAACAAGACCGCCAACCCCACCCTGCGGCGCCTGGCGCGGCAGATCATTGTGGCGCAGCGCAAGGAGATCATCCAGTTGCGTCGCATGCTCTGGCATGACGGCCTCGACAAGCCGGAGTATTACGCCTACGACAAGCTGTTTTCCCTCAATTGAATCGTCGCCTTCTGGCACGGTCTCGTCCTCTCCCCCCTGCCTCGATCTCCCTCCTGGCTTCCAGGGTGAGGCCGGATCGCGAAGTGCGGCCGGAGATCCAGCGGTTGCGTGACCAGATGGCCGCTCAGCGGGCATCGTTCAAGGCGATTTGCTCCAAGCATTTCAAGCTCCGTCCGGAGTTGAAGCAGTCGGAGGAGGGAAAAAGCGTTTGGCCTTCATGACAGAAAACTCTGATATCCGTCCCGAGGCTGAACAAGTGAAAGCCTGTCTCGCCTGGGCCAAGCGTGGGGTTCTCTAACCCAGTCCTCTGATGAGAGGGCCCCCGCCGAATCAACGGAAGCAAGACTTTCATTCGCAGCATCAACGGAAGCAAGGCTTTCGTTGAATCTTAAAATCGCAATGGCGGTGTCAATCTCTTTCCCATTGTCATCAAGTGCGATGGCCTCAATGATCTAATTTTGCAACATATGGGTCTTGCAAAATATGGGCAAAGATTTTGGCTGTCCGCCGAGTCTTTGCCAGCTGTCATTGGAAGAGGGTGGGCTCGGCTGGCTTGATTCCCGCTGGGGAATGGCCTGCCCGAGCGCCAGCGGATGGACTCGGCAAGTGCGGGTGGACGCGGGAATGGCGTGGGTTGAGGTCGTGGTGGTCGTCGCGGCGACGAGGATCGTTGCCCCGTGACTGGGGGGAAGCCTGCCCCCGGCCCGCGCCCGTTCAGACTTTCGCCGTTCCCGCCCTCGGAACACCCTGAGCACTCTCGCCTCCCCCACCGGCCCCCCGCCCCCCCCGGGCGGCTCCCCTTCCGGCTGGCGCCAGCGCCTCCAGGCGTCCCTGGCCTCCCTTCCCCCAGACCGGTTGCGCCAGCTGCGCTCCTTCGCCCCCCTCCCCGCCAGCGCCGCCCACCTCCAGGCCCTGTCCCCCCCGGTCACCGCCCGTGCAGCGACTGCCGCGCTGGAGCCCTCCCCCCCCCTGCGCGTCCGCGCCAGCAACGACTACCTGGGGCTCAGCCATCACCCGGCCGTGGTGGCGGCGGCGGCGGCGGAGTTGGCGGCCAGTGGCCTTGGGGCCGGTGCCTCCCGGCTGGTGACCGGGAGCCGGGCCGTGCATGGCCTGTTGGAAGACGAGCTGGCGGCCTGGCTGGGTCGGGAGCGGGTGTGGCTGTTTCCCAGCGGGTTCCAGGCCAACATCGCCGCCGTCACCGCCCTGGCGGACCGCCACAGCCTGGTGTTCGCCGATCGCCTGATCCACCACTCCCTGTTGGTCGGGGTGCGGGCCAGCGGCGCCCGGCTGCGGCGCTTCGCGCCCAACGATCTGGCCGACCTGGAACGGCGCCTGGTCGCCGCCCGCCGCGCCGACCCCAGCCGGCCCCTCCTGGTGCTCTGCGAGAGCGTCTACAGCATGGAGGGCACCAGTCCGCCCCTGGCGGCGATGGCCGCCCTCTGCGCCCGCCACGACGCCCCCCTGCTGGTGGATGAGGCCCATGCCCTGGGGGTGGTGGGGCCCGGCGGTCGCGGCCTGGCCCATGGCCTGGCGGAGGTGGCGATCGTGAGTGGCACCTTTGGCAAGGCCCTGGGCAGCGGCGGCGCCTTCCTGGCCACCGATGCCACCCTTGGCGCCTGGCTGCTGCAGGGCAGCGGCGCCTTTCGCTACACCACCGCCCTCGCCCCCCCCCTGGCCGCCGGCGCCCGGGCCGCCCTCGCCCTCCTGCGCGACAACCCCGACGGGGCCAGCGCCCGGGCCGCCCTGTTGGCCCGCGCCCGCCGCTGGCGGGAAGGGTTGGTCGCCGCCGGCTGGCCCCGGCCGCCGGGGGAAGGACCGATCCTGCCCCTGTTGGTGGGTGACGACGGCCGTGCCCTCGCCCTGCAGGCCCGGCTGGAGGCCGCGGGCCTGCTCACCGTCGCCATCCGGCCCCCCACGGTGCCGGAGGGCACGGCCCGGCTGCGGCTGGTGCTGCGCCAGGATCTACCCGGCGGCACCCTGAACCGCCTCCTGGATGCCCTCGGCCATGGCCCCCTTGGATCCGTCACCGCAGGTGATTGCCAGGCATGGCTGGGCCAGTGATGGGAGCCAGTGGCAGCCCCTGGAAGCGAGGCTTCGGGCGCGGGGCTGGCACTGGTGGAGCGGCGAGCGGGGCTACGGCGAGCGTCCCCCCCACGAACCCCGCTGGCAGGAAGGGGGCCCCCGGGTGGTGATCGCCCATTCCCTCGGCCCCCACCTCCTGCCCGCCGAGGTGCTCGCCACCGCTGATGCCGTGGTGCTCCTGGCCAGCTTTGGGCGGTTTGTGCCCCCCGGCAAGGCGGGCCGGCGGCTGCGGGCGGCCCTGGAGGGGATGGGGACGGCCCTCGCGGACGCCGCCACCGCCCGCCCCATGCTGCGCCGCTTTCTGGAGCAGGCCGCCGCGCCGGAGTCGGTCGAGGCCCTGGCGCCGGGACCCGCCGATGGGGACCTGCCAGCGACGGGCCT
>JBKDSY010000025.1:0-10741 GCA_046340755.1 Cyanobacteriota bacterium
GCGGCGGCGGTGCGCACCTGCTCCGGCAGGGTGGTTTTGGCCAGGGTGCGGGAGAGGGGAATCAGGGCCTGATCCAGCTCCTTTCCCCCCGCAAACTCCTTGGCAAAGCCGGTGAGCTCGGCGATCGCCTTGGGGAGCAGCTCGGGGTTGGACCAGAACAGGTCTCCCGCATGGCGACGGATCAGGTGGCGCACCTCCAACCTGCGCTCTTCCAGCGGGTCGATCCCGGCAAGACGAGCAAACGTGTCAAGAATGTCCTCCCACCGCTTCTTCAGCTCTGGATCAAGGGAGGAGAGAGCTCGCGAGAGCAACTCTCTGTAGCCATCACGGCAGGCCGCCAGAAAACCGCGCATCAACGCGCCCGCGTCGCCCTGCTCCCGCTCCAGCCTGCGGTCTAGCAGATCCAGCCAATCCCGCACCCGCTGGTAAAGGGCACGGTCGTCGAGACTGGTGGGCGGCGATCCGCCGTTGAGCTCATCCATCAGGGCCAGGGCGGCCAGATAGTCGGCCAAGGGATCGAGGGCCACCCGATACATCGGGTTTCTGTCGCTTCCCCCTTTGCGCTGCAGCAGGTTGAGATTGACGTGCAGATACAAGACCAGGTCGCGCCGTTGCTCCTCGCTTGCCCCCAGCTCGCCCGGCAAGGGGATCGTGCTCAGGACCCCATGGGCCAGGGGCAAGTCAAAGTTTTGCGGGCGATAGGCGTCGTTGTTTTGGCGATGGGCCGCCAGGGCCAGCGCCTTGAGGATGTCTGACATCCATCCGGGCCGCAGTGGCGTGCCATCGGCGAGGCGCCTGTTGTCGGGCGAGATGTTGTTGAAACTACGCTCGACATAATCCAACATCAACTCGGGCACGGAGCTCGGCAGCAGTTCGATCCGGCCCTCGGCAACGTGAGCGAGAGCCTTGTCGATCACCATGCACACCAACAACACGGTGATCGGCTTGTTGCCCACCATGCGCTCGAGCAGATCGCGCGTGTGCATCTGATCTTCCGCGGACAGCGAGAAAGCGCCACCGCCAGCGAGACAGCCTTTGGCTTGAAGATAAGCTTCGAAAAAAGCAAACAGCGCCTCTCCCTCCAATCTCTGGGGCTGAAGTTCACTGATCGACCAGGCCGGGAACAAGCTGTTCTCCCGCCTCCGGGAGGTGAGCAGCACCAGATGGGGCGGTAATTCGCGGCTCAGCCACTGGCGTTGCTGATCGCTGAGCTCGGAGACGTGGTCGACGATCGGCAGTAGGCGACGGTGGCGCAGCAGGTCGCGCACAAAGTCACAGGTCAGCTCCGGATCCTGAAGATGCCTCAGTTGGCTGTGCAGCCGTTCAACCACATCGCCATCGCCCGTGGCGGGATCGAGCAGAACAGGCAACTGGGGATGGTCGGCCAACAGGCCGTCGAGCCCCCAACGGGCGATGCGAAAGGCCAGGCTCGTTTTTCCCGCGCCCCCTTCCTCCCAGATCAACAACATCTGGCTTCCTGGTGCCGCAATCACGGCTTTGAGATCCGCAGGCTGGAGCGGTCGGGGTTCGGCTTCTGCCGAGCCTTGGTCAACAGGGCGGCCGGCCAGCTGAATCGCCACATTCAACTCCACATGAACGCGGCGGGCCTTCACATCATCGATCGCTTCAAATCGTGTGCGCCAACGTTCAAGGTTGTCTCGCACCCACTTGTCAAGGTCTGTCTTCCGTTCAGTGTCGTGATCGCGGCTGGCTGGCGAGCGCGAACCTGACTCCTTGTCGTCCCAAGTGGCCTGCCAGAGCTGGTCGACAAGTGCAAGGCAATCACTCTTTCGCACACTGCCAAGTGAGGAAAAATCAAGCCAAAAGCTCCAGTAGGGATCGTTGGAGCGCTTTTCAGTCCCGCTTTTCTGACGGCCTATGGGTCGCTTGGCAGGAGACTTGATTCTTGTGAGGAGCTGAAGTTCTTCCAAGAGATAGAGAGAGTTATGGATCTGACCCGTTTCAAAAGATTTGATCGGTGTATCCACCCCGCGTCCCGTATGCTGCAGATTGCGATTGGTATTTTCAAGGCAACGTCTGATCGCCTCCACAGTGCCAATCCTGCTCGTTTCCCCTGGGGCAGACGGATCATCTCGGCCCCAGGGATCTTTTAACGCCGAAGTGACAAGCAAGTGGTGCGGTTGATTGGCATCCCAGCGAACAACCAGGGCCAGGCGCAGATTCTCGCATTGTTGGGCGCCGATCGCCTTCGCCACGGATTGCCACACCCCTTCCGACTGCTCACCGGCCAGATCAAGCAACAGCTCCAGAACCGTGAGCAGGTTTTGCTTGTGATGGGCGGAGTGGCCTACCTTGCGGCCCTTGTGTTTCGGCTGGCTCGGCTGCGGCACCTGCCTCCTTCCCCCCACACCACTGGTCGGGGCACTTTATCCACCGCTGCCTATAAGCGATGACGCCTCAGCGGCCTGCCCGAGAGCGCGGCGCTGGCCAGGCGCCCGCTGGGGCGCCCAAGCGGGTGAGTGCCCCAGCATCGATCGCAGGCCCCGATGAGCTTGAGCGCAAAAGGCGCGCTCTATGGCGCTGGGTCGGCTGACGCCAGCCCCTGGATCGGCCGCCTGAACGGAATCCAGGCACGCCAACATTCACAAACAGAGACTGTGGCGACAAATCTCCGCGGAGGCAGCTGCGGTTGCCAGGCTGGGCGATTTGTTTCTCTGTTCTGTATGGCATAGATCTCGATCTGGGCGCCCAAATCATTTTTGCACAGGCGAATAAACCCTGTCGGCACAATGCTTGGGCAGGGCGCCGCAGTTTTGCTTGGGCCGTTGCCCAAGATGACAACGGTCAGGTCCACCTCAAGGAGGAGGGCCACACAATGGCCACCATCTTTCCCGACAAATCAATCAATGATCACCCCTTGGCCGCGCCGGCCATCCGTGATCCCCGCACCCGCTGCGATCAGCAAAAACGCGATGCGATGAACACAGGCCCTCTGCGTCATCCGGCCATCCAGAGGTTCCTCACCTGGCAGACCGGCCTGCCCCACAGCAACCAGGAGTTGCGGCCCAGCCACCCGTTCGCCAACCTGGCCACCTCGGGGCTGGCCCTCGTTCTCGGCTTTCTCTGCTGCGAACAAGCGCTGCTCGGGCCCTGGCCGTGGTGGGGCCGCTGCCTGTTGATGGGCATCGGTTGGGCTCACAGTCTTCACGCGCTCCGAAATTTCCGTTTACCGAACCGCCATGCGGCCTCCCACGCGGCGTTTCCTGGCGGTGAGCGGGTGAACCATTGCATCGGCCAGCTCCTGAGCGCCGTTCTGCTCACGGCTCCGATGAGTCGTTACATCAACAGCCATGTGGCTGGGGCCCGCAAGCCCCACCACCACTGGAAAACCTTGATGACGCCTGGGGAGTCGACCTTCGAGGAGATCAAGGCGATGGGCTTTCTTCCAGGGGTGCCCAATGCCGTGAATTGGCGCCACCTTCGGCGCCTGCTCCTCTCACCCCGGTTCCACGGGCAAACGCTGATGGCCAGCCTGCACGACGCCTTCTTCACCGGCACCCTGTTGGAGCGGGCCTTCAGCACCGCCTTCTGGCTCCTGCTCCTGTTGATCGCCCTGGCGACACACCACCTGCTCGTGGTTCTGGTGGCCTACATCGTGCCCAGGGTGTTGTATGAAAGCTGCCAAGTGTTGCGGGTTCTGATTGAGCACACGTTCGCCGAGCCCGCTCACCGGCGCACCCTGGCCAGCTACAAAACGATGACAAGCGTCATCATTCTGGCCGAGCCAGTTCCCTCGATCGCGAGGGACGCCAAACCGCTTGAGCGCATCCTGCAATGGGCGATCTGGAGCTTCAAAATGCTGCCTCACTTCGGCGCTCGCGTGTTTATCGCAACAGGGGATGTTGTTAATCATTACACCCACCATGTGCGCCCTGGAGCCAGTTTCATCAACCATGAAAAGGAGCGCATGACCTTGGTGCGTGAGGGCCATGCCATCCCCTCCAACTGGGGGTTGGTGGCCGCCATTGAGGCCTTCTTCACCTCCCTCTCCACCCAACCGCGGGATCTCTTTTCCGCCAAATGATCCTCGCCCGCCTTGATGGCGGCACTTCACTCCCGCGGCCGGGGCTTGTCCATGGGATGGATGGGGGCAGCTCCTCCTCCCAGCGGCAGCGCGGCGGGATCCGGGAATCGTCCCAGAGCCGCGGATCCTCTCCCCGCAGCAGTGGGGGCCAACTTGGCGATCCGCTGATCCCGCGAGGCACAAGACTCTCGAACGTGAAGAACGTGTCGCCGTGACCGACCCTCTGAAGTCCCCAGCGCCTGGGCGGGATACGCCCCCGGAGGCCACCCCCGCGCAACCGGTGTTGATCCTCGGCGGCTTCTTGATCACCGCCGAGGCCTACGCCCCGATGGTCGACACCCTCAGCCGGCTCACGGGCCAACCCGTGCGGCTGGTGCCGGTGAGCCGGCTGGAATGGCTGCTCACCGTCTTCCCCTTCGCCTGGGCCCGCATCCTCGACCGGGTGGCCACCCAGGCCCAGGCCCTGGCCGACGCCTCGCCCACCGGACGGATCACCCTGGTGGGCCACAGCTCGGGGGGAATCATGCTCCGACTCTTTCTCAGCGACCTGCCCTTCCAGGGGAGGCGCTACGGCGGCCGCCAGTGGGCCGACCGGCTGATCTGCCTGGGGAGCCCCCACACCGCCTTGAAGGCCACCCCCCTGCGGGCCCTGGTCGACCGTGAGCTGCCCGGGGCGTTCTTTCGCGACAACGTGCGCTATGTCTCCGTGGCCGGAGCCGTGAACCTGGATCCCGCCGCCGGCGAGGCCAGCGACACCGCCCGCCGCCTGGCCCCCACCGCCTACCGCAACAGCACCGGCAACCCCAACGACCGGGGTGACGGCTTGGTGCCCGTGGAGGGCGCCCTCCTCAAGGGGTCCAGGCCCATCGTGGTGGAGGGGGTGGCCCATGGTGGCGCCTTTGGCCCCCGCTGGTATGGCAGCCCGGAGGTGGTGGAGCGGTGGTGGAGCCTGCAAGACCCCGCCACGGCCAAAGCCGACGCGGGGCCTGATGGCCCGACTGAAGACGGCGCCCTCTAGGGTTGTTGCTCTGGGAAGCCAGTCTTCCGTGTGCTTCTCCGCGACGGCCAGCTTTCTCGCCAGTGGCTTTTTGGTGGCCGTGGGCACCGCCACTTGGACAATCACCCGCAACAAGGGGGATCGCCAGTTCCGTCCCCTTGCCCTGGCCCCCCTGTTCTTTGGCCTGCAACAGGGGCTGGAGGGCCTGGTGTGGCTGGGGATCCAAACCCCCACCCCGCCCTCCGGGGACGGGAGTCCCACCACGGTGGCGGCCGCCTTGGCCTACCTCTTTTTCGCCTACGCCTTCTGGCCCGTGTGGATGCCATGGACGGCCCTCTCCCTGCTGCATCGCTTCGGAAAACTCACCCCACCGTGGAGCTGGCTGCCCGGACTGGGCCTGGTGCCAGGCCTTCTGCTCTGGTTGCCGCTGTTGAGCAAGCCCCAAGCCGCCCTGCCCACGCCCGTCGGCCACACCCTGGTCTACGCGCTCACCCCCTGGAGTGAACTGCCGCTCCCGCCGCTGGTGGGTCCGGTGCTCTACGCGGCCTTGATCGTTGTCCCCCTACTGCTGGTGCCAAGCGTCCGGGTGCGCGCCTTCGCCCTCACGCTCCTGCTCTCCTTCGCCCTCGGCGCGTGGGCCAACCGCCAGGCCCTCACCTCGCTGTGGTGTTACGCCAGCGCCCTGCTCTCCGCCCAGGTTCTCTGGATGCTCTTGGAGAAGGCTCCCGGGGACGGCAGCCCGCCTCCGGCGGCGGCGCGGGCCTGAGCAGCCATCCCCTTCGGCGGGCGCAGAATGGGCCGTTTCCTGGAGGGCCGTGCCCGATCCGAGCCAAGACGCCGCCCAGGCCTTGATCAAACGGCTCGGCCTGCGGCCCCACCCGGAGGGGGGCTGGTATCGGGAAGCGCACCGCAGCCCCATCGCCGTGCAGCGGCCCGACGGCGCCGAGCGCTCGGCCCTCACCCTGATCTGGTTTCTGCTCACCGCCGGGGAGATCAGCCGCTGGCACCGGGTGTTGGGGGCCGACGAAACCTGGCACCACGCCGGCGGCGAACCCCTTGAACTCTGGCTCCTGCCACCGGAGGGAGGGGAGGCGCGGCCCCAGCTGCTGGGTCCCCTGGAGGCGCCCGTCCCCCCCGGCCTGGATGGGGCTCAACCGGTGCGGGTGGTGCCCGCCGACTGGTGGCAGGCCGCCCGCAGCCTGGGCGCCTGGAGCCTGGTCACCTGTTGCGTGGGCCCCGGTTTTGACTATCAGGATTTCCAGCTGCTTCATGCCCTGCCCATCAGCGCCCACCCGCCCGGGGCCCTGGAAGACCTGCTGTGAGGGAGGCCGCAGCCACCAACGCCCAACCGGTTCGCGGCACCCCACGGCTGGGGCTGGGATTGGGCGGTCTATGGCTCCTGGCCCTGGTGCTCGCCCTGGTGGGCCTCGACCAGCTGCCCCTGCGGGATTGGGATGAAAGCCTGGTGGCCCGGGTGGCCCTGGAAACCTCCTGGCGGCCCTGGCCCGCGGGGCTGTTCCCGGAACTCTGGGGAGATCCTTACCTCAACAAGCCCCCTGGCCTCCACCTGTTGATCGCCGCGGCCATCCGCGCCTGGCGCATGCTCAGCGGCGCAACAGCCCAAACCCTTCCCCCCGAATGGGTGGTCCGCTGGGTGCCGTCCGTGCTCTCCAGTGCCGTGGTGCCCCTGGTGGGGCTGGTGCAGGCCCGGCTGCGGCCCGGGCAACCCGCCGTCGCCCTGGCCAGCGCGGCCATGGCCCTCACCCTGATGCCCCTGGCCCGCCACGGCCATCTGGCCATGCTCGATGGCTGCCAGCTTGCGGCCATCCTGCTGCTTTGGTGGGCTGCCCTCACCCCAAGGCGAGGGGCCGGAGCCCTGCTGCGGGATGGGTTGTGGATGGGTCTGGCGGGCTCGGCCCTGCTGTTGCTCAAAGCCCCCTTGGCCCTGCCCATCCTGGGGGGCACGCTCCTGCTGCGGGCCTGGGATGGGGAGCTGGGGAAGCGCCACTGGCCCTGGCTGCTCGCCGGCCTGGCCCTGGGGTTGCTCCCTGGGCTGGCCTGGCACGGAGCCCATGGCCTGGTGCGTGGTCCAGACGCCCTGCGGATGTGGCTGGGCCAGGGCTTTGCCCGGGTGCACCAACGGCTGGAAGGCCACAGCGGCGGGCCCGGCATGGCCATCACCGAGGTGTTGGAGGGGGGCTGGCCCTGGCTGGCCCTCTGGCCCGCCGCCATGGCCCTGGCCTGGCGGGAGCGGCGCAGCCAGGCCGGCCGCTGGTGCCTGGGCACCACGGTGCTCACCGCCGCCTTGGTGTTGCCCCTGCGCACCCAGTTGCCTTGGTACAGCCTCCTGCTCTGGCCGCCGCTGCTGCTTTCCTGCGGCCCCGTCCTGGCCTGGCTGGTGACCCGCGCCCAGGCCCTGAGGCCCCCCTGGCCCTTGCTCACCCAACGCATCCCAGCCCTCTGGGCCCTGCTCGGGGGCCTGCTCAGCCTGGGCGCCGGGGTCGCCCTCCTAAGCGGCAACCCGGCCCTGCGTCCCTTCGCGCCGGTGGCCGCCTCCGGCGGGGTGGGCCTTCTGGTGGGGGGGATGGGGCTCCTGAACCGGCGACAGGGGCGCCGCCTGGCGGGGGCTGTGGTGCTGATCGCCGGGCTCTGGGGGGCCTTGCTCGCCCTGCTTGGCGGCCCGCTGTGGCTCTGGGAATTGAACGAAACCTGGCCCGTGCTCCCAGTGGCCCTGGAGGTGCGCGGGCACCCCGAGAGCCCGGCTTATCTGTGGCGATCGGATGAACGGCCGAGCCTGAACTGGTATGCGGGCCGGCGGGTGCGCCGCTGGGAGCAGGAGGGCCAGGAGCCGCCGGCTGGGGAGGCGGGCCCCTGGCTGGTGTGGTCCCTGGAGGCGTCCGCACCGGAGATTCCAGGGCGCGACTGCGTGCCGCTCCCCCCTGCGGCCCACCGCCCGGAACGGAGCGCTGCCGCGGGGGGAGCGCCACAGGGGGGGCCGCGGGCCTATCGCTGCCTGGCACCCCAACCCTCCCAAAGGCCTGGCCCCGATTAGGGAGAGCCGCGCCCCTGGGGGAGCTGCCCCAGGGGGTTCCCTCGGGCAAAAGCCAAAGACTTGCTAAAGAACCCCCGGCGCACCCCAGGCAAACTGGGTGGCTTTCCCAACGAAATCGCGGAGGTGCTGCTAAGGTCAGCGATCACTATTGCCCCCCACGTGTCTTCACTCGTCAGCGAGTGTCTTTTGATTTTTCTCCTCCAGATTGCCAATGGAATCTTTTCTGGATCGGAGATCGCCATTGTTTCAGCGAGAAAAGTAAGGCTTGAGCAACTGGCGGATCGGGGCAACCGCAAGGCGAGATCAGCCCTCAAGCTGGCCAATTCCCCCAACGATTTTCTCTCCACCATCCAGGTGGGCATCACCCTGATCGGCATCCTCAGCGGTGCCCTCGGCGGGGCAACCATCGCCCAGCGGCTCAAGCCCTATCTCGACACCGTTCCCGCCCTGCGGGGATCGAGCGAGCTGGTGAGCCTGGCCTTGGTGGTCACCATCATCACCTACCTCTCCCTGGTGATCGGCGAGCTGGTGCCCAAGCGCATCGCCCTCGGCAATCCCGAATCCATTGCCTGTGAGGTGGCCGGGCCGATGCGATGGCTCTCCCGCGTCACCGCCCCGCTGGTGCACATCCTCAGCGGCTCCACCGACAGCATGTTGCGCCTGATGGGGGTGAAAGCCTCGGAGGAACCGGAGATCACGGAGGAGGAAATCAAGGCGCTGATCCGTCAAGGCACCGAATCCGGTGTCTTTGAGGAGGCGGAGCACGAGATGGTGCAGAGGGTGTTCCGGCTGGGGGATCGCCCGATCAAGTCGATGATGACCCCCCGCACGGAAATCGCCTGGCTCGACCTGGAGGAGCCCCTGGAACTCTCCTTGAAGGAAGTGCTCGAAAGCACCCACTCCCGTTTTCCCGTGGCCCGGGGCAGCCTCGACGACTGTGTTGGCACCATTCGCATTCGCACCCTGCTCACGGCCGTCGTGGAAAACCAGCCCGTGGACCTGGAGGGCATGATGCAACCCCCGCTGTTTGTGGCCGCCAGCATGCGCGCCCTCAATGTGTTGGAGCAGTTCCGCCAGACCGGGGTGCACATTGCCCTGGTCACCGATGAATACGGCGGCATCGAAGGCCTGCTCACGCTCAACGACCTGATGGAGGCCATCGTCGGCGACCTCCCCTCCGCCGAAGACCAGGAGGAACCGCTGGTGATCGAACGGGAGGATGGCTCCTGGCTCCTCGATGGCTCCCTCGACATCGGCGATTTCAAAGACCTCGTCGATCGGGAGGAGCTCCCCGATGAGATCTCCGGCAGCTACCACACCATTGGTGGATTCGTCATGCACCAACTGGGGCGCATCCCCATGGCCGGCGAACACTTCCAGTGGGATGGCCTCAGCTTTGAAGTGATGGACATGGATGGCAAGCGGGTCGACAAGATCCTGGTGGCGGAGCTCCCTGTTCCCACCACCTCCATCACTCCCAAGGCCAAAAGCGACCCGCCACCGCCAGACAACCCGGAGGATTGACCCCGCTCCCCCGGCCCAGGGCTGGATCGCCACGGGAGCCCATCGCGCAATTCCAAACTCAACCTAGGGATTGCACCAGTTGCACTGCCCCGGATCCGCCAGGTGCAGCCCATCCGGTCGGGGCATCTCCTCCTGGTGGCCGCAACGGCTGCATCCCCACACCACCGCCCGGGTGAGGGCGGTGGGGAACCCGCAGACGCCACAGGGCAACCCGGATCGCTGATCCACCACGCCCCATCCAGGGGCTTGGCAAGCGGGGCAGGGGCTGGCGAGGCGCCGCACCAGGCGAAAGGTCAACTGCCGAATGGTCCCCATCCGCGTGGGATTGCAATGGGCCCGCATGTCGGTTTCCACCAGAGCCAGCCCATCGCTGGAGGCGGCGGCGGCACGCCTGATCGCGGCCACCAGCTCCTCCCACTGGTGCAGCCCCTTCTCCACCTCCGCCGCCCCGGCCCCGCCGTTGTGGGCCCGCACCATCAGGCCATGGCTGGGGAACCCCACCTGCTCCAGCCAGCGCCCCAGCCCTTGGTCGGGCCCGCTGGCCTCCGGGGCGGTCACGAGCCGGTGGGCAAAGTTGGTGCGGGGGGCCAGGAGCTGCTCGCTGATGGTCAAGCCCCGGCAACGGTCAACAAACACCAGCCATTCCCGCCCCGCGGCCAGGAAGGGCAGCTGGGGATGGGGCCCGAAGCTGCCTTCACTGGCGATCGCAAACTCCACTCCCCCCGCCACCAGCGCCGCCTCCGCCTTGGCAATGCAGGCCGCCAGGGCGCTGCCCGGGCGCCGCACCCCGCCGCAGAACGTGCCGAGGGCGTCGGTGTCGACCGAGCGCACATGCAGCAGGTCGGCCCCCAGGCCATGGCGCAAGGCCCGGGCGATCACCCGCTCCTTGCCATGGCGGGTGGCCAAGGCCACCGTGACCCCGGCGTAGGGCGAGGGGGCGGGCATCAGCGCCAGGGCAGCCAAGAAAGGGGGGCTTCATTGTGCGGCAGCCCCAGAAAAAAAGCCCGCCATCAAGGCTGAGGGCGGGCCGAACTCTCCAGGAACCCCCATCCAAGCAACACCCGGAGGCCGCTGGCGCCCAACCGCCCACCAGCCGTGGTGGTGGCGACAACCAGAGGATTAA
>JBKDSY010000026.1:0-40259 GCA_046340755.1 Cyanobacteriota bacterium
CAAGGGAACCCGTGGCAGCCGGGGAAGGCAGGGTGAGGGAGGCATCATTGCCCGCCCCATCCTTGATCGTGCCGCCATTGAGCTGCAGGGAGGTGGTGGAGACGGCATCCAGATCAGCCGAGGTGTCGCCTGCCTGCACCACGTAGGTGAAGGTGAGGGTATCGGTGCCACTGCCGGAGGCATAGGTGGCCAGGCGATCGGTGGTGCCCGTTTCCAGCAGCAGGGTGGGGGTGCCGGTGACCGTTACGACCTCCGAGAACGGCACACGAATGTTGATGGTGCTGCCCAGGGCGTAGGTGCCATTGGAATTAGTAGAGGTTAGGCCGCCACCGGTGTTGCGGTAAAAATGAATTTTTTGATATGGAACTGCAACAAAACTGTCAAGATCACCATCGGCATCAATATCTGCAAAAACAGCTTGTGCAAAATAATTATTTGTGGCGGGGGCGCCAAAAAGATATGAAGCAGCAGCGAATGCGGGGGTCGCGGAGGAGCCGGTGTTTCTGTACAGGAAAATCTGGGCATTCCTGTTGCCCACGAAGGCGTCAAGATCCCCGTCAGCATCGATGTCAACAAAGTTCAACCTTGCATCATCACCCACATCGCCGATCCCAAAGGGGCTCTGGGATGGCCCAAAGATGTGATTGTTGCCCGTATTGCGGAAAAACAAGGTATTGCCATCCAACATCCCAACGAACATGTCGAGATCGCCATCGCCATCGATGTCGGCTAACGCAGGCGTTGCCCTTTCACCCACGTCTGGCAGAGTGCCGCCAGATACAGAGAAGGTTGTGAAGCTGGGACTCGCGAGCGATCCAGTATTACGGTAAAAATAAGTGTTGCCATTATTGGCTCCCACGTAAAGGTCAAAGTCTGCATCCCCGTCCATATCGCCGAAGGCAATACCTAGTCCTAAAGACCCAGAATAGTCGAGAGATACGTTCGGGAGAAGGGTAAATGAGGTCGTGTAAGACGGGCTGTAGATTGTTCCCTGATTGTAGTAGGCAGCCACATAGCCATTGTCTCCAGCGAGAAAGATATCCAGTTTTGCATCAGCATTGAGGTCAACAATGGCTAGAAAACTGTAGCCATATGCTCCCTGAATACCAAAGAGATTCTGCCCTTCATAAGACATAACCGGATTCCGCGAGCCATTTAGAAGCACGCTGGGCGCCGTGGTGTCCGCCCCTTCCACCAACACCTCCTGACCCCCCACCGAGAGCCACCGCTGGTCGTCCTCGCTGGCACTGGAGGCGCTCGGTGTGACATCCCGCAGCAAAGCGGAAAACACTTCGCCCTCATCGCCCGGGGTGTCGAGGGCGCCATTCAGCCGTTGGTCGATGGCATGGCCCACCTCTTCAAGCAACACCGCCTCCAAATCTTCGGCGCTCGCCGCCGCCAGCCAGGCCCCATCGAGCAACACCCGTTCCGATGTGGTGGCCGTGGCCGCCGCATAGGCACCGCTCAGCCCTGACAAGGGCTGCACCTCCAAGGCCAACCCCAAACCCGCGCCCGTGAGGGTGGCGCGCAAGGCCTCGGCGGCGGGGGTGGTCGGCTCCGTGCCGAAAGCTTGGCGCAGCACCGCGGCGAAAGCCTCTCCGTCTCCCGCCCAGGCCGTGAGGCGCTGATCGAGGAGCTAAAGCGCCAATTCCAGTGAGGTGGCCTCGGCAGGGAAAACACTTCGGAAGGAGAGACCCACGGAAATTCAGGGAATTTTCGGGGTGTCATAGACCGCCGCAGAGTGAACTGTGGTGTCCTGGACTGAATTTACCAAAATTTAACATTTACCCTTCGCCCTTGCAAATCAGCTGGGAATGGAGGGGTGCAGGGGCGCACTCGGGGTCGACCGCGCCGCGAAGGTTGAAAGAATGTTTTGCGAAGGTTTTGCGAAGGTTTCTCTTGCTGGGCCCAGCGGGGGTGGTCTCTTCACCGCTGGGGTCGGTTCAATGGCGCGGCGACAGCGGATCTCAAAGAGGGTGTATTGGGCTGCGATGGGTCAAGGAGATCTGCGCAGGGGTCAGGCCCTGCCACTCCCCAATCACGTCAGCCGTTGTTCCAGCCCCGGCGCAAGCAGGCCACTGCGGCAGGCTGAAGCTCACACCCCCCAAACTCGCGCTGGCCGGGCAGGAGTCAGCGGCGATGGCCAGCAACGGGATGGGCTCATCAGCCGTGACTTCCGTTCCGATGGCCAGACTCGCCGAACCGGCCCGGGCCCGAGCACGGTCGTTGTCGACCTCGGCCCTGCGCAAATTCAGCCTGCAATGGCCGAGGAGCATCTCGTCGCTGAGGGCATCGCCGGGGCTGGAGCCGTCGCTGAAAACCGAGCTGAAGCTGTTGCGGGTGAGCGCGGAGGTTGTCGACCCATCGATCACCAGGGCCGCCTGGGCGCCGAGGGATCCCCTGCTGCCGGGCGACGGCAGGCTGAGATTGGCGTTGTTGCCCGCGCCATCCCGGATGGTGGCTCCATTCAGCTGCAGCGCACCGCTGGAAGCAACATCGAGATCGGCGCTGCTGTCACCAACCTGCACCGTGTAGGTGAATCTGAGGGTGTCGCCGCCGCTACCCCCGGCATAGCTGGCTGACCGGTCATTGTTGCCCGTTTCCAACAGCAGGCTGGGAACTCCACCTGTGGTATCCACATGAACCACCTCCGTGAACGGCACAAGAATCGTGATCACCTGGCCAACGCCATAGGCGCCGCTGGTATTGCTGGAGCCGAGGCCACCTCCGCTGTTGCGGAAGCACAGGGTGTTGCCCTCACGGTTGCCCAAGAAGGCATCCAGATCACCATCGCCATCCACATCGGCAAAGGTGGGGCTGGCAAACGAGCCCACATCCGGCAGCCCATAACCAAGGGATGACCCGGCAAAAGCCGCTGTGCTCGGGGTGCCGGTGTTCCGGAAAAACAGCGTGGTGCCATCGCGCAGGCCAGTGAACAGATCGAGATCGCCATCGGCATCCATGTCAACTAGCTGGGGGCTGGCATAGAACCCCACATCCGGCAGGCCAAAGCCAAGGGATGACCCGGCAAAGGCCGCGTGGGTGGCGGTGCCCGTGTTGCGGAAAAACAGGATGTTGCCGTCGTAATTGCCAATCAAGGCATCAAGATCACCATCGGCATCCACATCGGCAAAGCTGAGAACAGCGTTGGCTCCCACATCAGGCAGCCCGATGCCCTGGGAAGACCCCGCAAACGCCGCACTTGTGGCACTTCCCGTGTTGCGAAACATCAGAATGTTCCCCTCGCTGTTGCCGAGGAAGGCATCCAGATCGCCGTCGGCATCGATGTCGGCAAAGCTGGGGCTGGCGAAATACCCCACATCCGGCAGGCCAAAGCCCGTGGTCGACCCTGCAAACGCGGGGCTCTCGGCACTGCCGCCATTGCGGAAAAACAGCGTGTTCCCCTCTCTTGTGCCGATGAACGCATCCAGATCACCGTCAGCGTCGATGTCCACCAGCTTGGGGCTGGCGTAAAAGCCCACATCCGGCAAGCCAAGGTCGCTCGAAGATCCCGCGAAAGCCGCGGCGCGAGATCCATTCAGCAACACGCTCGGTGCCATGCCATCGATCACCAGGGCCGCCTGGGCGCCGCCATCGATCCAGCGGGGGTCGTTGTCTTCAGCCCTGGCGGCGCCAGGCAAAACGCTGCGCAACCGGGCGGAGACGATCTCCCCTTCATCGCCCTTGCCATCGCGGCCACCCTGGAGGGGCAGGTCGATGGCATGGCCGAGCGCTTCCAGCGGCGCCAGCTCCGCAGCCGCGGAACTGCTCACGTCCGCGTCGAAGCCCTGTCGCACCAAGGGGGCAAAGGGGCCCGGCTCTCCCGCCCAGGCAACCAGGCGCTCCTGCAAGCGATGGAGCGCCAGAGCAAACGGGGAACCGGGAGAAGGAACAAGGCGATGATTGAAGAAGGCCACTTTCTTGCGATTAAATGTAGTTTTTCCTGCATACGACAGACCCGAATCGTCCGCCGACAACACCTCTGATTTTAACACATATCTTCATATTGATAGATCGGCGATCTCAATTTCAAAATTGTGCTATCATCCCCCTCAATTCAATGAATTTACCATTGGTTTGCCTGCTGGGGGCGCCACTGGAGCGGATCCTTCGCCTCGGTCCTCTTCGCAACGGGCCTCTTCGCCTCGGGTTGCCCCCTTGCTTCTGAGGGATCAGGGTGAGATCTGGGGTGCGGCCGGGCTCCGGCTGCACCGCGACTCGCCAATCCCCTGCAGGTGGGCGGCCAGATGGCGGCGCAACACGCGCAGCATGGCCGCGTTACGGCTGTCGATGGCGGCACGCGCGATGGAAAGGGACTGGGCGTGTTGGCGGCGAAAACCCTCATGCAGCATCGCCAGGGCCCGGGCACGGCCTCGATGGGCCGGCTGCACAAACAAGCTGGAATACCGCACGCTGTCGTTGCCCACGCGATGCACGAGCAGCCATCCCACCGGCGCCTGCCCGTGCAGCAAGGCGAGGGAAAGAAACGGATCGGGCTGGGGCTGATCCGCCTGCGGCGGCAGCAACTCCAGCGGCGCCTCCAGGGCGGAGGCGGCCCGGAGTTGCTCGGGGGTCAACCGACCCCAGGGAAGCAGGCTGTAGGGCGCCTGGATCGGATGGCGATCGGCCCAGCCCACCGCCGCGAGCCGGGCCGCCCGACCCTCCAGCAACACAAACTCCGTGCGGGGTGCCTCCCAGCCCAGCCGCGCCAACATCGGCTCCAAAGCCGCCGTGGTGAGGGGCGTGGCCCGGTAGCGCACCGTCAACAGCCCCACCCCCTCGGAAACCAGGAACTGCATCAAGCCCCTCAGCAACCCCGTGCCGATGCCCCGGCGACGCCAAGTCGGCGCCACCTTCAGCGAGAGCAGCTGGGCGCCGCCATCGGCCTGGCGTTCGGCGATCGCGAAGGCCACCATGGCTCCAGCCGCCATGGCGGACACCCCCAGCAATTCCCCGCTGATCCGCTCCAGCGCCAGGCTGCCCGGGGCCAGGGAGGGGTGGGTGAGGGCCGAGTAGGGGGCGAGGTTGGCCGGGGTGAGGTGAAACACCCGCTGATAGCGGATCGACTCCGTCACCGCGGCGGGATCGGGCACGGGCGCCTCGGGCACGGCTGACGGGCCAGCCTCCGGGAGCGGGCGGGCCTCCGGGAGGCCAAAAACCGGCAGCACCGGCCCTTGGTGAGGGTTTCCGCTCGGCGCCAGGGGCCGCAGTCGCACCAGCTCCGCCTGATCCGGAAGGCGCACCAAACACTCGATCTCCTCCCCCTGCAGCCCCAACGCCCGCGGCTGGCGCACCCCCGGCAGCACCGCCACATCAAACAGCTCGTCGATCGGCTCGGGCAGTTCGACGCTGTGGAGCACCCTCCCGCTAGAGAGCTCGATCACCCGCAGGCCACAGCAGCCGGCGGGATGGCCCTCCGCCGGCAGCCGCTCATCCAGGGCCAGGCCCGTGAACTGGGGCGACCGCAACTTGGAAAGGCCCACCACCGCGCACCCCCCCACAAAGGCCAGCCCGCGGGTGAAGCCGGGCAGGGCGCAAAGGGGCTGGAAACGCCCCTCCTCAATCCATCCCAGCTCGCCGCTGCCGGAATTCAACACCCACAACCGTCCCTGGTGCCACCGGGGCGAATGGGGCATGGACAGCCCCGTGGCCACGACAGAATCACTGGGCAGGTGGAGCACCACGCCGCCATCCCGGCGGTCGTTGCGCCAGCTGGAGGGCCCGCCGTGGTGGCCGCAGGCGGTGGCCCAGGCGGGAACGCCGTCCTCCAGGGCCACGCCGTTCAGGTGGCAGGCGTCTTCCGCCGCCAGGCGCTCCAGAAAGGGGGGCTGCCAACGCGGCGCGAAGCTGCTGCCCCGCTCCAGCCCCGCCAGGCAGCTGAAAGCGGTGTTCACAAACAGCACCTGCCCGGCCCAGGGCCCCCGGCTGGCCACCACCAGCTCATGGGCGTTCACTTCGCCGGTGACCGCGCAGCTGGCGGGCACATACAACCGGTCTCCCCCCTCGTGCAGCAGGCCAGGGGCAAGGTGGTTGTCGAGCCGCCAGATCTGGCAGCGGCCGACCATCCAGAGGCTATCCCCCTCAACGAAAAGGCCCATCGGCCGATCAAACAACCGTTCCTGCACCCGCAGCCCGCCCGCCAGGTCGCGGCCGAGCAGCAGCAGCCGGTTGGCGCGGTAGGTGGTGAAGGCGAGGGCCACCTCCTGCTCGGCCAACCACCCCACCAATCCCTCGCTGGCCTGGAGTGTGGTGGCGGAGGGGGCGGGCTGCGGATCCAAGGGCTTTGGCGACGACCCCATCGTGGTCATCCGTCGATAGGAGCCACGATCATGACGTTTCGGGAATCATCTTCAAGAGGGAGGATCGTCTTCACGACGGAGATTCATCTCCACAACGGAAACGGTCAACCGTTGGCCTCCGGATCCACCGGCAACCCCCGCACGCCGAGGGCCAGGCGGCGAGCAAGCAGCAAGAAGGGGTAACCCCCGCGGGCACGGGCGCCATCGGCGAACAACGGCGCCAACACCCGCAGCAAGGGGGCGCTGGGGGTCATGCGGGCGCAGAGCCAGTGAATGGCCTCGGCGCCATGCCACACCCGCTCCCCCTCGATCACCATGGCGCCATCACGCAGGTGGAAGCCCCGGCGGGCCAGCTCCAGCCGCAGGGCCCCATCCGCGCGGCCGTCGCGAATTCGCAGGCCAGGAATGCCGCTGCGCAATTCGCTCAGTTCGGCGAAATGACGACAAAACACGCACCCCCCATCAAAAACCAAAACGGGCCCCGCGCCCATCTCACCCTCCCCCCTGATGGGCTCCCCAAGGCCGCTGGCGGCCACCGCTGGGTCGTTCCTTGGGGGGCTGGCCGTCTTCGCCGATGGGAGGAGCTGTTCTGGAGAATGAAAGTTCATTGCCTTGGCGCGAATGCTCGCCATCACTCCACTTTGGCGACGCTGGCGGCCACACCGTGGCGGCGGAGCAGCAACGGCGCCCCATCCGGGGGCATCGGCAGGGCTGGCCGCGTGGCTGCTCACCGGGTTGGTCGTCTGCTGCGCCCTCGCCTGCCTGGCCTGGCCCCTCCCGGCCCGGGCCGTGACCACCTTCGAGCCCCAGGCCTTTCTCTGCGACGGCGACCCCCTCACCGCCCTGCTGGTCAAGGGTCCGCTGGATGAGCCCGCCATCCCCGATCCCAGCAACGCCCCGGTGCCCATCGGGGGTGGAGTGGTGTTGCGCTGGCGCGATCTCACCCTGCAGCTGCCCCGCACCAACAACGCCGGCGAGGCCAGCTTCAGCGACGGCAAATGGTGGTGGAGCCTGGAGGATCCCGCCCATCCCCGCTTCCGCCTGCGCCAGCCCCTGGGCCAGGCCGACGACTTCCCCTGCGAGCCGGCCTGAGCGGCCCGCCAACCCCGCCAGCACGCGACAGATTTACGCTTCGCCAAGCCCGCCTTCCCCCAAATCCCCTTTCCCTCCTTGGATTTTTCTCACCTTGCGCCTCCCCACCTCACCCGTGTCGACGGGCTCTGGTGGGCGGCCCTGGCGGTGCAGCTCTTGGCGATTCCAGGCACCCTGCTGCCGGTGCTCCCCGGCCTGGCCCTGCTTCCCTTGGGCGCCCTGCTGTGGGTCTGGGCGGTGGGTTGGAGCGCGGGTTGGCCCCCCCTGCTCCTGGCGGGGGTGATCCTGCTGCTGGGTTGGGGCGCGGACGCCCTCGGCCTTGTGCTCGGCGCCGCCCGGATGCAGGCCACCCGCTGGGCCTACATCGGCTCTGGCCTCGGCTTGCTCGCTGGCCTGCTCGGGATGCTGCCGGCCCTGCCGGTGGGTGGTCCGCTGGTGGGGGCCCTGGTGGGGCCCTTGCTGGGGGCCGCCCTCGGGGAACTGCTCACCGCCCCCACCTCCCTTGGCCCCTTGGGCCTGCTGCGCCTGAAGCGATCACTCCTGGTGGGCCTGGCGGTGGTGGCCGGGATGCTGGTCAGTCGCGTGGCCCAGTGTTTGTTGGCGGTGGTGGGGGTGGCGGGCTTCGTGTTGCTCACGGCGGGGCCCTTCCGTTAACCCCGCGCCTCCAGCTCCCGTCGCGTGAGACCGGTGCGGTCGTCTGGTCCGAACAGCTGGCGGTAGGCCGCCGTGGCCACGCAGATCACCACGGGCATGGCCACGAACAGCCCCACGCCACAGGCCAGCACGCCCGCCAGCAGCAACCCGGCATTGAGAAGGGCCAGAAGCACCACCTGGGGCCAAACCGGGTCGACCACGGCACGGCCCCGGGCCAAGGCGTCAAAGGGATGGTCGTCGTGGAGCAGGGCCACCTGCGGCAGGAACATCTGGCTCACGGAGAGGTAGACGGCCCCGACCACCAGCAACAAGGCGGAGGGCAACACCAGCCAAGGGCTCACCTGGCTCAACACCACCGCCAGCAGCACCAGCACCACCACGGCGAACGCCACGCCGCAAGCCAGCAGGAACCCCGGCAGGTAGAGCCGCAGCAGGGCCCGGGGATCCCAGCGGATGAAGGTGCCAACGGTGGGTGTCCTTCCCCCCAGGGCCACCCAGGCGGCCCGCACCATGCCGCAGGTGCCCCAAAGATTGGCCACCACCCCCAGGACCGCGGTGAGCAGCAGCAGGCCAAGGGTGACGGTGCCGTAGGTCAGCCGGGGCAACTGGGCCGCCCAATCGTTGAGGATGAGATCCGGCGTCAGGGGCGGCAGCTTGTCGGCCGACACGGTGGGTTGAAAGGCCTGGAGGGCCAGCTGCAAGCCGGTGAGAACCAGGCCGAAACCCACGAACAACCAGGGCGCCCGACGAAAGGCCCGCCACCCCTCCCCCAGGGCTTTTCCCACATCCAGGCGGGGGGACGAGATGGGAGCGTTCATGAAGATCGGGGGACGACCAGGCCCACAACCTAGACAGGGTGCCGCAGATCGGTCAGGGCCTCCTCCACCGCAGCCACCGCTTCCGCCACCGCCGCCGCGCCGGTGTCACGACCCAGGCCGAACCGGATCGAGGCCGAGGCCTCCTCACGGCTGCGTCCCAAAGCCGCCAACACATGCGATGGGCTGCCCTGGCTGCAGGCGGAGCCACTGCTCACCGCCAGCCGGCGACGCAACCGCTGGTGCATCCGCCCGCCATCCACCCCCGACACGCTGACATTGAGGCTGTGGGGCAGGCAATGCACCGCCGAGCCGTTGCGGGTGATCCCCCCCAGCCGCTCCAACTGCCGCCAGAGCTCATCCCGCAGGGCCGCCAGCCGGTCGCCCCGCTCCTGGCGATCCTCCAGGGCCAACCGCAGGGCGGCGGCCAACCCGATGATCAAGGGCACCGGCAGGGTGCCCGCCCGCAACCCCCGCTCCTGGCCTCCTCCGAGCTGCTGGGGGGCGATGGCCACGCCGGGGCGGATCAGCAGGGCGCCCACCCCCTTGGGCCCGTAAAACTTGTGGGCGCTGAGGGTGAGCAGATCCACGCCCAGCTCCCCCATCCGCAGAGGGATGTGCCCCACCGCCTGGGCGGCATCGCAATGAAACAACACCCCCTGGCGACGGCAGAGCGCTCCGATCTTCTCCAGGGGCTGGAGCACGCCGATCTCGTTGTTGGCCGCCATCACCGACAGCAGCAAGGTGTCGGGCCCCAGGGCATCGGCCAAGCGGTCCAGATCCACCAAACCATCCGCCTCCACGGGCAACGTGGTGAGGGGCACCCCCTGGCGGGCCAGGGCGGCCAGGGGGTCGAGCACGGCCCGGTGCTCGGTGGCCAGGGTCACCACGGCACGGCGGCGCTCGCCGGCCGAGGCCGCCGCCTCCAGGGCCCCGCGAAGGGCGAGGTTGTTGGCCTCGGTGGCCCCACTCGTGAACACCACCGCCTCCTCCCCCATCCCCAGGGCCTCACCCACCTGGGCGCGGGCATGCTCCACGGCGGCCGAGGCCTCAAGGGCCGGCCGATACAGACGGCTGGAGGGGTTGGCGAAGCTCTCCCGCCACCAGGGCTCCATGGCCTCCAGCACCTCCCTGGCACAGGGGGTGGTGGCGTGGTGGTCGAGATAGGTCAGCATGGCTTCATGTTGACAAACGTGGTTGTGGCTCGGGGCGTGGCCCGGCAAGGGAGTGGAGGGCGGGCGCGGCTGGGCTTCCTGCCCCTTCTGCTCCTGTCTTGCCTCGCCCAAGGGCTCCCGCCGAGCCTCGCCCAGGGCCTCCAGCCGGCCCCCGGCCAAGCCTCCGCACCCTCCCAGCCAGCGCCAGGGGAGCCGACCAAGCCGATCGTCGGTCCCACCGACGAGGAGTTTGGCGACACCCCTCCGCCCCCCCCCGACCTGCTGGTGTTGATGCGCAAGAGCAGCCTCAAGGGGCGCTGGCGCCTTGGCGTGTTCGGTCGGCAGCAGGATCCTTCCCAGCCCGACATCTGGCGGCTCAAGCTCTGGGAGCAGACCGAAGACCGGGTGTTCGTTTCCGTCGACGTGCTCAACTGCAGCCGCGCCCAACCCATGCGCATCACAGGGGGCCGCACCACAGGCGGCGGCCAGTTGATGCTCCGCAATCTCAATCCAGGCGGCCTGATCACCCCCGCCAACCGGCTCGACCATCAGATCTGGTGGGCGGCCTGCTTCCCCGATCAGGCCGGCAAGGATCCCGCCACCTTGGCCGCGGAGGCGCGACGGCTGGGCTTCAGTGGCAACCTGCCCGAGCGGGAGCAGGTGGTGCCTGGCCCCCGCCGTCCGTAGGCTGGCGGGGTTGCCTTCTTCCATGGCTCCCTCCACCCCCGCTGACGCCACCGGCTCGATCCCGAATGGCGAGCCCCAACCCGAAACCCCCACCCCGGAGTTGGAGCGCCCACCGGTGCGGGTGTTACTGGTGGATGACGAACCTGGCCTGCGAACCGCCGTCAAAGCCTTTCTGGAAGACGAGGGCTTTCAGGTGAGCACCGCCAACGACGGGGAAGACGGCTGGACCCAAGCCCAGCACCTCGTGCCCGATGTGGTCATCACCGACGTGATGATGCCCCGTTGTGATGGCTATGGCCTGCTCAAGCGCCTGCGTGCCGACGAGCGCCTGGGGGGCACACCCGTGATCTTCCTCACCGCCAAGGGGATGACGGCCGATCGCATCGCCGGCTTCACCGCCGGGGCCGACGACTACATCCCCAAGCCCTTTGATCCCGACGAGCTGGTGGCGCGCCTGCGCAATGTGGTGGGGCGGCAGGAGCGCCTGCTGGCCGAGGCGGCCCGCTTCGCCGATGCCGACATCGGCCAGATGGCCAAACAAATCACCGAGATCCGGTCCATGCTCGGCACCGGGGGAGTGAAAAAGCAGGCCCCCGCCCTGGCCTTTGATTTCACCCCCCGGGAGGCGAGTGTGCTGCAGCTGGTGGCCGAAGGCTTGATGAACAAGGAGATCGCCCGCCAGCTCGACACCTCCATCCGCAACGTGGAGAAATACGTCAGCCGTCTGTTCATCAAGACGGGCACCTCCAGCCGCACCGAGCTGGTGCGCCATGCCCTGGAGCATGGCCTGGTCGACTGAGGCGGAGCCCCAGCCGCCCACCACGGCGGGCGATCGAAACCTCGCCATTGGCGCAGGCCCGCCCACGGGCTGGTTGTCCGGAGCCCTCAATGGCGGCCACGCCTACCGGGATCGCGTTGCTGTGGACAGCGGCAGTGCGGCGGCTTTTTACGCCACCAACCACCCCCACAGCTCCCTGGCGGTGTGGCGGGAGCGCTTGGCCGCGGGCGAGATCCTGCGCAACGGGCACCCTCTCCACCACGACAGCCCCCTCCGGGCGGGAGATCACCTCATCTGGCACCGCCCCCCTTGGTGGGAAGGGGCCGTCCCCGCCAACTGGAGGGTGGTGCACGAGGAGGGCGATCTGCACGTGATCGATAAACCCGCCGGCCTTCCCGTGCTCCCTGCCGGCGGCTGGTTGGAGCACACCGCGCTGCGGCTGCTGGAGCGCCGCCATCGCCACGATCCCCGAGGGGTGCCGCGGCCCGTGCATCGCCTGGGGCGTTTCACCAGTGGGTTGCTGGTGTGCGCGCGCCAGAGCGCCACCCGCCGCTGGCTGAGCGCACGGCTCAGGGAGAGCACGGCGGCCCTGGAGCTCCACCCCCAGCCCACCACCGGTGATCCCCTTGGCTGTCTGAAGGTGTATCGGGCCCTGCTGGTGCCCGGGGGCCTGCCCCAAACCATGGGCCCCGGCGAAACCCTCACCGTTGACACCTCCATCGGGCGGCGGCCCCATCCCCGGCTGGGCCAGATCTGGTGTGCCGCCCGGGAGGCCCGCCCGGGCGATCTCCCGGCTCGCAGCGTCCTCACCCTGCTGGAGCGCGGCACCGAGGGCGATCGGGTGGAGGTGTCCATCGCCAGCGGGCGTCCCCACCAGATCCGCATCCACTGCGCCGCCATCGGCGCGCCGTTGCGGGGCGATCCGCTTTACCTGCCGGGCGGCCTGGCCCGGGAGGAGGCCCTGCCAGGGGATGGCGGCTACCAGCTCAGGGCCGAGCGGATGACACTGCGGCGGCCCGATGGCTCCTGGCTGGAGCTGGCGGCCGGCCCGGGGCTCGAAGCCATGCCAGGGTGATGGCGATCCGGAATGCCGCGATGTTGCTGCTGGCCTCGGCGTCTCCTGCCCGCCGCCGCCTGCTGGAGCAGGCCTCCATTCCCCACCAGGTGCGGGTGAGCGGCGTGGAGGAGGAGGCGATCACGGATCCCGATCCGAGCCGACTGGTGCGGCGGCTGGCCCAGGCCAAGGCCAGCGCCGTCAGGGAGGGGCTGACCACGGCCGATGGGGAGATTCGGGGGGTGCTGGGCTGTGATTCCTTGCTGGTGGTGGGGGGAGACGTGTTTGGCAAGCCAGGCGACTCGGCGGAAGCCAGCCGCCGTTGGCGCCGCATGGCCGGCGGCTGGGGCGATCTCCTCACGGGCCACTGTCTCCTGGCTGGGCCCGCCGCCAGCCCCGCCGGCGGGGACGGGGGGCCAAGGGAATGGCTCGCCGTCATCACCACCCGGGTGCGATTCGCGGCCCTGGAGGAGGAGGAGATCGAGGCCTATGTGGCCAGCGGCGAACCCCTGCAATGCGCGGGCGGCTTCGCCTTGGAAGGTCGGGGGGGCCTGCTGGTGGAGTCGGTGGAGGGATGCGTGTCGAACGTGATCGGCCTCAGCCTGCCCCTGCTGCGCCGCTGGTTGCGGGAGCTGGGCTAGCGGGGCGCGCGGGGGGACAAGCATGAAGAGATCCTTCGATCCGGGATCCAGGCCCTGCCACGTCCATAGGAAGGATCCAAGACGCGCATGGCAACAACGGTGGCACCACCAGAGCTCGTCCTAGCAGCTCAGAAACGCTGGGAACGCATCGCCAAAGTCTTACAGGAATTCAGTAGCTACCTGCTTTACCTGCGGGTGCCGCTGCTGTTCCTTGGCGCGGTAGCCCTCCTGTTCTGCACCCAACAGCTGAAGGATGTGCTGCTCGCCATGGCCCTGGACCACGAATGGGGGGCCTTCCTCAAGGCGGCCTTCTTTGGGGGCGTCTTCGGGATCCTGCTCTGGCTGACGGCCCGCCGCCTCAGCGATCTGCGTTGGATGCTCCCCACGAGGGTGACAGGGATCGAGAAGCCCAAGGTGTCCTTCATGCCACCGTGGGTGGTTTGGTGGCTCCCCCGCTGGTTGGGGATCGGGCCCTTGCTGGTGTTTGCTGCGGGGTTCATCCTCGGGGTCGGCTGGATCGGCAGTGCCCCCTGGATGGTGCTGGTGTTGGTGTTGGAGGCGACGGCACTGATGGCCCTGTTGGTTGTGCGCTCCCACACCTCCCAACCGCCCGATGCCCAACGGCCCGCCACCGGGCTGAAGCGGGCTGTTCAAGCCCTACGGGTTCGCTCCGGCGAGCGGGATGGCCTGTTCTCCCCCAGAAGCGAACTTCTCCTGATGGGGCTGGCCTGGCTCAACCTGGCCTTGATCACCGTGCCCATCTCCCGCGCCGCCTATGGCCCCTTCGGAGGGGAGATTGGGCATCTCTATCTCCTGCTGCTGGCGGGTGCGGTGCTGCTGGCGTTGTGGCGCTTGGGGAGGGAAGGAGGGAGGGATGGAGGAACGCCGCGGGGGTACTGGCTTCTCTATGGCACGTTGCTGGTGGTGGGTTTGCTCCTGCCCATCCTCCTGAATGCCAGCCTCAGGAGCGGTGTGGTGGTGCCGAGGTCCCTTGGAGCAATTGCCATCCTCTTCGACTCTCTGGCCATCATCCTTGTTTTTGCCGCCACCCTCTTCGCCTTCTCCGTCAACAGCGGCGTCCCCCTGGTGGCCCTGCTGCTGGTGGTGGCCTTGGCGCTGAACAGTTTTCGCGTCAACGACAACCATGCGGTGCGCCTTTATCCGGACGCACCCTCCAGCAGCACCAGGGCCACCAAACCCCCAGGCCCCCTGCCACCCATCAGCACAGCCTTGAGGCATTGGCTCGACGAAGGAGATCGACGTCAGCAGATCCAGGCCACCCCCCCAGGCAAGACCTGGCCGATCTACGTGGTCTCCGCCCAGGGGGGAGGGGTGTTCGCTGCCTATCACGCCGCAAAAGCCCTGGCCACCCTGAGCCGGGAGGTGCCGGATTTCCCACGCCATGTGTTTGCCATCAGTGGGGTCTCCGGGGGGAGCGTGGGGGCCGCGCTTTACGTGAATGCCCTTGATCCATCGGGAAACAACGACGGAATTGTGCAGCGTGTGGATCGGGTCTTTGACGCCGATCACCTCTCCCCCGTGCTGGCGGCGATGTTGACCGGTGACACCACCCAACGGATGTACCCCTGGCCCGTTTCCGCCTGGGACCGTTCCCTGGGCCTGGAATTGTCGTTCAGCGACACGCCCGGGCTGAGGGAGCCCTCCGGCAAGGAATGGCCCGCCATCTCCCTGGAGACGCCCTTTTACGGCAGTCAGAAGGCACCCAGGGTTGGCGCCAACCCCCGTCCTTTCCTGGTGCTCAACACCACGGAAGTGGAGTCTGGCAGGCGCTTTCTCATGGCGCCCTTCACCTTCGCTGGCCAGGCCACGTTCCATGAGCCCATGCGCACCAATGGATCTCAGGAGGTGCGCACGAGCACCGCGGCGATCATGAGTGCTCGCTTCCCGTTCATCACCCCCTATGCCTTTTTTGGTCGAACCAATCCCGATGGCAAGGCCTCCCTCGCCCAGCGGGAGAGGCGCACGGTGGATGGGGGCTATTACGACAACACCGGCGCCGTGACCGGCCAGGAGCTGGCCGCGGCACTTAAAGAGGCCTTATCGGATGAGGGCCTGGACAACAAGGGGGCCGTGGTGCCCATGGCCATTGTGAACCGGTCCAGTTTTCTGCAGGTCAGCCCGACCGACAGCGATGGGGCCGCCCATGCTTCAACATCGAAACATCCCCAACGGTTGCGCGGATTCTCCGCGCTGGATGCCCTATTCGCCACCCGACAGGCCAGCGCGGCGAAAACCCTTCACGACTTCGGCATCAATTGCAGTGATGGGTCCAGCAAAGGGCTCTGCATCACGCTCTGGCCGAACTACACGATGACTGACGGCCCTCCCTCGCGGGATGACAACCGGTTCGTCCGCAACACCAAGCGGGAGAACAGCCCCATGTTCACCATCCCCCTGGGATGGACCCTCTCCTGCCAGTCCAGGGCGTTCATCAGCAGCCAGCTCATGCCAGCCAGTGGTCAGCGCAACGACCCGGGCTGTCTCGCGGGTCGGCGACCCAACTTCACCGAAGCCAACCTCCCCAACGGGTTAAGGAACACCCCATCCTTTGCGGCCATCGTCAAGAACGTGAAGGCCGCGGTCGAGGCCAGCTCCCCCCCGGGGGAACCGGTTCCGTAGGACGCGGTTCCCCCGGGGCCTCCGGGAAGAAGCGGGCCAAGACGGAGACATCCTCATCCCCATGGCCGGCCGCCATCAGTTGGTCCTCCATGGCGGCCACCACCCGGCACACCGGCAGCTCCATCCCCGCCTCCTCAGCGGCGGCCAGGGCAATGGCCAGATCCTTGCGGTGCAACGTCAGGCGGAATCCCAGGGGAAACTGGCCGGCGACCATGCCCGCGGCCCGGTGCTCCAGGGCCCAGGACCCGGCCGCTCCCCTGGCCAGCGCCTGCCGCAGGTCGTCCATGGGCAGCCCGAGGCGCTGCCCCAGGGCCATGGCTTCCGCCACTGCCGCATAACTGCCGGCCACCAGGATCTGATTGATCGCCTTGGCCTGCTGGCCGGCTCCAGCCATCCCGAAGTGGGTGATGGTGCTGCCCACCACCTCCAGCAAAGGCCGGGCCCTCTCCAGGTCGTCCGCCGCACCACCCACCAACACCGAAAGGGTGCCAGCCCGGGCACCCTCCGTGCCGCCGGTGACGGGGGCGTCCAGCCAGGCGATGCCATGGGTGGCCAACCGCTCTGCCAGCTCCCGGGTGCGGCTGGGCTCAATGGTCGAGAAATCAATCACCAGGGGAGGGAACGCCTCTTGAGCGGAGGGGGTGCCAACGGCGTTGCGATCGCCGCCAGGCTGCCGGGCCAGGCTCTCCACAACCCCCCCGGGTGCAAACAGCACGGCTTCCACCGCCGGACCATCACTCAGGCAGAGCATCACCACCCGGGCGGCGGCCGCCGCCGCCGCCGGACTGGCCGCCGCGCGACCACCCGCCGCCACCACGGGAGCTTCCCGGTCCCAGGAGCGGGTGTGCACGATCAGAGGCACACCAGCAGCCAACAGATTGGCCGCCATGGGGGCGCCAAGGGCACCGAGGCCGATGAACGCCGTGGGGGGAAAGGGCTGGGAGGGCATGCGCCTCGCTGTCTCGGGTCAATCCTTGGTCATCGGCAGACCCTCCAGGTGGACGGGTCGGTCTTGACTGGGCCCATGACCCATCGTTCGATCCCTCGCGTGGTGACCGCCAGCCCCGTTCCCCTCCGCCGCCTCGCTGCCCTTGCCCCCCTCGCCGCCCTGGCCCTCGCCGCCTGCGCGCCGCAGCCCTCCTGGCGCGTGCGCGAGCTGCCCCCCAGCCCCGTGCCACCCCAGAAGCCCGAGGTTCTGGAGCGTTGCACCGCCGCCCTGATCCGCCAAGGAACCCTCCAACCCGAGCAAGCCACTCCCGCCGATCCCAGCAACTACGGAGCACGGCAACATCGCGATGGCCATGGCCGTGCCGTGCCCCATCAGCCCCAGCTGATCGTGCTCCACGAAACCGTGATCAGCGAGGCCGACACCTTGAAGCTCTTCCGCACCTTCCACCCCCGGGACGCGGATCAGTTGAGTTATCACATGCTCATTTCCCCCACCGGCAAGCGGCTGCGCCTTGTTGCGGATGAACGGCGGGCCTTTGGCGCCGGCATGTCGGCCTGGGGCGACATGAGCGTGCGCATCCGCCCCACCTCCCCGGGCTCCATCAACAACGTCGCCCTCCATCTCAGCCTGGTCACCCCCCCCGACGGCCGCGGGGACACCCCCGCCCACAGCGGCTACACCCCCGCTCAATACACCGCCGCCGCCGCGCAGGTGTTGCTCTGGCAAGCCCGCTGGGGCATTCCCCTCAGCCGCCTCACCACCCACGCCGCCGTCGACCGGAGCCGCAGCCGCAGCGACCCCCGGGCTTTCCGTTGGTCCCGTTTTGAGCAGGCTTGGAAGCAGGCTGCCACCACCTGCGGTCTCACGGCCTACGACACAGGGCTGGCCGGTCTTTGAGGGTCCCGGTGGCGAGGTTGGATCGCCTCCGGCGTGGTGCTCCGCACCCGCAGCCACACCGGCGAGATTCCAGCGGTCAGGCCCCGCCGCACCGGTTTCAAAGGCAGGGGAGTGGTGGGATCGAGCTCGACCTCGAAGCGCCGAACCAACTGAGACAGCACCACTTTCATCTCAAACAGGGCAAAGGCCATGCCGATGCAGCGGCGGCTGCCGCCGCCGAAAGGCAGGAAGGTGGTGGGCCCAAAACTGCCCGAAAGAAATCGGTCGGGGTCAAACCGCTCCGGCTCTGGATACACGTCCGGCCGGCGATGCGCCAGATAGATGCAGCCATACACCGTGGTGCCCGCCTCCAGTCTGTGGCCCGCCAGGGTGAGGGGCACCTCCAATCGCCGGGGGAAGGTGATCATGCCCACGGGATACAGACGCAGGGTTTCGTTGCACACGGCCTGCAAATAGGGAAGCCGCATCAGGGAGGGACTTTCCAGCGGCCCCGCGGATGGGGGGCTGGCCTCCAGCACCTCCCGGCGCAGCCGATCTTGCACCTCGGGCCGGCTGGCCAGCCAGGAGAGGGCCCAGCTCAGGGCCGTGGCGGTGGTTTCATGGCCCGCCACAAGCAGGGTGATCAGCTCATCGCGCAGTTCCTGGTCGGTGAGGGGTTGGCCCCCTTCATCCCGGGCCTCGAGCAGAAGGCTGAGAATGTCATCGCGCTGCTGATCCCCCAGGGCGCGACGTTCGGCGATCTCCTGAAACAACAACCCATCGATGACGTCGCGCTTGCGGAGAAACTGGCCCCAGGGACTGACCGGCCCCAGATCCAGCTGCAGCAGATCGGAAAAGAGCGTCAGGGTGCTGATCGGTTGATTGGCCATCTCCAACAGATCAACCAAGCGCTCCTCCAGCTGGAGGAGCCGTGGCCCCACCTGCAAACCGAAAACGGTTTGCAGGATCACCCGCATGGACATTCGCTGCATGGCTTTCCGCACGTCGATGGGCTCCATCTCCACCCAGCGATCCGCTTCGTCTTGAACAATGCCGCTGATGACCTCGCCATAGGAGCGCAGACGCTCGCCGTGGAAGGGAGGCATCAACAGCTGGCGCATGCGCCGATGGGGCTCCCCGCTCAAGCCAATCACCGACTGGGGACCCAGAAGGGGAGCGAACTGGTTGTTGATCTCCCCTGGGGCGGTGATCTGGGGCCCCTCGTCGCTCCCCAGCAGCAGCTTCAACCCCTCCGGATCACAGCAGAACACGGCGGGTGCCAATCCATACCCCACCCTCAGGGTGAACACATCCCCGTAGGTCTCCGCGCACTGGCGCATCATGTCGAAGGGGGAGCGGATCCACTGGATCAGCTGCCACGGTGCCCAGGCGGTGGGGCCCGGCGGGAGGGGCATGGGGGGATGGCGTTGGGCTGGCGGTGAACCTAGGGCGTTTCCTCCAGCCCAGTGACCCCATTCACCCACGGCTGGCCCTGGGGCCCTCCAGGCGCAGGGCCCGCAGCAGCCGCTGGCGCCCCCGTCGATCGCTGAGGGCGATGCGCAGCCAGGTGTCATCCAACCCCGTGAACGATCGGCAGTCGCGCACCAGGATGCGGTGACGTTGTTCCAGGGCCAGCCGCAACGGCTCCAGGGACATGGCCCCCCCCTCCAGGGACCGGCCCCGCACCAGCAGGTAATTGGCGGCGGATGGCAGCGGCTGAAGCTCTGGGATGGTCGACAGGGCCCCTGCCAACGCCGCCCCCTCCCGGCTCACCCACTCCCCGACCCGCCCGCACCAGTGGGCGTAGGCAACGGGATTACCGAGCAGCGCTTCCCCGGCGGCCATGGCAAGACCATTCAAGGGCCAGGGATCACGCCAGCGGGCCCATCGCCGCAAGCGCTCCGCAGAGGCCAGGGCATAGGCCAGCCGCAGGCCAGCGAGGCCATAGAGCTTGGTCAGGCTACGGATCACCACCAAATTGGGGTGCCGCCCCACGAGGGGCACCAGTGACTGGGCCTCGCCCGCCGGGCAAAGGGGAAGAAAAGCCTCGTCAATGATCAGCAGCTCGGTGCGCCCCAACAGGGCTTCCAAGGAGTCGCGACTCCAGAGCTGGCCCGACGGGTTGTGGGGATTGGTGATCCAGAGCACGGGGGCCTGCGCACTGGTGGAGGTCCAGGGAAAGGCCTGGGGAAAGCGGTCCCCCCACACCAGGGGGAGGGGCCAGGGTTGCCAGGTTCCGCCCCAGCACTCCAGGGCGCGGCGGTAGTCGGCAAAGCCCGGCACCGGCAGCAGGCTCGGCCCAAGGGCCGCGGCGTCGCGGGCGACCCAGGTGAAGAGTTCGGCGGCCCCATTCCCCGGCAACACCTGCTCGGACTCCAGGCCATGAAGACGGGCAATGACGCTCCGCAGCGTCAGGAACGTTCGATCGGGGTAATCCCGCAACGGGGAACCATCCCCGCCAAGGAGGGCTCGAATCAGTAGCCTCCGCAAGGGCAGGGGCGGGGCGAACGGTGCCAAGGAGGCACTCAGATCGAGCAGCTGGGCCGGGTGGCAGCCGAGGCTGCGGGCGATGTGCGTTCGGTTGCCGCCATGGGTCGAAGACGACATTGGCAGCAAGGCGGTTAGAAATCTCCTGGATCACAATGTAGTGAACTCTTTCTCCCCTCGCCTCTACCAGGAACGCCATCCCCGTGACAGCCACCTCCCTGAGCCTGACCAGCATGGAACCGGTGATCGCCTCCATCAGCCAAGTGCTGCTTGGGAAGACCCAGGAAGTGAAACTGGCGTTGGCTTGTCTTCTGGCCCGGGGCCATCTCCTGATTGAGGATCTGCCCGGCACGGGCAAATCCACCCTGGCGGAGGCCCTGGCCCGCAGCTTTGGCTTGGAATTTCGGCGAGTGAGCTTCACCAGTGATCTCCTCCCGGCAGATCTCACCGGCTTCAACATTTGGGACTCAACCGAGAACCGTTTCCGCTTCCAGCCCGGCCCCCTCTTCTGCCAGGTGTTGCTGGCCGATGAAATCAACCGAGCCTCCCCCCGCACCCAGAGCGCCTTGCTGGAGGCCATGGCTGCTGGGCGGGTGAGTGTCGATGGAGTCAGCCACCCCCTACCCGAACCCTTCCTGGTGATCGCCACCCAGAATGGCCTCGATCAAGGGGGCACCAATCCCCTGCCTGAATCCCAATTGGATCGCTTCCTGATGCGTCTCAGTCTGGGCTTTCCTTCCCGGGCCGCTGAGCGGGCCCTTCTCGATGGGGAAGCTCTCCATCCTTCGGCCATCAGCGGCAAGCTGGGTCCCGAGGATCTGGTGAAGCTTCAGCAGGCCGTGGAACGTCAGCACTGCGGAGCGGCACTTCTCGACTACGTGCTGGATTTGCTGGCCCGCAGCCGCCAGAAGGGCCAGGGCGGCTTTCCCCTTTCCCCCCGGGCGGGTCTGGCCCTGCTGGCTGCGGCGCGGGCCTGGTCTCTGCTGGAGGGCCGCGGCCATGTCACCCCCGACGACGTGCAGGCGGTGCTGCCGGCGGTGGCGGAGCACCGCATGGATGGGGGGCAACCCCGGGGAGAGGGGGCGGAGCTGAGCATGGCGTTGCTGGCCTCGGTGGAGGGGCTGCGCTGACCCATGACCGACGACTCCGGCCCATGGACCTGCTGAAGCGCCTGGACCCCCGCCTTCCCCCCCGGCGACAGCCCTCCCTGCGCTTGGGGCTGCGCACCCTCTACATCCTCCCGACGGGGCTGGGCTGGCTCTGGCTGGGGGGGCTGGCCCTGCTGCTGGTGGTGGGGGTGCAGACCCAAACCAATGGGCCCTTGCTGTTGGCCTTCTTGATGTTGGCCATCTGGCTGTTGGCCTTGCATCTCACCCATTTCAACCTGCACGGGCTCGACGTGAGCTGTGGCAGCCCCCCCTGGGGCTTTGCCGAGGAAACGGTGCCCTATCCCCTGGGCCTGCGCAGCGCCACGCTTTGCGAAGGGTTGCAGCTGCAATGGGCCAATGGATCCAGCAGCGAGCCACTGGTGGTGGACGTGCTCCGCCCCGGAGACCATCGACTGGAGCTGCCCTGGACACCCACCACCCGGGGCTGGCAGCTCCCCGGCCGCCTGCGCCTGATGAGCACGGCCCCCCTGGGGCTCTTCATCTGCTGGACCGTCTGGCAGCCGAGCGTGCCCCAACGGATTGTGCCGGCCCGCAAGCCCGGGCCAGTGTTGGAACAAAGGGAACTCCAACCGGTTGGGCTCGAGCGCGGTAAGGCCGACCGGCCCGGGCCCGCGGGAGACAAATGGCATGACCTGCGGCCCAGGAGGCCCCAGGACAGTCCCAGCCGCATGGCCTGGAGACTGATGGCCCAGGGTCGTGGAGCCCTAGTCAAACGCTTCACCCAGGACGCCCCGGGCCAGCTGGTGATCGCCCTCGATCCCTCCCTGCCCCGGGAGGTGGCCCTGCAACACCTCTGTGAACGCCTGTGCCAACTGCACCGGCAGGGCATTCCCTATGGCCTCCTCTGGAACGGCCAGGTGGTGGGCCCTGACGAAGGCCTGGCCCACCGCGACCGCTGCCTGCTGCTGCTGGCGGAGGCGTCATGAACCGCTGGCGCACCTCATCCCTGCTGCAGTGGCTGGCCTTCGGCCTGCTGGTGGCTGGAGTGTTGATGATGCGGCCGGTGGATCTGCTCAGCAGCCTCGCCATGCTGATCACCATCCTCACGGGGTTGAAGCTCTGGGAAGCGCGCCGTCTCCCGGAGCGACGGATGGTCTGCTTGCTGCAGCTGCTGAGCGCCGGCCTGCAGGGTGCCATGCAGCCCGATCTCGGGTCGAGCGTGCTCCAAGCCCTGGCCGTGATTTTGGCCCTCTCCGGGTTGTTGGCCCTGGAGATGGGCTCCGCAGCCCAGTGGGCGGTGCTCCTGCGGCGCAGTCTGGGGGTGGTGCTGGCTGCCTTGCCCGTGGCCTTGGTGTTGTTTCTGCTGGTGCCACGCATGCCCCCCGTCGGAGTCTTTCCCGGCGGCTGGGGCGCCGCGGCCGTCACCGGCCTGAGCGACACCCTTGAGCCTGGCAGCATCGCCACCCTGGCCACGAGCATGGCGCCAGCCGCCCGGGTGACCTTTGCCAGCGGCGCCCCACCGCCGCCGCAGGCCCGCCAGTGGCGGGTGCTGGTGCACGAGGTGTTTGACGGAACCCGATGGACCGTTCGGGCAGAGAACCCCTCCTTGGAGCTCCTGGGCTGGCAGAGGGCAAGGGAAGGCACGGGCCCCTTGACCCAGGTGTGGCTTAGCGAGCCGAGCACCCTGGAGAGGCTTCCCTGGGATGGCAGCGGCCGGCCGAGCACCCGTCAACTGCGGATCACGGGCCAGGGGGAGCTGGTGCACCGCGGTCCCCGGGGCCAGCGGCGCGCCTACGGGATCACCGCCGAGGCGCCGGAGCGGCCCTGGCAACGGCAACGGCCTGGCCCCGAGCTGCTGGCCTTGCCCCGGGGCACCAATCCCCGCCTCGAGGCCCTGGGCGCCACCTGGGCCGAAGGTCCTCCCCTGGAACGCCTCCAACGGCTGGAGGATTGGATGCGGAGCCACCCGTTTCGCTACACCCGAGAGCCCGGTCGTCTGCCGGCGGTGGCTCCCATGGATGCCTTTCTCTTTGAGCGGCGCCAGGGGTTCTGCGGTCACTTCGCC
The DNA here is from genome assembly GCA_046340755.1 of Cyanobacteriota bacterium. GTDB lineage: Bacteria > Cyanobacteriota > Cyanobacteriia > PCC-6307 > Cyanobiaceae > Cyanobium. The sequence continues at coordinate 23,301 of JBKDSY010000026.1, forward strand.
AGCGCTGCCGCCGCCCTGATGCGGGCGTCTGGCTTGCCTGCCCGCGTGGTGAGCGGCTACCAGGGGGGCAGCTGGGTGCAACCGGTGAGTGGGCCGGGCTACCTCGATCTGCGCCAAGCCAACGCCCACGCCTGGACCGAAGTTTGGCTCGAAGGGAAGGGTTGGGTAGAGCTGGATCCCAGCCTCTGGGTGATGGATGAGGGCCCCGCTTCAGCCCCGGTGGCGGTGGGAAGCACAGATCCGCTCCGCTGGTTGGAACGGCAGTGGTGGGGCATTGATCTGGCCTGGACGCGCTGGTGGTTGGGCTACGACGCCCGCAGCCAGGAGGCGCTGCTGACACGGCTCCTCGGAGATCGGCGCGACCTCCTGGGAGTCTTGGTGCTGGCGGGAGTGGCGATCGGCCTGGCCGGGGGTCTTTCCCTGCTGGGCTGGTTACGCCGGCGGGGCGCAGGGGATCCCCAACGGCGGGAGCTCGACCGCTGCCTGCTGGCCTTCGCCCGTCAAGGTTGGGTTCCTCGGGCGGGGGAAACCTTGCCCCAACTCGCAGCCCGCCTCAGGCAGCGCTGGCCCCAACTCGATCCCGAGCTGGAGACCTTCGTGGCCCAATACGAAGCTCAACGCTTCGGCGCGAACCGATCCCAACAGGACGGCCATAACCTGCGGCACAGCCGCCGCCAACTCCTACGCCGCTGGCAACGACTGACCTGAGAGCCTCCGCCGCCTGGCCCTGGGTTGCCCCAACTCCTGGTGCAGGGTTTAAAACCCCAGCCCCAGGATGCGCAGCAACGAGCTGGCGTTGATGACAGGGCCCACGGGCTGCAACACGTCGGTCAAGCTGTCGGTGGCCTTGGCCCAGCGATGGCGATCCACCACCACCACATCCCCCTGCTGCAAGGGGGGGTTGTGGGCCGAGCCCAAGGGTGCGGCGGGATCAAACTGAATCATGGCCTGTTTGATGGCCCCGGAAGGCAGGAGCCGCAGCAACCGCACATTCACCCCACTGGCCCGGCGGGTCAGCCCTCCGGCAGAGAGCAGGGCACCGGAGAGAGGACTGTTCGCCTTCACATTCAAGGTGCCTGGTCGCAACACCTCGCCAACCACATTCACCGTGATGGTGTCGGGAGCAAAGGTGGAGGAGGCCACGGCGAGCAGCTCCGCCTCACTGAGGTTGTCCGCCCGGGGGATGCTGATGCTGTCGCCGTCGTAGAGCAGCGGGTTGGTGACGGCCCCGCCACCAGAGAGCACCTGCCAGAAATCAAACTGCAGCGTTTTGATCGGCGAACCTGGCCCCCCCATGCGGCGTTCCACCGTGAGCCGTCGGAGATCGCCGTAGGCGGTGAGGCCTCCAGCCTTCTGGATGGCTTCGAGAAGCGTGGGCCAACCGCTGGTTTGGATCACGGTGCCCGGGCCCGTTCCCCCCCCGGTGCTGGCGAGTTGGTTGGCCCCCCCCTTGCTGATGCTGTACAAACCCGGTCGCTGCACTTCCCCGGTGATGGCCACACGCACGGGGCGGGCCTCCACCAGGTCGAGATAAACGATGGGTCGTCGCAGAATGCGGCTGTAGCCGGCTGTGATTCGGTTGCGGGCCTCATCCAGGGTCAGGCCCCACACCGGCACGCTACCCAGCCGGGGCAGGCTCAAGGTGCCATCACTCAGCACCTCGGCGGTGGTCTCGTAACCCTCCATGCGAAACACCGACATCTTGAGCCTGTCTCCAGGCCCCAGCCGATAGCGCATGTTGCCCGAGAGAGCGGGGTCGATGGCGGGGGCGACGATCTCCGGGCTGGGGGTTCGGGCCGGGCGAGGGCCCGGCGGTTCTCCCCCAACCGCGTCGCCGGCCGGTAGGGCAAGCAGGAGAGCGCTTGCGGTGGCGGCAGCTCTCACCAGGCACGAGCCCACTGGATCCCGCCGCCCCCCGTTGTCAAGCATGTCCCGGCGCCTTTGTTACGAAATGATCAGTTTCCCATGCATCCGCCGCCCCACCCACCGGCGATCCACCCCGGCACATCCCCAGGGCCCGCTCCCGTGCGGCTGCGGCCAGCCGCAGCCGCATCTCGCCATCGTCGATCAGTCGCTCAATCGCCTGCAGCCAGTCCCACGGGTTATCCCCCAGCAACAAGCCATCCAGGCCCTGGCGGATGAACCCCTGGTAGGGAGGCCGATCGGAGTAGAGGCCTGCGGCTCCAAGGCGAGCGGCATCAACGAATTTCACCGGAGCCCTGGCCGCATTCACGGGGCTGGCCAGCAAAGGGGTGAGCAACACATCCACACGGCCCAACCCTGTTTCCGCCAAGTAACTGGGCCAGGCCATGGGGTGAAGGACGCGGATGCGCGGCAGCTCGCGGAACTGGCGATTGATGCGCAGATCACCAAACAGGTCCACATGGGTCTGGGCATTGCGGGCCTGTAGCAGGGCGAGCAACTCCCGCAACCAAGCAAACTCCTGCTGATGCACGCTGGTGCCGAGGTAAGCCAATTGAAACCGGGGTCGCTCCTCCAGCAAGCTGGGATGGGGGTGCAACGGCAACAACTCAGCGCCGAGGTGCGCATACTTCTGGGCCAGGAAACCACTGGTGACCCAAACCCGATCAAACAGCAGGGGCACCCGGCCACGCTGCGCCGTGATCCGTTCCCTGACCCGACGCCGATAGACCGGCGGCAGCTCGGCCAAAAGCTCCGGGTCCAGCAGGTCGTCATCCATGAGGTAGATCAATCTGGCCCCGGCCGCCTTGGCCTGGCCCAGGGGCCTGAGCCAATCCCGTGGCAGATAGCGCACCACCACGATCAGGGGAGCCGTGAGCAACGTGTTCAGGCTGCTTGCGGTGGGTTTTTTCCCGGAATCCATCTCCAGGGGGCATGTCCCCAACCCTTCCAAGGGGCCCCGCAAAAAATGATCGATGGTGGAACCCGCACCTTGATGGAGCAAAACCACGGCTCCACTGCACTCCAGGGTGGGGAAGCCTGGAAGTTTGGTCAGGGGCGGGTTTCCAGATCTCACAATGCGACTATAAAAGGAGAGGATCTGAAGGCAAGGTGATCGGCGCTTCAGGATCCTGGATGGAACAGGCAGCAGCAGACCTCCTCAACGGTGACCTGGCCTCCCAATGCTGTTTCGAGCAAGATCACTTCAGCGCCTTCTTTCTCTCGCCCAGCCACTTCCGCTCCCTGGCCCGCTGGGTTGGATCGGTGCGAGCCCGCTCCTATCGCCGGGTGTCTCCCCACGGCCCCGAGGATGTCGACCTCGACGGGCGGGATGCTCACTACTGGCACTTGCTGATCCTGGACCGCAACCGAGGCACCCTCGCCGGCTCCCTGCGCCTGGCCCTCTCGACCTGGCATGGGTTGCGGTGGGACAGCACCTGCTCCTATCTGGAGCATGGCTACCCCGGGCTCGACCAAGCCTTCCGGGAGCGGGGAGACACCTATGCCGAGATCGGCCGCACCTTCGTGGCCATGCCCTACCAGCGGAACAGCCCGGTGCTGTTGATGCTGCTGCGGGCCATGGTGACCATCCCGCTGGCCACCGGCCATCCCCAGCTGCTGGGTCTGGTGTCCTACAACCACTTTGAACACGGCGAGGCCCTGCGGCGCCGCTTCCTGAGCAGCCTCCTTCGCCCCCCCTTCGTGGGCAGCGTCAACCTTCCCCCACCACGCCATCCATTCCCATCCCTCAGGGAAGACCTGGCGAACGGACCTGGCCCGGAGTCACCGGAGACCCTGACCCAACTGGAGCGTTTACTGGAGCAAGAGTTTCAGGAACCCTTCAGGGTGCCGCTTCTGGTCAAAAAATACATGGCCTTCGGGAATGCCCGGGTGGCCGGCGTGTCGCTGGCGAAGGATTTCAATCAAATTTGCGAGATCTTGATGCATTGCGACTTGGCGGGCCTGCTCCCGAACCAACGTCGTGTCTTGATGATTGAGAAGCTGCGCCCGGTCTGGGGAGGCCACATCCCGAGCCCTGCGGGCAGTGGAACAGAGCCCCCTGGTTCTAGAGCATCAACTCCATAGAGGTGAGGCGGCGAGAATACACCTCGCGAATGTGACGGGACAGGGCCTCTTGGTCGGGAAACTCGCAAGGATCGATGGGTGGACCCTCCTGGCAAAGAATGGTGGCCTGGGGACCAAAGAGTCGCCGCGCCATCAGGGCGAGAGGGCGGTATTGCAGGTCTCGCTCGGAACGGGGGAAGCCTCGATAGGTGGTGAACCAGGGGATGATCAAGGCCTTGCTGCGGCACCCGAGTACGTAGAGGCTGCCAGAGACCCGCTGCGTGATGGGGGTGACCAAGGAACCGCTGGGGAATAGGAAGAGGCGACCACGCTGATCCATCAAACGGAGCAGCCGACGCAGCCCCTCCAGGCGGGAACGACTGGAGAGATGATCCAAGTGAATATGGCCGTAATTGCGTGCACTGGCGGTAAAGAAAGGCAGGATCCAGCGAAGGTGCCGTGCAGCCGTGGTCATGCTGCAGTCTCGGAAATGACCCTGCACGAGCAGCACATCCAGCGGATGACCATGGTTGGCAATGTGGATCTGACGCCGGCTCACCGGCTCTAATCTCCGATCCATCAACACCGTGACGCCGAGGCCATTGAGAACGAGTTGGGAGCCCCGTTCGAGAAGGTTTCGGGCCGTGGCCCTTGCCCCAAGGGCTAAGCAGAGCAGCTGAAGATAGTAAGTGGCAAAGCCCTGGGCCAAGGTGAACAGACGCGCCAGAACCTGCAGGCGGGTCGGCCGAGGGCCAACCGCATGGATCGCCAGCTCGGGGGAAATGTGAAAGGTTTTTGCAAAAGGAAAGAATCCATCAAAGTTTCCGTTGATCTGGGTCGAATCAATGAGGTGAACATAAAAGCGACGGAACAAATCTCGATCTGATGACTGGGGAGACGCCCAAAAGGCTGCCAGGCTCTGTTGGTCAGTCAGCCCAGGCAGGTTGTAAAAGGTACGCCCTAGAACTTTTGTGGGGACGGCATGGTAGAGAGCCTGAAGTCCCACCGTGCTGTTAATGGTGAGAACAGACTTTGCACGCTTAAGAAGCGGGCCGAGAGGGCCGTCATGAAAATACAGAACCCTGTCTTCCACCCCATGGCGCATAGAAAGGTCTCGAATGATCGCTCCGTAGTGGTTGTAACCCCGATCACGGGGATGGTGCTTGAACACCAAACGATCCTGCAGCGGAGCATGATGGGAAAAGGAGGCAATCATTTCGGCGATGAATGGCTCCATACCCGCATAATCCGAACCAAGACTTACCTGGGAATCGCTGGAAACCTGTAGCGGGACCAGGTTGAAGGGGGTGCCATCAAGCAACAGACGCCGGACTGATGACTCGGTGAAGAGGTAGAGGTACTTGCGGAGCAGACCTAAAATCTGTGAGAGCAAATAAGAGGGCTTGGGTTGGAGCTTATGGGGACCTTGAATGATCGGATAGGATGTAAAAGCATGCTGAATGAACGTAGGAGCCTTCCAAAGCTTTCGCCAACGGATGCCTTCATCGCGGCGGGCCTGGGGAATGAGATCAACGGGGGGGAGCGACTGGTAAAAGGAGACAGGTTGGTTCAAATTGGATCGAGCATTCACCCGTTCCAGCTCCAGGCTCACATAGTTGGGGCGAATGTAACCCAATTCAAAAACCCAGGCCTCAATGGGGAAGGGCATGGCCTTCTCGGCATTCATGCGCTGCACAAGATCGATCGCCAGGCGATGGGGATCAATAAAATCCCCATACATGAAAATATGACGAATCCCTCGTTCGAGAATCAGAGGTTTCAAGAACGATTGGAACTCGTCCATCGCCCCCACGAAGGGCACGCGTTGGTGAGGGGGAAATCCAAATTCATGGAGCGGGAAGCAGACCTTTGTCACAGGAACCCCCTTTCGCTCCAGATTCCGAGCCAGCCGGGCAAAAAACACTCCAATGGGCCCCATCAGCAGAAGCACAGGACCTTGGATGGGAACGTCTTTTACCAAAAATTCTGCAAAAATTTACTACTTGATCCATTATAGCGCAAGACGAACGGCTAGCTGTTGGCTTTTATACCTCTTCTCAAGCGTCCCCAGTGGCGAAAGATGCTCTGCCACCACTCCAGGGGGCGGGGTGACTCCGCCATCCAGGAGGCCAGCTCCGCGATGGCCTGCTCCGGTTCAATGAATAATCCACTATGGCGACTCACATAGCGGGGATAGGCCGCCAGGGTGCCAAACACCAAATCGTCAAGCCGCAGTTGCCGGCCCCTGCGAGGACAGCGAAGGTGATCTTGGGTGAGACCCCAGCCTGCGTAAAAGGGCAAGCCCCAGGTCCAGACCTCCACACCCCTGAGCAGGGCTTCAAAGCCCGCCAACGACGTCAGCACATGGAGCGCATCCACCTGGCGGTAGAGCTGGTCCATCGCACCCTCCATCAGCACGTCGTCACACCACTGCCGCAAGTCCACCATCGCCGTCCCCTCCGGTCTGAGGCCCGCAACCACGTCTGGGTGGGGCTTGTAAACAATCCAGGCCTGGGGTTCTGCCCTGCGTGCGGCCCGCAGCAGCTCCAAGTTGGTGCGCAGGTCAGGAGCCCCATGGAGGATCGAGGCATCACTCTCCACCTGACCCGCCACCAGCACGACCCGACGGCCATCCGCGGGTCGGCGCCAGGGAGGCGCGGGCAGGTTGTATTTGGTCAGGGCCGCCGCCAGCAACTGCTCCCGCAGGGCCGCGCCACGCTGCCGTTCGGCTTCCGTGAATGGATGGGAGGCCAGCAGCCGCTCCAAATCACTGGGGGAGCCCGCGTCGTAATAAATGCCGCTCCGATCCACCACCCAAGACAGGGGAGAGATCAGGTTGGCGCCAAGGCCCACCGAGCGCAGGAAGCCATCCTCGATCCGCAGCAGGGTGGCCGGTGGCCCCTGGCGCAGGCGACGCTCCACCCCTTGCCCTGGGTCCCGTCCCCAGATGGCCAATCCATCGGCCTTGGCACCAGGGCTGGCTTGCCGGCGCCGGAACCGGAGATCGGATCCCCGCAAGAAACGGCGCAGGATCGGCCGCTTCCAGGGTTTGAAGCCGAAAGCCTCGATCCGCAGGGGCAACTCCCCTTGCCGCCGGCGCTGCAGGCCAAGCGCCCGAATCAGGGTTTCCGGTTCGCAGGGCTGCTGGCGATGGGGCTCGATGTAGCGGGGGTAGTCGATCAGGGTCGCGTGCACCAGCTGCTCGATCGTTGGGCGCGCATCACGGCGCCGTTCGGGGGGTGGCAGGGCATCGCTTGTGAGCCCCCAGCCGGCATAGAAGGGCATCCCAAAGCAGTGAACGGGCCGCCCCCACAGCAGGGCCTCAAAACCCAGCTGGGAGGTCACCACATACACCGCTGCCGCCCCCTCCAGCAGGCCAGTGGGATGGCCGCCGTCGGCAAGGATCTCCACGCGGGGATGGCTTCGGGCCATCTCGACCAGGTGGCCCCGCTTGCGGCCAGCCGCCACATCCGGGTGGATCTTCAGCAGGACCCGCCGCCCTGGATGGTCATCCAGGGCGGCCTGCAGCATGTGCCGGAAGCTCCCCGCGTCGGCCATGCCGCAACGGATGGAAAGATCGCCCATGGTCTGGTCGACCACCAAGACATAGGGCCAAGGGGGTGGCGGAGACTCCAGCGCACCGTTGTATTTGCTCACCCGTTCTTGCCGCCACAGCTGCCGCAGGGCCTGGGCCCGGTCGCGTTCCTCCGGGGAGAGGGATCGACCGATCAACACCTCCAGCCGGCTGGGGGCCTGGGCGTCGTAGTAAATGCCCAGGTCATCCACCACCAGCGACCAGGGGGGACCGTCGGGGCCCAATCCCAGGGAACGCAGGAAGCCGTCCTCACAGCGCCAAAGGGGCAGGTTCCGATCCCGGGCCATCGTTTCAGCCGTCCTGGCGGAGGGCTTGCGCCCCCATGCCACCAGGGCCGTGAGTGGTTCCCGGCGACAGGCGGCCCGGCCCAACACGAGAGTTCCCGGGGCCAAGAGGGCACCCAGGGTGGGGATGCGAGCCAAACCCCGCGACGGGATGCCCAGCACCTCTGTTGCCCAGGCAGCGCGAGCATTCACGGCGTCAACCATGCTGGAGGGCCCATAGTTGCCCATTGTCGAGCCCGCAGGGCCCATGGCTGATCCTCCCCCCGTCACGGACCCGGAACCGGCCCCTGGCCTGCCGGCAGTGAGGCGTCAGCGACACCTTCAGCTGGCTGTAAGCGGTCCGGGAGCGACGAGGGAGCGCTTGGAGGCTTACCTGGCCCTGGTGGACCGCCCCCTGAGCGCCCTTCTCGCCAGGGAGAGGCTTCACCGGGAGGCGCCAGGAGCGTTCACCTATCGCTCCAATCCCCATCGGGTTCTCCACCGCGACGTGGTGCCCACCCTGGGCCTGGCGGCCCGCTGGGATGCCCATCGACTGGAGGTGAGAAGCACCCGTTGTCAGCTGGCTGGCCTGGGGTCGTGGGGCGAATCCATTGGATTCACGCTGGTCGCCAACCTGGAGCCCGGGGAGGCCTGCCTGGCGGGCTGGGCCGAAGTGGCACTCCATTCCAGAATGATGACGATGGGTGCGGTTCAAGGACTGGTGGGTTTTGCCCTGGAGAGCGTTCTCGACCGGATCGAGCGCCGACTGAGTCGGGGACTGCACAAGGACGCACTGGCGTGGTTAGGGGAGACAGGACGCCGCTGAGGGGTTAAATTATGTGTTGATGTTGGAACATTGCCCTTGGAGACCTCTGCCAGCCGTTCTCGGACAGGACGGGAGGCAAGCGGCGACCAGTTGAGCAGCAAGGACGGCCTGGGCCGCCTCAGTGGCTGGCAGGTGCAATGGCGTGTCGTGGATGCGCTCGTCTACCGGGAACTACGGACCAGGGTCAGTGATGTCAAGGGAGGGTTTCTTGGTGTTCTGCTGCAGCCACTTGGACTAATTTCGATCTGGTTGGTCTTTCTGTCCAGTTTAAATGTTCACCGGGGCGGCAGCCTGAATGTTTTCCTATTTCTTTCTTCGGGCATTGTTGTTTTCACAATATTTTCACAGATTGCCAATCGAAGTATTACCGCAATGGAGGCCAATGAAGCGCTCCTCTTTTATAAGCCTGTCAAGCCCATCGACACGGTCATTGCTCGCGCGATATGTGAGACATCACTTTACACATGCTGCCTCATCGTCATCTGTGTTGGCACCTGGATCGTGCTCGATCAGGTCGTCATGAGCAACCTAGCGCTTTTTTTCTTCACCATCTTTCTATCTGGCTTGATCGGCTTTTCTGTGGGCCTAATTTTTATGGTTGCCTCTCACATCACTCCCAGCTTCAAGCAAACTGCTGTTTGGATTCCAAGAATCCTTTGGTTTCTCTCTGGCGTGCCGTTTCGCTATTGGTACTTCCCGCCCTGGACGAAGATATTTTTCATCTGGAACCCATTGATGCACACCATAGAACTAAATCGCAAATCGCTTAGTAATGAGTATTTTACTCCTGACGCCAACCTCCAATACGCTGTAACCTGCTCGATCCTTTTGTTTACTCTTTCCCTGTGGATTTACTACAATAATGAGCGCAAGCTTTTAACCCTCTAGGGAGGTTCAGCCTTGAAACCATGATCAAAGTCAACAATCTCACGAAAAGCTTCTATTACAAGGGCAAGAAAACAACCATTTTCAAGGATCTTAACTTCCATATTCATACTGGCGAGTCAATTGCAATTTTGGGTGCAAACGGTGCAGGTAAAAGCACCTTGCTCCGGATTCTCGGGGGCATCGATCTTCCAGATAGCGGTACCATTGAGACAGATCGTACGATTTCTTGGCCCGTCGGCCTCGTGGGAGGCTTTCAGGGCAGTCTCACCGGTCGTGAAAATGTCACTTTTGTCAGCCGCATTTACACCTCTAAAAAGAATGTCCCTGAAAAAGTTCGCTACGTCGAAGAGTTTGCTGAGCTTGGAGTCTATTTTGATCGTCCATTTAAAACCTATTCCAGTGGCATGCGATCCAGGGTCACATTTGGATTATCCATGGCGTTCAACTTTGATGTCTACCTCATTGATGAAGTCACCGCGGCCGGAGATCAACGCTTTCGCGAGAAAAGCAAGCGGGTGTTAATGGAACGCAAGAAGCATGCTGATTTTCTCATGGTTGACCACAATCTTTGGGGACTTAAATTGCATTGTGATCGTGCCTTCATCCTGGATGGTGGTAAGATAGAGGAATTCTCCAACCTCGACGAAGCAGTAACGCTTCATACGGAACGCCTTCTCTCGGCCCCATCCACTCGGATGGCTGAAGACGATTAAGGAATGGCAAGGAGACACATGCGCTCAATCCAATCCAGTTCCCACCTCCCCAGAGTGTTCCTTTCCCCCATCGTTCGCCTCCCGGAAAAGCATGCTTGACGTTGATAAATTTAATCCCCTCTATCGATTTCTCAAGAAATCAGATCAGCAGACGGTGATTTCTCACGACGAGGATCCCACCTTATCCGAGCCGAAGATTATTCCCATCAAGCCACCCCGGGTTCGACCATCTCCATTCAGGGGGATCTCCGTTACGCAGCTGATGCTCATACCCATCGGCCTTTCAGCCATTTATTTCTACGGGATCGCAAGAGATCGATATATCACTCGCTCTGACTTTGTGATTCGAAAAGCTGAAGATAATGCCATGAGCGCAACTGGATCTGGTCTGTCCAGTCTTCTGGCCGGAGGTAATCAACTCTCCCTTGAGGATGCCCGATTTTTGAAGACCTACCTGCAATCTCCCCAGGTTCTTGCCGATCTCAGCCGCACCTACGACATCGACAAAGCCTACGCCCAGAATGGAAGGGATCCCTTTGCTGGGATCAAATCGGGATTGTCAAGTGAGAAACGTCTAAATTTTTTCAAGAAGCAGGTCTCCGTTTCCCTGGATGAGCTTTCTGGTGCGATCGTGTTACGCACCGTGGGCCTGAATCCCAAGGCCTCTCTGGATTTGAATCGCTTCATGATTGCAAAGAGCGAGCAGTTTGTTAACCGTCTCAATCAAGACATCAGTCTTAAACAACAGGGTTTTGCAGAGAAAGAGTTGACCCGTTCACGAAATAATCTTAGCCAAGCCAGAAATAAACTGCTGTCTTATCAAGAATCCAACACGGTCATTGATCCAAAAGGCGAAGCAGAACTTGCCAGCCAAACCATCAGCAAACTACAGGAAAAACTTGTCGAGTTGCGAATTGAGCTGGCGACGTTGAAACGTCAGTTTAAAGATCCGGCCGAACCAGAAGTCGCCGCAATTGCTGACCAGGTTCGGGAACTCGAAGAGCAGATTCAGAAAGAGCGACGCTCCCTGGTATCACGGCAAGGAAGAAATCTGACCAGAAAAACAGCAGATATTTTGAAACTAGAATCTGACGTTACATTTGCCACCGACTCCTACAAACTTGCCTTAACAGCGGTCGAAAAAGCCCGAGTTGAAAGCAAACGACAACAGAAATTTATGGCCCTTCTCTCTGCTCCACAGCTGCCAGAGGACCCACAGAATGATTGGCGAAGCAAAGGTTTTTTCACAGTTATTACAATTTGTGTTGTCGGTCTCAGCCTGGGTAAATTCATCCTGGGCATGCAGGCCAGTCATCGTCAGTGAACAGTCTGCGCCGATGGATTGGCTTGTGGCTACGCCAGGACTGGAGCTGGAACAATCGCTGTCAGCGTCCAACCTTGACTCTTCATGAATTGATCCGTCCTGGCTGGTACCTCCTAACCGTGAACCTGCAGGCTGAACAGTTGCGCTGTTATGGGCTCTTCAATGGATTTCAGGGACGAATTCTCGTCAGCGGTAAACGTCGTCGTCGATTGGTGCGTATCGGGAAAAGCACCTCTCCCTGCCGCTTCGAGATCCAGTCCCTCAATGGCCATGCCGTGGTGTCGGAGTTGCGGCTGACGCCACAGCCTCTCTGGAGAGTCAAACGTTTACTGGCGAAGAAATTACAGAACCTTCACCCCGTCTATGGGCAAGGTGTCGTGCAGAAGCGCACATTTACTCAGCAATGGCGCGACTACAACCATCTCCTTTCCCGGAGAAGTTTTCCACTAGTGGGATACGACGAGTGGATCGAACGCATTGAGATTGCCTCAATTCTTGAACAGGAGCGCCACCTTTCCTCCTCACCCCCCAGCACAAATCTCGGGCAGCCCCTCACCAACTTTGCCATCTGGCTCTGGGGAGAACGAGACAATGAGGAACTTTGCCAAAGCTCGATTAAATCTGTAAAGACACAAATCCCTGGCCCATATCAGCTTTTACCAGAAGATCATCAACTCCGGGGAAGGGATCGGGAAGCGTGGATCATTTTTTTACAAACAGGAGATCAACTTTCACCCTATGCACTAAAGCATTTTGCTTTCGTAATCCAGAACCATAAAGACGCCTGTGTATTGTATGCCGATGAAGATAGAATCACAGCTCTAGGACGCAGACATTCACCCCAATTCAAACCAGCCTGGAATCCCGATCTTCTGTTCAGTGATCCATGCTATTCCCATAGCTGGGCAATTCGAGCTGACCATTGTTTACGCGCCTGCAAAGCACTATCCGCCCAGGGTGAGGAACCATGTCTCTATGCCTTAGCACTGGAGATTACGACACAGTGCAACAGTGAGCATATCCTTCACTTACCAGAGATTCTGTACCACCGACTCGACAGGTCGATGGAAGGCCGATCCACGGCTCAGACCGCTGCCACCCTAGAAGCCTTTTTTAGCCGCCATCGCAATCCCCTTCGGGTCACATTTCATCAAGGGGGTGGTCATGTGGTGCATTGGCCCCTCCCCGATCCCCCGCCACTGGTGAGCATCATTATTCCTACCCGCGACCAGGCCGCTCTTCTACGATGCTGTTTAACCTCGATGGCTGAACATTCCCATGGGAATCCCCCAACAGAAATCATTCTGATTGACAATGGCAGTAGCGAACCGGAAGCACTTGACTATCTGGATGAATTAGAGCGACAACAAAACATTCGGATTCTTCGCCGACCGGGGAAATTTAACTATTCAGCCCTGAACAATGAGGCAATTTCATTTGCCAATGGGACCCTGCTTGCCCTGATGAATAACGATGTCGAAGCTACCCACTCAGGTTGGCTGAGCACCATGGCAGCCCATGCCCTACGACCCGACATCGGGGCCGTTGGAGCCAAGCTGTTGTATGAGGATGGAACCATTCAACATGCTGGAGTCTTGCTAGGCATCGGGGGGATAGCCGGCCATGCCCACAAATATCTTGATGCCAAAGCAGAGGGCTATCAATTGCGCCTTCAAGTCGCCCACAACGTCAGTGCTGTCACCGCAGCCACCCTCGTGATCAAACGGGAGGTTTTTTTAAGCGTCGGTGGCTTTGATGCAGAAACCTTCCAGGTAAACTATAACGATGTCGATCTTTGCTTAAGACTGCTCATGGCTGGATATCGCAATCTGTTTTGTCCAGATGCGGTGCTTATCCATCACGAGTCTAAAAGTCGTGGCGCTCCCACCTCCCAAGAGGCTTACAGTCGCTGGCAGCTCGAGCGACAGGCCATGGTGCAGCGATGGGGCAAACTGCTTGAAGCAGATCCTAATTACAGCCCCCACCTCAGCCTGCATGAAGAAAATCTTTCTCTTGCCTTAAGACCCTATACCTCAGAAGCAAGACAATCCAGACCCACTTCAGTGTAAACAATGGCGCTAAATCTCACCGGTCAACCTCTGATCGATCGACCTGATTTTACAACATTACTTAAGGCAGGCAGCTTTGGCCGCTGGCAGAAACAGGCGCTTTGCTTTCATAGAAATGGTTTCTGCGTTCTCGATCTGCGTGAGAGTGACTTTCTTGAGAGAGTCGACGCTGTGGTTAAGGAACTCAAACCCCGGCTGCAGGAGGAACTCATTCTCTGGGAGCAAGGAAAAATTGGACCACCTCGCTTACAAGACGGCTGGAAGACCCAGGACAGCATTCGTGCTCTTGCTCTCGAACCAATCATTCTTGATCTCTTGGGCCATTTGTATGGGCGCGAACCATTTGCCTTTCAAACGCTTAACTTTGCCGTTGGCAGCGAACAGCCCTATCACAGTGATGCTGTCCATTTTCACAGCTACCCACTGGGATTCATGTGTGGAGTATGGATCGCCCTCCAGGATATCCGGGCCAGAAGCGGCCCTCTCATCTACTATCCCGGTAGCCACCGCTTGCCATACCTGAGTGCGGAAAGCTTGCGGTTGTCTCCTGAGGAGGTTGCCGTTGAACCGCATCCCCAGCGCTTCTTTCAAGAGCATTGGCAACAAACCATTGAGGAATTTGGTTTCGTCAAGCGGCGGTTTGTGCCCATGCGAGGCCAAGTCTTGATCTGGCACGCCAATCTCCTCCACGGCGGTGAGCCGGTCCACCACCGAGCCACCAGGCGCTGGAGCCAGGTCACCCACTATTTTTTCGCTGACTGTCTCTACACCACTCCGTTACGCAGTTTCAGCCCTGCGGAGGGGGGGCCATGTTTTCGCAACCCTTACGATATCGCCACTGGGGAAAAGAGGTATAATAAGAAAACTTGGGATGCCCTGGGTTTGACCACAGCCTAGAGCCATTAGTCACCCCAATCCAAAACAGCCAAAATCTTGTGGAGTGAAGTCCCCTGATGCCATGGAAGCGAAGGTTTGCTGGCCGTCGAAACGATGGCTTGAATCCAGACAAATCATTACAGGGTGGAATTGAACTGATTACGCCGTCCCTGATTACGGGCTGGGTGTACCACCCCCAGGTCCCCTGCAGCGACGTTCGCCTCCTGGTGGGTCCCCATCTCTTGGCGCAGGCCCGCATCAATCAGCCCCGACCTGATGTCGAACATCATCTTCAACAACAGGGAGATTTTGGCTTTCAACTGGACATCCCCTCCGACCTGCCCCTTTTTCGCGTTACAGCGGAGCCCCTGATTCTGGCCTTCACCCCCGATGGCAGTCAGCGGTTTCCCCTCTCCCTCATCGGTGCCCGCTCCGCAACTCGGGAACGGTTGATGGTCGCCTTGGAGCCGGAGATGAGGGGATTGCGCGGCCATCTCGATGGTCTCAGCCCAGACGGATCCCGCATCCATGGCTGGTGTTACAAGATCGATGGTCATGAGCCCGCCTCGGTTTGGCTGCATGCGGAGGGCCTCCCTGCTTACCAGCTGACCTGCAATCAACTCCGGCCGGGAATGGCCTCCCAGGGGCACAGCGAATCCTGCGGTTTCAGCCTGCCCATCTCCGAATGGCCAGGGGCGGCCGGCGCACGGATTTGGGCGAGTTTTGATCCGCAGGGTCTCCTCCGACTGCCGCAGGCAGCACCGATCGAAATGCCTCCCAGAACAGACAGCGTGGAGTCGTCTTTGGTCGCGGGTGGGCAACAGGCAGGCCTCCATGGCCTTGAAGAGGAACCAGCAGCTGGGCATCCCACCACGGTGCAAAACCACTGGCACGCCTTGGAAACATTTCAACGTTACCTGGATGGTTTGGAAGAACACCTCGACCGTCAAGAGCAGATTCGCTCGAAGCCGTCCATGGGGAAACGCATCTGGTCACGATTGTTGGGTTCGGGCGATTAAAGACCCTTCACCCGGCGTAGAAGGTGGCTGGCCCAGTTCTGTTTGCCCGCCTTGCCCTGGAGCAAGGCTCTTTGGCCTGGTGCGATGGCTGAGGTCTGCACCTCCACTGGCAACACTTCCACCGCCAGGGCAGGTGGCAGTGCCTGTCCTGGAGAAACCTGACAAAGAAGGCGCGTCATCAAGGTTTGGGCTCGCTGCAACTGCTCCGCTTGGGAGCTCACGAGTTGATCCGAAGATTTGGCCAGCAAAAAATACTTCTCCAGCTCTTCCTGAGTTTGATGGAGCTGATGCATGGTGAGATCAATCTCCTCCTGATGTTTGCGCTTCTCGCCTTCCAATGCCGCCGCTCGAGCGTGGAGGAATGCTTCCGCCTCCCGTAGAAGCCTGAGGGATTCCCTCTGTGACGAGATCTGCTGGTTGAGCTCGGCCGCCAGGATGTCTGCCGCACTTTTCTCCTTCGCCAGCCCTTCGCGCTCCTGGGACAACCGGTCCAGGTCAGCGCCGAGGTTCTTCACCCTGTCGATCTGGCCGTCCAGGCTGGCCTGAAGCTCCCCAATCCGACTGGCCTTCTCCTGATCAGCAAGGAAGATGCGTTCCAGCTCCTGTTGCGCGTGTTGGAGCTGCCGCGCCAGACCTTGCCTCTCCAGGACCCATTGGCCCTTCTCCTCCTCCAGAGTCTCCGCCCTGGCTTGCAAACCCGCTTCCCCCTCCCGTGCCCTTCGCAACGCCTCCTCCTGCTCCTTGAGCTGCTGACTCAGGTGGGCCACCTGATTGAGGGCCGCCTCTCGTTCCTTGGCCAGACCCTCACGCTCCTGGGCCAGACCATCGCGCAGCTCTCCATGGCGGGCCAGCTCCGTCTCCAGAGCCGCCACCGTGTTCATCGCTCCATCCACCTTGGCCTGCAACTCCTCGATCCGCTGGGCCTTCTCCTGATCCGCCGCAAACAGCCGCTCCAATTCCTGCTGCGTTTGCTGCAGATGCCGCAGCCTTCGCTCCCCCTCTTCAAGCCATTGGCCCTTCTCCTCCTCCAGCGCCTCCGCCCTGGCTTGCAGAGCGTGGTGCTCTGTCCGAGAGGTCTGCAGCTGGATCATGGGCTGCCACCAGCTCTGCAGGAGAGCCTGAGAATCCGCAAGGGCCGCATTCAATCGATGAACGTAGGAGGTGTCGGGCGTTCCGCCAAAAAGCTCCGCCGACAATTCCAGGTCGAGGTAAGCCTCCAGCAGTTGCGGATGCGACTCCAACAGGGCTCTGGTCATCAGCGCGATGAGGGGATCAGGCGCTGAGATGGGCTGTTCGACATGGGGTGGGGTGCCTGCAGCGATCCAGCCATGGATGGTTTGGGTGTCCAGCGCTTGCAACCGCCATGTGGCAATCAGAGGACAACGCCCATGAAAGGAGC
>JBKDSY010000027.1:0-2086 GCA_046340755.1 Cyanobacteriota bacterium
CACAACCTGGAACCACGAACGTGGCAACTTTTCCTGCTAATCCTTGGGGATTGCATGACATGCATGGCAATGTCTGGGAATGGTGCGCCGACCATTGGCATGAAACCTATGACGGTGCCCCGCAGGATGGCCTCGCCTGGGTGAATCAGGATCCAGATGGCAAACAGAACGAAGATGACCCACGGCTGCTGCGCGGTGGCTCTTGGGACGGCGATCCCGGGGACTGTCGCTCGGGCTGCCGCCTCGGGGGCCGCCCGGACTACCGCCTCGACTACATCGGTTTCCGCGTCTGCTGCCTCCCCCAGGACTAATTCTTTATACTTAAACTCTTTATCTCTTTACACTCGTCTGTTTGGCTGTTGTTTAGGACCGGATGAGTTTTCTGGCCCAGGAATGCACGATGGGTGGTCTTCTGAACTCAAGCGCCGTAGGCGCTTAAAAATTTTTGCTCCAACCATGCATCTGTGAGATGCGCGCCCTCGGTGTCGCCATCCGCAAAGATAGACATTCTCTATCCCAGTCAAACTTTATCCATCTACGCATTCCACTACTCCCCTCAACGCTTTCCTCAGGTTCCCTGACCTCCTCCGACCTGCACCGACCTGCACCGACCCGACCTGATCTGACCTGATCTGACCTGATCTGATCTGACCCGGCCAGACCCGATCTGATCAGCCTATCCAGTCTCTACTCATCCAACCTCACTCATCCAGCCTCCTTTATTCCAGCTTCTTTTATTCCAGTCTCCTTTAATCCAGCCTCCCCGTACCTCAGCCTTCCCATCACTGGCACCCGCATGTCACACACCACATCTGGTGCCCCTAAACCCCAAACCCCATACACCCCCGAAAACCCCATCCCCCACCCCGCCCAACCTGCACAGCTCCGACCCAGCCCACCCATGGGCGAGCAGTCGTATCGTCAGCAACCCGTCATAGTCCCGTAAAATTTCCGATGCGCAACCGGTATGTTACCCTGGTGTGTCTGGTCAAGCACCGGCCCATTGACGCAGTGGACACGAGCCGCTTACGTAAAGGTGTCGAGCTGTTGCCAGTCTCGCCACCCCCTCACCTTCACCCCCAGCGAACAGGTCGAGCTCCGGCCTCGGACCTGTCAGTCGTCATGACCCAAGCCAACCCTGCTCCCGCAACGGCCCACTCCCCTGAGGTCAGCCAAGGAGCCCAAGTCACACCCGATCCCTCGGCAGAGCAGGTTGCAGCTTCACCCAGCGCCAAGCCAGCCAACGAAGCGTCAAAAAAACCAGACGGACCCCGAGAGTCGGAGCCCCTCAAACGCATCGAATTGCGCGCCACGGAAGAATTTGTAGCCGCCCTCGACGCCCTGGCCAAAAAGGAAAACTCCTCCAAAGCAGACATCATCCGCAAGGGCGCTGGCCTCTACGCCCGCATGCGCATGGAGCAGGAGCGCGGCCATCTCCTCGGCGTGGTAGCCCTGGAAGATGGTGAAATCAAAGTCAAGGAGGTCATCCAACTCTGATTCCCCTCGGATCCGACTAGGCTGGACTCCCACGGTCTATTGCGGTCGTGTCCATCCTTTTCTGGGGTGATTCCTTTGTTCCAATCCTGAGGGACTTCACCTCCCCCACTGCTTCAGAAACTGTCAGATCCGATACAGAAGCCAGCATAATTGATGCATTGTATGCCGCCCTGGCAAAAAACAATATTCCTATCACTCCACTTGAAGAGTTCATCACTGCTGAGTCGCCCCCCTATCGATCCCAGAAGATAGAGTTTGAGATTGTTGTGGTCTCTCGGCAGCCATGACGATGCCCCCTGTTCAGGAGTCCCCTGGCCAGACAGGCGACCCAACGCCTTCCAGAATGACACAAGCCTCATGGAAGACACCAACGGAAAGCGAAGCCACCAGGCTGTATCACGCAGCTCAAATTACTTTCGAGCCCTACAACTACATTGCAACCGATCTCAACGCAAGAATTGAAAAAGAGAAGCGTGAACACCATGCCTCGTCTTTCCGCAAAAATGTTGTCCTTCTCGCCCTAACCATCCTCTGCCTGGCATCAGGTTCAGCCAGCCTCTTCCTCCTCTTCTCCAGCAACGACGATCAA
>JBKDSY010000028.1:0-2261 GCA_046340755.1 Cyanobacteriota bacterium
CCCGTCAGCGCCATTCAGCTCGCCTGCCACCTCTTTGACGGTGTGCCGCTCCTTGCGCCGAGGGAGGATGCGGAATTTGATTTACAGCAACCCAGTTAGCCTGGAGAGGTTCCGAGTGACAGCCATGGCCCCCACCCCCAGCTCCCTGACCCCCAACCCCACTCCACACCCTGGCTACCCTTTCAGAATCCAGGTTCCCTCAATGCCGGCTCCATCCCGCAGCCACCGCAACCTGCTCCCCTCCACCAACGCGGCCCTGGATGCTCTGGAGGCTGCCACCAAGCATCAAGTTTGACCTCCTGAAGGCGTCAGTCGTAGTGACTCCACATTCGCAACACCTTTACAATCCGCTGGTCGCCGAGCACCTGATAAACCAGCCGATGGTGGATGTTGATTCGCCTGGAGAACGCACCCCGCAGATCACCCACCAGTGCTTCAAATGGTGGAGGTTGTTGCAAGGGATCTTCAGCCATGAGGTCCAGGAGCGCTTGCGCCTTCTGCTGCAGGTCGGGTGAGGCGGAGGCCAGCTTTTGGGCATCCTTCTGCGCCTGCTTGGTGAACAGAACGGTCAAGCTCACCAACCGGGATCGGGAGACAAGTCCGCGACCTCCGTCGCCATTTCCTCCAGGATCGACTCGCGCATGCCGGGGATCGACACCAGGTGCAACGTTTCCTGAATCGCTCGCTAATCCTCCTCCGAAAGGAGCACCGCATTGCCGCGCTTGCCGTGGATTTGAACAGGCTCATGCGATTGCCCGACCTCGTCGATCAAGGCATACAGGCACTTGCGGTACCTATCAGCGTTGTTGTCTGCTTGTGGCGCGGTTGCTGAACTCTTGGGACCAGCGTTCCGAGCGATGGCGCCCAGGGGATGCCTTGGGGCCAGGGGAAGCGCCCGTGCCGCTGGATCCTGAGACTCTGTTGGATAGCGGTCTATTTGGTGTGGCAGCGGCGGTGGTGCATGACCTGGTGCCCCACCGGGTGCAGCCGACGGGGGGGAGGCCAAGACCCACAAGCCCCGGTAAGCTCCAGTGAGGGAACACCACTGAAATGCCTGGCGTCCAGCTGTTCCTTTCGACCGTCAGCTCTGAATTTCGCTCCTACAGGGATCGGCTGCGCCAAATGCTCACCCGCCCGGATGTGGAGGTGAAGGTGCAGGAAGACTTCATCGTCACCGGGGATGAGACTTTGGAGATGTTGGATCGCTACATCCAGGGCTGTGATGGCGTGATCCATTTGGTGGGGGACATGACCGGGGCAATGGCTAAGCCCCAGTCGGTGGCGGCGATCGCCAAGCGCTATCCTGAGTTGGCCAGCCGCTTTCCGTTGGGGGAGTTTCTGAAGCCTGAAGGCCTCTCAATGACCTACACGCAGTGAGAGGCCTGGCTGGCGCTGCACCATGGCGAGAAGCTCTATATCGCCATCCCGGAGCCAGGGGCGCCACGGGATCAGAAGAACATCTGTGAGACGAGCCAACAGGAGCTGCAGCAGGCCCATCTGAGCCGTCTGCGCGGGTTCGGTCGCCATCCGGGCACGACGTTCACCGGGCAGGACCACCTGACGGCGGAGGTTTCTGTGTCGTTTGTGCTTGATCTGTTGGTTGAGGCGGGCCTGACAAGGCGGCCCCAAACACTTCCCTTTAGGAGCATCGGCAGCCTGTTCAAAGGCCGAGCCTCCTTGATGGAGCAACTGGAGGCTGCCACCCGCCCGGTGGCCTTGATCGGCCAGGGCGGTGTGGGCAAAACCCGCCTGGCGATCGAGCACGCCTGGAAGCAGGTGGTGAGGCGGCCGGTTGTGCTTCTGGTGAGCGCAGACAGCCCGGAAGCCCTGAACCGCAACCTGGCGGGGCTGTGCGGCCCCCAAGCGCTGGATCTGCCTGAGAAAGGAGAACGGGAGGAAGCCCCCCAGCGGGCGGCGGTGCTCCAGTGGCTGCAGGCCCACCCCGGCTGGCTCCTGATTCTCGACAGCGTGGATACGCCCGGAGCCGCTGCGGCTGTTGAGGCGCTCCTCCCCCAGTTGGCGGCGGGGCAGGTGGCGATCACCACGCGCCTGAGCAACTGGAGCGCGGCGGTGCAGGGGATGGCGGTGGACGTATTGGAGCCGGTGGATGCGCGGGAGTTCCTCCTGGAGCGCACGGTCGCCCGGCGCCAAAAGTCAGACGATGACGCAACCACGGCTGGGACCATCGCTGTTGACGAGTACCCGTTCATGGATTGGCTGTCCGCTTTCAAGTGCCGCATGGTCGTGCAGGAGGTGCCTGG
>JBKDSY010000029.1:0-27066 GCA_046340755.1 Cyanobacteriota bacterium
CTTTGCCGATCTCCTGAATGGCGATGGAGGAAACGATACAATTAGTGGTGATGCCGGGATTGACACATTAACCGGGGGATCAGGCGCTGATTCGCTCACTGGAGGCACCGACACCATCAACAGCTTCATCCAACTCACAACCGACAGCCAAACCTTCACCGCCCGGTCCAGCACTGGTGTCTTCGCCGTGAACCAAACCTTCACCTACGGCAATAGACTTGACATCATCACCGATTTCAAACCTGGCACTGGCAATGATCTCCTCGACCTTCAAGGTCTCGGTGGGGTTCTGCCGACGACAGCCATCGGTAGATCCCAGGTTTCAGGTGGTCTTGTCAATGGCACCAATTACTTCCTATCAGGCTCCTTCAATTCCACTACAAATATATTTACGGTCCAGGCCGCTGGAACAGCAGGTTCTAGCACCATGATCCTTCAAGGAACAGGTGGAAACTTTAGTGCCAATGCCTCTGCCATCCTGTTGAGCGGGGTGAACTCAACCTCGTTGTCCGCATCGAATTTCATCTAATACTCCCCAGTCCACAGGATTGGTCGAGCCATACCGATCCTCCTGATTGCGAACACCTGCTCCCGCCATCTCCTCCCTCGGGTGGAGGTGGCTTTTTTCTGGCTGGCTGCCCGAGGCACCTCCACAACACCGAAGACCCGCCCCGGGAAACGAACCAGGATCGACCGCAGAATTGTTAGGGTCCCAGGCCGAGACGGCCCCGGATCCTTGCCTGACCCTGTTGCTCCAGTCACCCATCCCCCGTCTCCGTCGGCTCGGGACGAACGGGTGTTGCTCGTGCGCCTGCCCTGCAATCCCATTTTCCCCATCGGCCCGATCTACCTGGCCGACCATCTCCACAAACGCTTTCCTGGCTTGGCCCAGGAAATTCTTGACCTGGCGGCCGTGCCCGTCCTGGATGTGGACCTGGTGCTGCGCCAGGCCATCGATCGCTTCCAGCCCACCCTGCTGGTGTTCTCCTGGCGCGACATCCAGATCTATGCCCCGGTGGATGGTCGGGGCGGCAACCCCTTGCGCCATTCCTTTGAAGTGTTCTACTCCCGCCATCCCCTGCGGCGCCTGCGGGGGGCCCTGGGGGGCCTGCAGCTGATGGCCGCTTACTACGGCGAGCTGCGGCGCAATCTGCGCCTCATCCGCCACGGCCTGCGCCAGGCCCGGCGCCATCAGCCCCGGGCCCGGGTGGTGCTGGGGGGCGGTGCCGTGAGCGTGTTTTACGAGCAACTGGGGCGCTGGCTGCCCCGAGGCACGGTGGTGTCCGTGGGGGAGGGGGAGTTGCTCCTTGAGGCCATGGTGCGGGGAGAGTCGCTCGCGGGGCAGCGCTGCTATGTGGTGGGCACTCCCCCCCGGCCCGGCCTGATCCATGAGGCCCCCTTGCCGATGGAGAAAAGCGCCTGTGACTACAGCTACATCCAAGCCATCTGGCCACAGATGGAGTGGTATCTCGATGGCGGGGATTTCTACGTCGGCGTTCAAACCAAGCGGGGGTGCCCCCACAACTGCTGCTACTGCGTTTACACCGTGATCGAAGGCAAGGCGGTGCGTGTCAACCCCGTGGAGGAGGTGGTGGCCGAGATGCGCCAGCTCTACGACCGGGGAGTGCGGGGATTTTGGTTCACCGATGCCCAGTTCATCCCTGCCCGCCGATACATCGAATCCGCCAAGGAGCTCCTGCGGGCCATTCAGGCGGCCGGCATGGCGGACATCCGTTGGGCGGCCTACATCCGTGCGGACAACCTGGATGCGGAACTGGCGGAGCTGATGGTCGCCACGGGCATGAGCTATTTCGAGATCGGCATCACCTCCGGCTCCCAGGAACTGGTGCGCAAGATGCGCATGGGCTACAACTTGCGCACGGTGCTCGACAACTGCCGGCTGCTGGCTGACGCCGGATTCCGGGAGCATGTGTCGGTGAACTACTCCTTCAACGTGATTGACGAGCGGCCGGAGACCATCCGCCAAACCGTGGCCTACCACCGGGAGCTGGAGGCCATCTTCGGAGCCGACAAGGTGGAGCCCGCCATCTTCTTCATTGGCCTGCAGCCCCACACCCATCTGGAACAACACGCCTTCGAGACCGGCCGGCTGAGCCAGGGCTATGACCCGATGAGCATGATGCCCTGGACGGCCCGCAAGCTGCTATGGAATCCCGAGCCCATGGGTCAAGTGTTCGGCCGGATCTGCCTGGAGGCCTTTGCCCAAAACCCTGGGGATTTCGGCCGCACGGTGATGGCCCTGCTGGAGCGGGATTACGGCCGCGCTCCCCTGCAGGAGGCCCTGAAGGCCCCCGTCGAGGGGCGTCCCGCCCTGGCGACGGCCGTGCGCTGACAGGCGGATTGACAGATGCTCCCCTCCGTGGCGTCATGGGCTCCCGATCGGCAGACCCATGCCCCTCTTCCTCCTTCGTGATGGCGCCATCCGTCGCTGTGCCGTGGTGCCGGAAGGGATCGCCATCAGCAGCTACACCGATCGCCACCAACGCCTGATCCACGTGGTGCTCGATCCCCAGTCGGAACGGCTCCTGTTGCGGGCTCAACCGAGTGAGCGCCCACGCCAACGGGGCCATCGCCAGGCCCGTCACACGGAACCACCGCTGGCGGCCTGAGCCCCCGCCGCAACCAACCTGGGCAACCGGCGCCGAAGCCTAGATTGCGTCCTTGGCACCCTGAGCCTTGACATGCGCGTTCCCAGCAAACAGCTCCTGTCTGCTCTCGCCATTGGTTGTCTGTTCTCCGCCGGGTCAATCCTCAGCCCGCTCCCTGCGCCGGCGGCTCCCGAAAAGCCTCTGGCAGAAGTGATTGCGGCACCATTTGTGTTGCATGTGAGTGACATCCATCTCAACACCGCCTCCCCAACCACCAGCTACGGGCAAGACACGGGCCTGGGCCTGTGGCAAGCCCTGAAAGCCAAGCTGCAGTCCATCATCGATGGCCAGAAGCCACCGGCGTTCATTCTCTTTACGGGTGATCTACCCGCCCACTACGAATGTGGCGCTGTCAACTGTTATCTACCGCCGGGCCAGCGGGAAAGTCACAACACCAACATGAGGGTTCTGCTACAGGATCTACGTTCCCTTGTGGCCAAATCAAAGATCCCCCTCTTCTTTATTCCAGGCAACAATGATGGCCTGGCAGGCGATTATTTCTCCTTCGCGGATGGGCGTCAACAGACGGCGCTCAATCTCGTGCCGGAAGCGCGCAATCCCTATCCGGCATTGAATACGGCGTCCCGTTGTGGCGAGCCCCCATGTCTGCTGGCGGATCCCCATCCAAAGATGGGCTTTTACTCCGCAAGACCCATCCAGGGTCTGCGTTTGATCGGCCTGAACACGATCATCTGGGGAGCCACCTACTGGCCCGTGGATGGCATCAGCCAACAGGAGGCCGGCAACACCCAAATGCTCTGGTTTGCGGAGCAATTGAAGCAGGCTGCGGAAGCGGGCGAAATGGTGTACGTGCTCATGCATATTCCCCCGGGTGTGGATGCCTATGCCGCCGCCAAGGGGTCGACAACTCCTCTGATGTGGGCGTCACTGCCCGCCCCTGGCATGACCTGGCAGGATCAATTCCTTGGCCTGATCAATCATTACTCCCCCCATGTGGCAGGCCTGTTTTATGGGCACACCCACATGGATGAACTGCGATTGTTTTACGACCGCACAGGAACCAACGTGCGGGAGGTGGCCATCAGCAGCCCAGGCGTCACCCCCCTGGATTCCAACAATCCGGGCTTCAAACTCGTCTTCTTTGACCCCAAAAGCAAGGAGTTGATCGATTTCATCACGTCTTACACCACACCAACAGCCCCCGAATGGGGCGATGCCAGTTATCAATTCTCCCAGGTGTATGGCTGCAAGCTCGAACCCCTCCTCTCCTGCCTGTCGAAACAAACCCTGCAACAGATCGATGCCAAAATGAACACCATTTTCATGGTGAAGAATGGCACCCCCAGCTATCCAACGGCCCCAGGCCTTCCGGTGATGTTCTCTCCCTAGGCCGCCTTGAAGCCAGAGGGCCTCATCTCCGCAGGGCCTTGAACCCAGAGGGCCTCGTCTCCGCGGGGCCTTCAACCCAACAGACCCCACGGCTCCATGGGGCTCAGTCACGTCCATGGGGCTCAGACACGGTTCAAGGCTCCGTCCGGAGATCCGTCAGCAACCCAGCTGGGTCGACCACCGCCGAAGGGTGAACCAGCTGTGAAATCACAAAGCCGATGGCCGTTGGACGTTCCAGGGGAACTCGGCGTTACCGCAGGCTTGATTGGGGGACGGAGAGGGAGGGATTCGAACCCTCGACAGAAGTTGCCTCCTGTAACTCCTTAGCAGGGAGCCGCTTTCAACCGCTCAGCCACCTCTCCAGCGGCCCAACGAGCTTAACCCGGCAGGCGCCCCCGGGGCCTACTCCCCCCGGAAGAGCCGCTGCACCCGCCGGCTGTCCACATGCACCAAGAGGTCGTAGGGGATGGTGCCCGCCTGGGCCGCCACCTCCTCCGGCCGCAGGGTCTGGCCCTCATGGGTGCCGAAGAGCAACACCTCGTCGCCCACCCGTGCCTGGGGCACCGGGCTGAGATCGATCGCCATCGAATCCATCGACACCCGCCCGAGGATGGGCACCCGTTGCCCGTGGAGCATCACCACCCCCCGGTTGGAGAGGGTCCAGGGCACACCGTCGTTGTAACCCGCGGCCACGATGCCCACCCGCTGCTCGGGCGCCTCCACCACGTAAGTGCCGTTGTAGCCCACCCGTTGGCCCCGCGGCAGGCAGGACACCTGCACCAGGCGACTGACAAACCCCAGGGCCAACTGCAGATCCAGCGCCTGGGCCACCGCCGGCGAGGGCCCGATGCCGTAAAGCCCCAGGCCCAGCCGCACCATGGCGTGGCGGGCCCGCGGGAAGCGCACGGCGCCGGAGGTGGCCGCGGCGTGCACCACCAGTGGCTCCGCCGACTCAGCCCGCAGCTCCGCCACCACCTGGTCGAACACCGCCAGCTGGCGGTGGGTGTCGTCATCGGCGGCGGGGTCGTCAGCGGAGGCCAGGTGGGTCATCACCCCGGTCAGGCGCGTCACCCCGGAGCCGCGCAGCAGGCGCGCCACCGCCAGGGCCTCGGCGGGCGCCACCCCCACCCGTCCCATCCCCGTTTCGATCTCCAGGTGCACGTCGCAGGTGGCCCCCATCTCCCGCAGCGACTCCACCAGGGCCGTGGCAAAGGCCGGGGAGTACACCACGGGGGTCAGCCGATGGCGCACGGCCTTGTCGACCTCGTCGGGATCCATCAGCAACACCAGGATCGGCAGGTGCACCCCCGCCCGCCGGGCAATCGCCCCCTCATCGGCGGCCGACACGCCGATCCAATCCACGCCGAACTCCTGCAGGGCCAGGGCCAGCCGGGCCAGCTCCGTGCCGTAGGCCCAGGCCTTGAGCACCGCCAGGATCGCCACCCCCGGCCCGCAATGGGCCCGGAAGCGGGCGATGTTGTCGCGGATCGCCCCCAGGTCGACCACCAACCGCCGGGGCGCCATCGACTCCCAGAGCTCCCGGGCCAGGGTGGCCAACCCCGCCTGGGAGGGGCCTTTGACGAGCAAGAGATCCCCGCGCTGAGCCAGCGCCCGCACCTGGCGCCGCACCGCCGCGCCATCGGCCACCTCCAGCAGGGGGGCCCCGGGGGCCACCGCCCGCCAGCCCGCCGCCGTGGCCTCCCGGGCGGGATGGGGCAACAGCAGCAGATGGGTGAAGCCCCGCTGGGCCGCCACCTGGCCGATCAGCCGGTGCTCCTGGTCTTCCCGCGCCCCCAGTTCGGCCATGCCGCCGAAGAGGAAGATGCGCTTGCCGGTTGCCTCGCCACTAGTAGCCACCGTGTCGAGGGCCGCCTGCACGGAGATGGGATCGGAGCTGGCGGTGTCGTTGACGATCGTGACGCCATCCGGCGTGCGCCAGGTTTCCATGCGGGTCGGCCCGAAGGAGTGATCCCGCAGGGCGAGCAGGATGGCCTCCGGTTCCACCCCCAGGCGCGTCGCCGCCGTGATCGCCAGCAGCAGGTCGTCGACCAGGGGGGCGGAGCGGGTGCGCACGGCCAAACGCAGGGGGCTGGGGTGGCCGGGGAAGGCGATGGTGAGCTCCAAGCCCTGGGGGAGGGGGTCACGGGCCAGGAGCCGGGGGGTGGCCTCTCCTGGATGCACCAACGGACAGGCCAAGGGGAAGGCCCGCAGGAGGGGATCGGGGGGCAGCAGGAGCCATTGGGGTGGCGGGGTGCCCTGAAACAGGCGCAGCTTCTCCCGCGCCGTGGCCTCCCGGCTGCCGAAGGCGGCCAGGTGGGCCAGGCCGACGTTCACCAGGATGCCGAAATCGGGCTGGAGGATGGCCGCCAGATGGGCCATCTCCCCCGGGGCGGAGACACCGGCCTCAAAGATGCCCAGCTCCGTGTCCGGCGGGGCGCGGAACACCGCCAGGGGCACCCCCACCTGGCTGTTCCAGCTGCCGGGGCTGGCGGCGACGCGATAGCGGCTGGCAAGGGCGGCGGTGAGGGCGTCCTTGACCACGGTTTTGCCGTTGCTGCCGGTGATCGCCACCACCTGGCGGATGTGGCGGCGCCGATACCAAGCCGCCAGGTGTTGCAGGGCCCGCAGGGGGTCCTCCACCGCCAGCGCGGGCCCCATCGGGGCGCCCCCTTCGGAGGAGCCATCGCGGCGCGTCACCACCAGGGCGGCGCCAGCGGCGAGGGCATCGTCGAGGAACTGATGGCCATCCGCGTGGCGCCCCGCCAGGGCGAAAAACACATCCCCCGGCTGCACCCGCCGCGAATCGATCGCCACCCCTCGGATGGGCCCCCGCGGCTCCGCCCCCCGCAGATCGCCCCCCAGCAGGGCCGCCAGTGCCGTGGGGTCGGGATAGGCGCCGGTGGCATGGGACACCAAAACTTTCCAGCCAATGCCCCTAGCATGGTATGGATGCTGTGGTGACATGGCCCCCGACCCGGACATCAGCGCCAAGCCCTTGGGCAACACAGCTGGAGCGGGCCAGCCAACCGCGCCACCGGAATTCGAGGGCTGCCGGGCGTCGATCAGCGTGAGCGTCAGCCAGGTATTGGTGCTCAACGCCTCCTACGAACCCTTGAACATCACCACCTGGAAGCGGGCGATGGTGATGGTGTTGATGGGCAAGGCGGAGGGCCTGGAGCACGACCGCCGGCGCCAGTTGCGCCCCAACCTGCACCAGCCCACGGTGATCCGGCTGCGGCAGTTCGTGCGGGTGCCCTACCGGCAGATGCCCCTCACCCGCCGCAACGTTTTCCAACGCGACAACCACCACTGCCAATACTGCGGCACGGCCAGTGATCCCCTCTCCATCGACCACGTGGTGCCCCGCAGCCGGGGTGGGGCCGATGTTTGGGAAAACGTCACCACCGCCTGCCTGGCCTGCAATGTGCGCAAGGGCAACCGCACCCCCCGGGAAGCCGGCATGCCCCTGCGCCAGGAACCCCGCCGCCCCTTGAGCACCCTGAGCTTCGAGGCCCGCCGCCGCATGGGCAATGGCCTCCACAGGGAGTGGGAGAAATACCTGATCGGGGCCTGAGGACCTACAAGTCAGCAGAGCCCAAGGCCCAGCGAACCAGATCAGAAACCTCACTTTTGCACCAGACCAGAAATAAGGTCCGATTCAACATCACACAACATGTCTCATTCAGCCATGTTGCGCTTACTACGGTCATCCACGATTTTCCTGGCTCCGGTCTACTTAGTCTCAGCTGCTCATGCCATCGATGTCATTGGCAATTTTCCCTCCAATGATCAAGTCGCCAGTGATCTGGATGTCACGTTTGGCAAGGCCATGGGATTCACCATGCCGAGCGGCCTGCCCTACACCCTGGACAGCGCCATCCTGTCCCTGTTCGTGGATGACCTGGGAGCCCAAACCGCTTGGTCCTTTGGTCTCTTCGCCGACTCCAACGGCGATCCCGACCTCAGCGCTCCACTGGTCAATCTCACCCTTCCGCCCCTGGCCCTGGGCGATGACAACTACACCCTGACACCTGCCTCTCCCTTGACGCTGCAGCCGAATACAACGTATTGGCTGGTGGGCACTTCCGCATCCACCAGCAGCCATGGGGGTTGGAATCGCAATGACCCCAGCAAAACCCCCACCGGACTAGCCGTCTCGGCAGGTGCCAGATCTGGCGCGCCGCCGGTCGACCCGAGTTCCTTTTTTAATTCTTATTCCATCCAGGCCACTCCCGTGCCCGGCCCCCTGCCCATCCTTGGCCTCTACGCGGCCTTTGGAGCCAGTCGCACCTTGCGTCGGCGCCTTCACCAGCGCGCGATGTAAAGGCCCTGGGACACTGACAGCGGCCGGGCAGCGGGCGAAAGCGTCCACCCCAGCCGTGGGATTATTCAATCGGTCTCTGGTCGAGGCGATGGTCCCCTCGAGCGGATCCAGCTGGCTGATCGCCGCCCTGGCCGGAGTGGCGGCAGGGCTGGTCAATGCCCTGGCGGGAGGCGGTTCCCTGATCAGCTTTCCAGTGCTCGCGGCCCTTGGGCTGTCGCCCTTGATCGCCAACCTCACCAACACGGTGGCGCTCACCCCCGGATACCTGGGCGCCGCCTGGTCGCAACGGGGCGAACTGGCGGGCCAGGGCCAGCGGATCCGCCTGTTGGTGCCCGCCGCCTGCCTGGGGGGGCTGGTGGGTGGCGGGCTGCTCCTGGGCAGCGATGCACGGGTGTTCGCCGCGTTGGTGCCCTGGTTGATCCTCTTCGGCACGGCCCTGCTCGCTCTGCAAACACCCTTGCGCCGCTTGTTGCGCCGCTCCGACGTCAACCCCACGGGCGGATCGCGACGGCGCCGACGTCCAGCCGCGCTGATGGGAGCCGTCTCCTTGGCGGCGGTGTACGGCGGCTACTTCGGCGCCGGCCTCAGCGTGATCTTTCTGGCCTTGCTGGGCCTGGCCTTTGACGAGAGTCTCACCAAGCTCAATGGCTTGAAGCAACTCCTCTCGCTGGGCACCAATGCTTGCGCCGCCCTCGTCTTGATGGCCAGCGGCCGAGTCGATTGGGGCCTGGCCCTCATCGTCGCCCTGGCCTCGATCCTCGGCGGCGCGCTGGGAGGCCTCATCGCCAATCGCATCCCTGCGGAGGCGTTGCGCTGGTTGGTGGTGGTGTTTGGTGTGGTGATGGGGCTCTGGTTTTTGTGGCGGTGAGGCTCAAAACAACCCGTCCCCATCCGCCGCCTTCGTGTTGCCCACCGGAGCAATCGCGTCAGCCCACTCCCGCCGCCTGCAGGGTGAGGTCTTCCAATTTGGCGCTCTGTTCGGCGGCGATGCAACTCTCGATCACATCCTCCAACCCCCCTTCGAGCACGGTGTCGAGGGAGAAATTGCGGCCAAGGCGATGGTCGGTGACGCGGTTGTCCTTGGCGTTGTAGGTGCGGATCTTTTCGCTGCGGTCGCCACTGCCCACCTGGGCCCGGCGGGCATTGCGCTCCTGGTCGGCCGCCTCCGCCAGTTCCCGCTCCAGAAGCTTGGCCCGCAGGATCTCCAGGGCCCGTTCCCGGTTTTGCAGCTGGGAGCGCTCCTGGGTGCAGAACACCCGGATGCCCGTGGGTTTGTGGAACAAATCAACAGCCGTTTCCACCTTGTTGACGTTCTGGCCGCCAGCCCCGCCGGAGCGGGCCGTGCTGATCTCGAGATCCTTCGGATCAATCGTGACTTCCACCGGATCTGCCTCGGGCATCACGGCCACCGTGGCCGTGGAGGTGTGCACCCGCCCCTGGGATTCGGTGGCGGGCACCCGCTGCACCCGATGCACCCCAGCCTCAAACTTGAGCCGGCTATACACCGCTTCCCCCTTGATGGAGAGGATCAGCTCCTTGAAGCCCCCCAACTCCGCCTCCGAGGCGCTCAGGGGTTGCACCTGCCAGCCGTGCAGCTGGGCATAGCGCTCATACATGCGGGCTAGATCGCCCGCCCACAGCGCCGCCTCGTCTCCTCCGGCTCCGGCGCGGATCTCCAACATCACGCTGCGCTCATCCCGGGGATCCCGCGGCAGAAGGGCCACCGTGAGGCGCTCCCGCAACGCCGTCAGACGCCCCTCCAGAAGCTCCAGCTCCTCAGCCGCCAGCTCCGCCAACTCCTCCTCCTCCCGGGAGCCCCGGGGCTGGCGCAGCAACTCCTGGGCCTCCCGCTGCTCTCGTTCCCACTGGCGCAACAGCTGGGTGTCCCGCACGATGGGCTCCAGTCGGGAGCGTTCCCGCGCCAATCCCTGGAGCTGGCTGGGATCCACGGCCACCGAGGGATCGGCCAGCTGACGCTCAAGGGCCTCAAAGGCTTGGCAAGTGGCCTCCAGGCGGTCGCGGAGCAGGGCGGGATCCATGGTGTAACGCTACGGCGGCGGCGGGCGCCGGGGAAGGGAACACGGAGGGCGGCGAGGGCATCAGGGCTACGCTTGGCCAGGGCAGGGTGTCACCAAACAAAAAGCCGGATGCCCGTGGCATCCGGCTTGGCAGACCAGGCGGTCCGGCCTGAGGACCCGCTTGAGGTCGGGGATGGACTCGCCTCAGGGGGCCTTGGGAGCAGCCTCGGCCGGGGCCTTGCCGCCCTTGGCCGCGGAGTCGGCTCCGCCCATGCCGTATTTGCGCATGAACCGATCCACGCGGCCTTCGGTGTCCAGGATCTTCTGGGTGCCCGTGTAGAAGGGATGGTTGCCGCTCCAGACATCGACGTGGAGCTCGGGCTGGGTGGAACCGGTGGTCATGACCACCTCGCCGTTGCAAATCACCTTGGCATCTGGATACCAGGCGGGATGAATGTCGGTTTTGGGCATGGCGATCAGCGCTTGGAGAACTGGGGAGCTTTGCGGGCCTTCTTCAACCCGTACTTGCGACGTTCCTTGGCCCGGGGATCCCGGCTGAGGTGACCTTCCACCTTGAGCGGCTTGCGGTTTCCGGCGGAGAGCTCACAGAGGGCACGGGCGGCGCCTTGTTTGATGGCGTCGGCCTGACCGGACAACCCGCCCCCGCGCACATTCACCAAAACGTCGTATTGGCCCTCCAGGCCCAGGGTCTGAAGAGGAGCCTGCACGGCAGCCAGGCAGGCGGGGTTGAAGTTGAGGTAGTCGTCACCGGGACGGCCGTTGATGGTGACGGTGCCCGTGCCAGGAACGATGCGGACGCGAGCCACGGCCGTCTTGCGGCGGCCGGTGCCCCAATAAACGACAGACGACGGGGAGGTGCTGGGCATCTCAGGCGACGGGGGCGAGGGTCTGGGGTTGCTGGGCCGTGTGCGGATGGTTGGGACCGCTGTAGACCTTCAGCTTGCGGAAGAGTTGGCGGCCGAGGCGGTTGTGGGGAAGCATGCCCCGCACGGCCGTCTCGATGATCCGCTCGGGGAGACGGGCCTGGAGGTGGGCGAAGGTTTCGGTCTTCATGCCACCGGGACGGCCGGAATGGCGCTTGTACACCTTCTGGGTGGCCTTGTTGCCCGTCACACGCACCTTCTCGGCGTTGATCACCACCACGAAATCACCGGTGTCGAGGTGAGGGGTGAAGGTGGGCTTGTTCTTGCCCCGCAACACCTGGGCCACCTCACTGGCAAGGCGTCCGAGGGTTTGATCGGCGGCATCCACAACGAACCATTGGCGGTCGAGGGAGGCAAGCGAGGGCTGGATGGTCTTGTTCATTGCGCCTGATGCGTTGGGGTTGCGCCGAGGGCGGTGCGCCGGAGTCGTAGCGCTGGGGTGGGGAGCGCCACGGGGGCTTGGCCCGGGTGGAACCTGTGGATCGCCGGCCCAGTCAGCCAGACCGACATCCATGAATGTCGACCCTACTTGAGCGTGGGCCCATGCCCCACTCCAGGAACTGGAGGGGGTGAATCGCTGCTAGCCAGCAGGAAACGCGGTTGGCAATCGTAGCAAAGGCCTTCCGGGAACACCGGCTGGGGGTACCCCACCCGCAGCAGGCAGAGGCCCTGGGGAGGCGCGGCCTCCTTCACCTCCTCCCGCGCCCGCCGGCGCCAGCGGGCCACGAACGCCTCCGGCGCAAGCCGGCCTTCCCCCACGGCCACCAGCTGGCCCATGATCAACCGCACCATGCCGTAGAGGAAGCCACTGGCCTGAATCTCCACCACCACCAGATCCCCTTGGCGTTCCACCCGCACCTCCTGAACAGTGGTGCGGGCGTGGGCTCGGCGGCTGCCCGCCCGTTGGAAGGCAGAAAAGTCATGCTCACCCACCAGGGACGCCAGGGCATGGCCCATGGCCTGATCCTCCAGGCGCAGCTGGTGGCGGTGCCAACACCAAGGGGCAAGAAACAGGTTGGGGGCGCGGCCGTTGTGGATCGTGTAGCGGTAGCGCCGGTAGGAGGCGGAGAAACAGGCATGCCAGTCGTCGGAGACGACCGTGGCGGCCCGGACCCGGATGGTGGCGGGCAGACGCCCGTTGAGGGCCTTGGGCCAACGTCGAGGCGGTATGGGGCCGTCGCTGTCGAAATGGGCCACCTGGCCGGCGGCATGCACGCCACTGTCCGTACGCCCTGCTCCCACAATCCGAGACGGCTCGCCTGGATCCAACTGGGCGATGGCGGCCTCCAGGGTTTCTTGAACCGTTGGCTGGCCAGGCTGGCGCTGCCACCCCTGGAAGGCGGATCCGTCGTACTGCAGACAGAGGGCGATGCGCTGCCGGCTCAAGGCAGAGCCCCTGACTCAGACCAATTCGATGATGGCCATCTCCGCATTGTCGCCCCGACGGCGCACGGTGCGAATGATGCGGGTGTAGCCGCCCTCCCGGTCGCCGTAGCGATCGGCGGCCTTTTCGAAGAGGGCATGAACCAGCTGCTTGTCGTAGATGTAGCTGATGGCACGACGGCGGGAGGCCAGGCTGCCGTCCTTGGCCAGGCTGATCATCCGCTCGGCCTCGTCCCGCAGGGCCTTGGCACGGGCCTTGGTAGTGGTCACACGCCCTTCACGGATGAGTTGGGTGGTGAGGCCCCGGAGGAGGGCCTTGCGTTGGTCGGCGGGGCGTCCCAACAGGGGGACTCGGCACTGGTGTCGCATGGGAGGAACGTCTGATCAGGGGTGGGACCGGGGCCGCCTCAGGCGGTGGTGCGGCTTTGGGGCAGGGAGATGCCGATGCGCTCTAGGGCTTCAATGACCTCGTCGGCTGACTTGGAGCCAAAGTTTTTGATCTCCAGCAGGTCTTCGTAGCTGAAGCCCATCAGATCGGAAACGGAGTTCACCTGGGCGCGCTTCAGGCAGTTGTAGGCCCGCACGGAAAGATTCAACTCCTCCAGGGGGATTTGGGCTTCCGCGGATGGCTCGGGCTCCAGGCCCGGCTCGTCCATCACGGTGAGGGTGGCCAGGGGCTGGAAGAGGGCGATGAGCTGATTGGCAGCCTGGGCCATGGCGTCATCGGGGGTGATGCTGCCGTTGGTTTCGATTTCCAACCGGAGCCGCTCCCGGGCGGAGCCCCCTTCCCCCACGGCGGTTTCATCCACGGTGTAGTTGACCCGCTTCACGGGCATGAACACCGCATCGATCTGCAGCAGATCGATGGCACCGGTGTCCTCCTGATGGCGGTCAACGGGGCGATAGCCGACGCCGCGTTCCACGTGCACTTCCATTTCCAGGCTGTGACCCGCCGCCACCGTGGCGATCTGACGATCCCCATCAATCACCTGCACCTGGGAGGAAAATTGCAGGTCGGAGGCCTTCACGGTGGCGGGCCCGTTGACCATCAACCGGCCGATCTCCATGTCACGACCGCGGCTATTCACTGGGATCGACTTGCAATTCAGGAGAATGTCGAGCACGTCCTCGCGCACGCCGGGGATGGTGGCGTATTCGTGGTTCACGCCGGAGAGGCGCACCGCCGTGATGGCACTGCCCTCCAAACCACCGATCAACACCCGACGCAGGGCATTGCCGAGGGTGGTGGCCTGCCCCCTCTCCAGGGGACCGATCAAGAAGACGCCCGTTTGGGATCGGTCGTCGGAAACCTGGTGCTCAACCCGGTCGATCTGGTAATGCAGCACGGTGATGGAAGGAAAGCGTGGTATGGGGGGATCGAAGCGGGTTCAGACGCGACGGCGCTTGGGACGACGGCAACCGTTGTGGGGCAAGGGGGTGACATCGCGGATCAGGGTGATCTCCAGACCAGCCACCTGAAGGGCGCGGATGGCCGTTTCCCGGCCAGAGCCCGGGCCACGCACCAACACCTCGATCTGACGCATGCCTTGCTCCAGGGCCCGCCTGGCGGCGGCTTCGGCGGCTGTCTGGGCCGCGAACGGGGTCCCCTTGCGGGCCCCCTTGAACCCACTGGCTCCAGCGGAGGACCAGCTGATCACCTCTCCCGCCGTGTCGGTGATGGACACGATGGTGTTGTTGAAGGTGCTCTGAATATGGGCGACGCCATTGGGCACATTGCGCTTGGCCTTTTTGGGTCCTGTCTTCTTGGCGGGCTTGGCCATGGTGTGGAGAGCTGCGGGACGCAGACGGGGGCGATGGGGAAGGGGAGGGAACGGGGCGAACGCGCGGCAGGGGGCCAGGCGTTACTTCTTCTTGCCGGCAACGGTTTTGCGCGCGCCGCGACGGGTGCGGGCATTGGTGCGGGTGCGCTGGCCGCGAACCGGCAGACCCATGCGGTGGCGACGTCCCCGCAGGCAGCCGATGTCCTGAAGGCGCTTGAGGGCCATGCCCTCCTCGCGGCGCAGGTCGCCTTCGAGGGTGTAGGCCTCCACGGCTCCGCGCAGCTTCTGCACGTCGGAGTCGCTGAGATCTTTCACCCGAATGTCGGGGCTGACTCCGGCCTTGGCCAGAATCGTGCGTGAACGGGTCGGTCCGATCCCGTAG
Source organism: Cyanobacteriota bacterium (assembly GCA_046340755.1). Lineage (GTDB taxonomy): Bacteria > Cyanobacteriota > Cyanobacteriia > PCC-6307 > Cyanobiaceae > Cyanobium. The sequence continues at coordinate 14,852 of JBKDSY010000029.1, forward strand.
ACGTAGGTAAGGGACACTTCAACCCGCTTGTCGCGAGGGAGATCAACGCCGGCAATCCGAGCCACGGGAAACGATGCGGAGGGTAGGAAAGCCCCCTGTCAGGGGCGGGTTGGCAGAGCCCTGCAGGGCCTGGTTGGACGGTTTGGAGGGCTCAACCCTGACGCGGTTTGTGCTTGGGGTTGGCGCAGATCACCATGACCCGGCCATGGCGACGAATCACCCGGCACTTCTGACACATTCTCTTGACTGACGCACGCACCTTCATGGATCGCGTCTCTCCTTCTTGGCAAACCAATACGGTATCACACCCATTGACTGCTCACTCCACCAGGGCGCGGATGCGGTCGCCAATCTCCTCCACGGTGCCGCTGGCCTCCACGGGCTGAAGCAGGCCAAGGGCGGTGTAATGGTCGATGAGAGGAGCCGTTTGCTCCTGATACACCTGGAGACGGTTGCGAATGACCGCTTCGTTGTCATCGGCCCGCCCGCGACCCAACAAGCGCTGCAGGAGCACGGGATCATCCAGCTGCATCAACACCACCAGCTCAATCGCCTGGTTGAGGTCAGCCAGGAGCTCGTCCAGGGCGACGGCCTGGGGCAGGTTGCGGGGAAACCCATCCAGGAGCCAGCCGCCTGGATGGCCTTCGAGCCGATGGCGCACGATTGCCAACACCAGGGCATCGCTGACCAACTCGCCGCGAGCCATGACCGCTTCCGCTTCCTGGCCCAGGGGCGTGCCCGCCTCCACTTCCGCCCTCAGGAGATCGCCGGTGGAGAGATGGAGCAAGCCATGGGAGGCGGCCAGACGCTGGGCCTGGGTGCCTTTGCCAGCCCCCGGGGGGCCGAGGAAGAGCAAGCGTTGCTTCATGGAACTGGACAGCCGGAGAGGCTGGGGCGGATGGGTCGGATTAGCTGGGGAGGGTGTTTGCGTCGATGCCAGAGAACATCTGCGACTGGGTGGCTCCCTCGTAGCGCAGGGAAATCACATAGGTCTTCACCTGCTTGGCCATTTGGATGGCCACACCCACAAGAATCAGGAGGGAGGTGGCCCCGATGCCCTGGAAAGTCTTCACCTGGATGGCCCCCTCCACGGCGGAGGGAATGATGGCCACGGCACCAAGGAACAGGCCCCCCAGCAACGTGAGTTGATTTTGCACATTGGCCAGATAAAGGGCCGTGGCGGAACCGGGGCGCACGCCAGGGATGGCAACGCCACCACGCTTGAGATTGGTGGCGATTTCGGTGGGTTCGAGGGTGAGGGAGTTGTAGAAGTAACTGAAGGCAATGATCAGGGTAAAAAACAGCAGTGCGTAGATCCAGGGCATGCTGCTGTTGGGGCTGAGATAGCCCGCCAGCTGGATCAACCAGGGGGTCTTGGTCCAGGTGGCGATCTGCAGGGGGAGGAAGACCAGGGCGGAAGCAAAGATGATCGGCATCACCCCGCTGGCATTGAGCTTCAGGGGCAGGTAGGTCTGGCGGGCAGGCAAGCTGCCGGCTCCTCCCACTTGATGCTTGGCGCTGACGATGGGAATGCGTCGGCTGCCCTCCTCAACGAAGATGATCCCGATGATCGTGGTCAGGAAGATCAACATCAGGATGATGATGCCTGTCACCGTGCCCCGATCCCCGGTTTTCGCCTGGGTGATGGTCGCCGAGAGGGCCCGGGGCAGGGTGGCGACGATGTTGGCGTAGATCACCAGGGAGGCGCCCTGCCCCAGCCCCCGTTCCGTGATGACCTCACTGATCCACATCACGGCCATGGAGCCGGCGGTGAGGGCCAGGGCCGTTTGCAGCACGAATTGCCAAGCGGGCAGGCCTGGCAGGGCGTATTGCCGCAACACCAGTGAGAGGATCACACTCTGGATGATTCCCCAGACCAGGGCTGCATAGCGGGTGATCTGGGCGATTTTTCGTCGACCGGCCTCGCCTTCATTTTTCTGCAGATCTTCCAGTTGCGGCAAAGCTGCCGTGAGGAGCTGGAGAATGATGGAGGCATTGATGTAGGGAAGAATGCCAAGGGTGAAGACACCCAAGGTGGCCAAACCACCCCCGGTGAAGATGTTGACAAACATCAAAAAATCACCGCCTTGCTTCACCAATTGCTCGAAAGCAGCACGGTCGATGCCGGGAACCGGGATGAAAATACCCAGCCGCTCCAAAAGCAGCAAACCCAGGGTGATGAACACCCGGTCGCGCAGACCCTTGGACTGGACGATCTTGCTGAAGATTTCTCCGGCGCTGGGATTGCGCCCCCGGCTATAAACCATGATTTGGCGAGGGTGTCAGCCGACAATGTCGCAGCTGCCACCAGCTGCTTCAATCTTGGCACGGGCGGAAGCGGAGAAGGCGGCGGCCTGCACCGTGAGATTCACCTTGAGATCACCTCCACCAAGCACTTTCAGGGGTCCCTTGGCACCGGTGAGTACACCTTCGCTGGCCAGGGTTTCCAGATTGACCTGGCTGCCCGGCTTCAACTCCGCCAGCTGGCCCACGTTGATCACCGCGTAGGTGGTGGGGTTGATCAGGGGGAAGTGCTTGAGCTTGGGCACCCGGCGATACAGGGGCATCTGGCCGCCTTCAAAGCCGGGTCGGGTGGAGCGGCCGGAGCGGGATTTCTGACCACGCATGCCGAAACCACAGCTGGCGCCCTGGCCAGCGGCAATGCCACGACCCTTGCGGGTTTTGCGACGGCGGGCGCCGCCCTGGGACGACAGGCTGTTGAGTTGGTAGGTCATGGTGAAGTCCTCAGGAGTAGATCTGCTCAAGGGTGATGCCCCGCTCCTTGGCGGCTTCCTTGTGGGTGCGCAGGGCGGAGAGGGCTTCCATGGCGGCCCTGGCGTTGTTCAGGGGGGTTTTGGAGCCCAGTCGTTTCGCCAGAACGTTTTTGATGCCCGCCAGCTCAAGCACCGTGCGGATGGAGCCGCCGGCAATCACCCCGGTGCCCGGAGCCGCCGGACGGATCAACACACTGGCGGCGCCATCGCGGCCACGGCTTTCGGTGGGGACGGAGTTGGTGCGGGTGAGGGGCACCTTCACCAGATGCTTCTTGCCATCGGCCACGCCCTTGCGCACGGCCCCAATCACGTCACCGGCCTTGCCGACACCAACACCCACCTGACCACGCTCATTGCCCACGATGACGATGGCGCGGAAGCTCATCTTCTTGCCCCCTTTGACAGTTTTGGAGACCCGGCGGATTTGCACCACCCGTTCCTGCCATTCGCTGTCGCGTTCCTGGGAGCGCCGATCGCCAGAACCGCGGCGACCGCCACCCCCTCGGCGGTCGCCTTTGCCACCCCGGCGCTCCTGCTGGCCTTCAGCGGCGGCGGGAACATCGGAAGCGGCGGGAATGTCGTCTGACACGGAGGGCTGCACGTTGGATTCGGTCATGGTGAGCGGTGAGATCAGAATTGCAGGCCCGCTTCCCGGGCAGCGTCCGCCAGGGCTTTCACCCGGCCGTGATAGAGGTTGCCCCCACGGTCGAAGACCACCTGGTCAATGCCCTTGGCCAGGGCCCGTTGAGCCACCAGCTGGCCAACGGCCTGGGAGGCATCGCAGGTGCCAGAGGTCTGGATCGCGGCGCGGAGATCCTTGTCCAGGGTGGAGGCGGCACAGAGTGTGCTCTGGGCCTCGTCGTCGATGACCTGGGCGTAGATGTGGTTGTTGGAGCGGAACACCGCCAGTCGGGGACGGGCGGCCGTGCCAGAGAGGGTGCGCCGCAGGCGACGGTGACGCTTCTGGGTTTGCTGTTTGCGGGAAAGGGAAGACATGGTGAACAAGGTAGGGCGGAGGAATGGGGGCGGGCCTTATTTCTTGCCTGATTTGCCGACCTTCCGCAGGATCTTTTCCCCCTCATACTTGATCCCCTTGCCCTTGTAGGGCTCCGGCGGGCGGATGGCTCGCACCTTGGCGGCCTCGTTGCCGACCAGTTCCTTGTCTGCGCCGGTAACAATCACCGTGGTGTTGTTCTCGACCACGAAGGTGACGCCGTCGGGGGGGATCATCTCCACCGGATGGCTGTAGCCGGCGCTCACCACCAGCTTCTTGCCTTGCACCTGGGCCCGATAGCCCACGCCCACAATTTCCAGCTTGCGGCTGAAGCCCTGGCTCACGCCCTCAATCATGTTGGCCAGGAGGGTGCGGCTCAGTCCGTGACGTTCCCGGCAAAGACGGGCTTGGCTGTCAGGGGTCACCTGAAGCACGTCTCCGTTCTGGGTGACGCTGACGCCATCCGGCAGGACGCGCTTGAGCTCCCCCTTCGGCCCCTTGACGGTGACCGCGAGGCCAGCCAGCTGGACGGTGACCTTGTCGGGAATGGGGATTGGGGCCTTACCAATGCGTGACATGATTGTTTCTCCGAATCAATAGACGTAGCAGAGCACTTCACCACCAACGCCCTGCTTGCGGGCATCCCGGTCGCTCATGACGCCTTTGGAGGTGGAGATGATCGCCACTCCCAGGCCACCAAGGACCTTGGGGAGTTGACGGGTGTTTTTGTAGATGCGCAGGCCGGGCCTGCTCACCCGCTGCAGACGGCGAATGGTGGGCTGTCTGTGCTTGCCGCTGTACTTGAGCTCGAGCACCAGCTGCTTGCTCACCCCTTCGCCTTCCTCGCTGATGTTGGCGATGAAGCCCTCTTGCTGCAACACCGAGGCGATGCTTCGGCAGAGGCGGGAGGCAGGGATGCGGGTGCTTTCGTGACGCTTTTCACTCGCATTGCGGATGCGGGTGAGCATGTCGGAGATCGGGTCGTGATTGGCCATGGTCGTTTCCGGAAGAGGGCTCAGTTGCTGCGGAACGGCATCCCCATCTCGCGGAGAAGGGCACGGCCCTCTTCGTCGCTGCGGGCGCTGGTGACGATCGTGACGTCCATGCCCCGGATGGCGTCGATCTTGTCAAAGGAAATTTCAGGAAAAATGATTTGCTCCCGAATCCCCAGGGTGTAGTTCCCCCTGCCGTCAAAACTTTTCGGGCTCACACCACGAAAATCGCGGATGCGGGGTAGTGCGAGGTGAATGAGACGCTCAAGAAAGGCATACATGCGCTCACCGCGAAGGGTGACCGCCACGCCAATCGGCATCCCCTGGCGAATCTTGAAACCGGCGATGGCCTTCTTGGCCCGGGTGACCACGGCCTTCTGGCCAGTGATCTGGGCCAATTCGGCAATGGAGGCCTCCAGTGCCTTGGCATTTTGGGCGGCTTCGCCGAGGCCCCGGTTGACGGTGACTTTCACCACCTTGGGAACCTCATGGATGTTGGAGAGTTGGAGATCCTTGAGCAACTTCGGCTGGATCGTCTCCCGGTAGCGCTGTTTGAGAGTCATGACGGGATGGGGAGTCCTCTGGTCGTGGTCAGAAGAGGAGAAAGGAGGAACGACTGAAGGGATTGGGAGGGTGGGAGAAGGGGTGATCAGTCGAGGAATTCACCGGTCTTTTTCAGCCGGCGCTTTTTGTTCCCGTCTTTGTCCACAACAATTTCCACGCGGCTGGCCACCTTTTGACTGGTGGAATACAACATCACGTTGGAGGCATGCACGGAAGCTTCCTCCGTAACGATGCGACCGCTCTCCCCTTCCTGGGCAGGTTTGACGTGACGGGTGCGCATGTTGATGCCCTCAACCACAACGCGGTTTTCGTAGGGGAGGGTGCGAATCACCTGGCCGGTTTTGCCCTTGTCCTTACCGGAGATCACCTGAACGGTGTCTCCCTTGCGGATACGCATCTTGATGCGCACAGGGGTTTTGGCGCGGGGTGTGGCAGTGGCCATGTCAGATCACCTCCGGAGCAAGGGAGACGATTTTGGTGAAGTTGCGTTCCCGCAGTTCCCGAGCCACGGGACCGAACACGCGGGTTCCCTTGGGGTTGTTGTCATTGCCCAGGATCACGGCCGCATTGTCGTCAAAGCGGATGGAGTTACCGGTGTCGCGCCGCAGGGTGGCCCTGGTGCGCACGACGACGGCCTTGACCACATCCGACTTCTTCACCCCCATGTTGGGCATGGCGTCCTTGACCGCAGCCACGATGACATCGCCCACGTGGGCATAGCGGCGGTTGGTGCCCAGCACACGGATGCACTGGATGCGCTTGGCGCCGCTGTTGTCAGCAACGGTGAGGAAGGTTTCCTGCTGAATCATGGTTGGCTCTCCTGGGCGGATGGGTCTGCCGGGGAGGTGATGTGGACGATCACTTCGGCCACCGCCCAGCGCTTGGTGCGACTGAGGGGACGGGTTTCGGTGATGCGCACCCGGTCTCCAACCTTGCAGCTGTTGGTTTCGTCGTGGGCTTTGTAGCGGGTGGTGCGGCGAACAGTCTTTTGATAGATGGGATGGGGAAAGCGGTTTTCCACCGCCACCACCACCGTTTTGTCCATCTTGTCGCTGACGACGGTGCCGACGCGTTCCTTGAGTGCCATGGGAATCAGGGAGTTCAGGAGGCGGAGGAGCGCTCACGCTCCAGACGCACCGTGAGCAAGTGAGCCAACTTGATGCGGGCCTGCTTGAAGCGGTGCGGGTGCTCCAGCCGACGGGTGGCCTGCTGGAAGCGGAGATCAAAGAGTTCACGCCGGGTGGCGCTGATCTGATCGGTGAGGTCGGAGTCGCTCAACGCGCGGACCTCGGCGATGTCGGGACGGGCCATGGTCAGGACTCGGCGGAGGATGCGGCAACGGGTTCGGCCTCCTCGGAGGAGGACTCCTCCTGATCGGCCAGGGAGATGAACTTGGTCTTCACCGGCAGCTTGTATTGGGCGAGACGCATGGCCTCCCGCGCAATGGTTTCGGTGATCTCAGGCCCACCCATCTCAAAGAGAATGCGCCCGGGTTTGATCACGGCCACCCAGAACTCCGGATTGCCTTTACCAGAACCCATGCGGGTTTCCGCCGGGCGCATGGTGACGGGCTTGTCGGGGAAGATGCGGATCCAGATCTTGCCGCCCCGCTTGACGTAGCGGGTCATGGCCCGGCGAGAGGCCTCGATCTGGCGAGAGGTGATCCAGCCGCACTCCTGGGCCTGAAGGGCGAACTGCCCAAAGGCGATGGTGGTGCCCCTCGGGGCGATGCCCCGCATGCGGCCTCGCTGCTGCTTGCGGAATTTGACGCGTCGTGGACTAAGCATGGTTTAAGCCTCCCTCACTCCTCGTTGGAGCGATCTTCGAACTGTTGGGGACGCCGACTGGGCCGGCGTTTGGGAGCGGCCCCGACGGGAATCTGCTCCTGTTGGCCGGGCAGCACCTCCCCTTTGAAGACCCACACCTTGATGCCCAACACCCCGTAGGTGGTGCTGGCCACCTTGGTGGCGTAATCAATGTCGGCCCGGAGGGTGTGGAGGGGCACCCGACCTTCCCGGGTCCACTCCGTTCGAGCGATCTCGGCGCCGTTAAGGCGACCGGCCACCTGGATTTTGAGGCCCAGCACCCCGGCCCGTTGGGCCCGCTGCACGGCCATGCGCATCACCCGGCGGAAGGCAACCCGCTTTTCCAGCTGTTGGGCGATGTATTCGGCGAGCAGGTAGGCATCCGCGTCAACCCGCTCCACCTCCACCACGTTGATGCGCACCTGGCGGTTGGCATCCCCGACGGTTTTCTGGATGCCACTGCGCAGCTCCTCGATGCCACTTCCCTGGCGCCCCACGAGCACACCGGGGCGGGCGGTCTTGAGCTCCACCTCCAGCTGATCGGCCTTGCGGGCAATGCGCACATCGCTGATGCCAGCGGCGGCGTATTTCTTGTGGATGAACTTGCGAATGCTGTCATCCTCCCGCAAGAGGGTGGGATAGGTGCGGCTTTGGGCGTACCAGAGGGAGCGGTGTTCCTGTGTGATCCACAGGAGCAGGCCGGTTGGATGGATTTTGTGTCCCATCGGTCGGAAGTCCTCGGGGGTCAGGCGGGTCGGGGAGCCACAGCGATGCTGATGTGGCAGGTTTGTTTCTTGATGGCGTAGGCCCGCCCCTGGGCACGGGGGCGGAAACGCTTCAAGGAGGGGCCCATGTCTGCCCAGGCCTGGCTGATCACCAGGTTGGCCGGGTCCAGACCCATGTTGTGTTCGGCGTTGGCGACGGCGGAACGCAACACCTTGGTGATCGGCCCGGTGGAGCGGTAGGGCATGAATTCGAGCAGGATCAAGGCGTCGCGGTAGGTGCGACCCCGGATCTGATCGAGAACCCGACGCACCTTGGAGGCCGAGCCGCGGATGTAGCGGCCGTGGGCAAGGGCTTGGGTGGAAGCGGGGGTGGTGGTTGCCATGGCTTCAGCGGCCTCCCTTCTTGTCTTTGGTGTGGCCCCGGTAGGTGCGGGTGGGAGCGAACTCCCCGAGCTTGTGGCCGACCATCTGCTCGGTCACATAAACCGGCACATGGGTTTTGCCGTTGTGGACGGCAATGGTGTGGCCGATCATCAGCGGCAGGATGGTGGAGGCCCGTGACCAGGTCTTGATCACGGTTTTGTCTTCAGTGGCATTTTGCTTTTCAACCTTGCGCAGCAGGCTGTCGGCAACAAATGGTCCTTTTTTGAGTGAGCGTCCCATGGCGGATCAGGCGGAAGGCAGAGCGGTGTGGTGCATCAGGAGTCGCGGCCGCCACGGCTTCGCTTGGAGGTGCGGCGACGTTTGCGAAGCACGAATCTGTTGCTGGGCTTGTTCCGCTTGCGGGTCTTCAGGCCCAGGGCTGGCTTGCCCCAGGGGGTGACGGGCCCGGAACGGCCGATGGGGGCCCGGCCCTCACCGCCACCGTGGGGGTGGTCGCAGGGGTTCATGACGCTGCCGCGCACTTCCGGACGGCGGCCCAGCCAACGCTTGCGCCCGGCCTTGCCGAGGCTGGTGTTGCGCTGCTCGGCATTGCCCACCTCACCGAGGGTGGCGTAGCACTCGCGGCGCAGCAGACGCACCTCGGTGGACGGAAGCTTGAGGGCGACGTAATCCCCCTCCTTGGCCACCACCTGGGCGCTGGCCCCGGCGGTGCGCACCAACTGACCGCCGCGACCGGGGTAGAGCTCCACGTTATGGACGCTGGAGCCCAGGGGAATCGCCGACAGGGGCAGGGCGTTGCCGGGGTCGATGGAGACATCGGGCCCGGAGATGACGGTTTGACCCACACCCACGCCGGCGGGGGCCAGGATGTAGCGCTTTTCGCCGTCCACGTAGAAGAGGAGGGCGAGGCGGGCGTTGCGATGGGGGTCGTAGTGGATGGCCGCCACCCGGGCGGGGACCCCATGCTTGTCGCGCCGGAAATCGACGACGCGGTAGAGGCGCTTGTGGCCACCACCTCGGTGGCGACAGGTGATCACGCCACGATTGTTGCGGCCCTTGAGCCGATGCTTGGCGACCACCAGGCCGCGCACGCGACGCTTGCCGGTGAGCTCACTGAAATCCGTGAGCACCAGGGTGCGGGTGCCGGGGCTGGTGGGTCGGTAGGTGCGAATTGCCATGGTGTGGGACCCCTCAGGACTCAGGGAACAGCTGGATGGACTGGCCTTCGGCCAGCCGCACGATGGCTTTCTTCACCTGGGCGCGCTTGCCGGCGAAACGGCCAACGCGGCGGGTGCGCCGAGGGGGGTTCATGGTGCTGATGCCCACAACCTTGACGGAGAACAATGCCTCGACGGCGGCCTTGATGTCGGGCTTGGCAGCCCGGTGGTCGACCTCGAAGGTGTATTGGTTGCCTTCGAGCAGGCGGGTGGCCTTTTCAGTGATGAGCGGGCGACGGATCACGTCGGGCAACCGCTCGGCAAAACGCTCAGCCATCGCTGTAAACCTCTTGAATCTTGGCCAAAGCCCCCTCGTTGAGCACCAGCTTGTGGGCGTTGAGGAGATCAAACACATTGAGCTGATCGGCGGCGATCAACTTCACCCGCTCCAGGTTGCGCACCGAGAGCTTGAGGGTCTCGCTGGCCCCATCGATCACCAGCAGAACCCGGGTTTCGGGGGTGAGGCCAAGGCGCCCGAGGGCGGCAGTGATCTCCTTCGTTTTTGGCGTCTGCAGGGTGTCGCCGAAGCCCTTCACCACCGTGATGTCGTCGATGCGGCTCATCAGGGCGGTGCGCAGGGCGAGGCGACGCTCCTTGCGGTTCAGGGAGAGGGAATAGGTGCGCGGCTTGGGGCCGAACACGATGCCGCCGCCGGGACGCAGGGGGGTGCGGATGGATCCCTGACGGGCCCGACCGGTGCCCTTCTGCTTGTAGGGCTTGCGGCCACCACCGGCCACCTCGGCCCGGGTGAGGGTGCTGGCCGTGCCCTGGCGGGCGTGGGCCAGCTGGCGCAACACGGCGCGATGGAGCAGGTCTGCGGCGGTGGTCTCCTTGGCGACGGCAAGGTTGAGCTCCGCCTGGCCACTCTCCGCGCCCTGCCAGTCTTTCACTACACAATTGGCCATGATCATCTCCTCCTCAGGTGGCGGCTTGGCTGCCCACCCGGAGAGCCGGGCGGATGTCGAGCAGGGCGCCGGGCTTGCCAGGCACCGATCCCTTCACCACGAGCAGGTTGCGCGCGGCATCGACTTTCAGGATCGTGAGTCCGCGGGTGGTGACGGGCTTGCCGCCATAGCGACCCGCCATACGCTTGCCGGGATACACGCGACCGGGGGTGGTGCCCGCGCCGGTGGAGCCGGGCTCCCGGTGATTCTTGGAACCGTGGGTCATGGGGCCCCGGCTGAAGCCATGGCGCTTCTGGTAACCCGCGAAGCCCCGACCGATGGTGTCGCCGCGGACATCGACCTTCTGGCCGGCCTCGAAGTCGGCCACGGTGATGGTGGCGCCAAGTTCAAAGCCATCCAAGGTCGCCACGCGCACTTCCTTGAGGTGACGCAAGGGCTCCTCGCCGGAGCGGGCGAGGTGGCCCAGGGCGGGCTTGTTGACCAGCTTCGAACGGATGTCGCCATAGCCGAGCTGCACGGCTGTGTAGCCGTCAGTGGCGGGACTTTTCAATTGGGTGATGCGGCAAGGACCTGCCTCGATCAAGGTGACCGGAACAGACCTGCCCTCGTCATCGAAGAACTGGGACATGCCCAATTTCTTCCCGAGAATGCCGATGGACATGGACGGAGGGGAGAACGCCAGCGGGATCAAACCCAAGGTCTGTGCACCGCGAACGGACCACGACCCCGGGGGGTGGAAAGCTGATATCGGTAACCGGCGGAGGTGGCGGGAAAAACCGCACCTGGAGCTAGCGAACGAATCAGCGGGCTGGGACTTGGGCGAGCCGACCGCAAAACGCGGTGGGTCGAACAGTTTCCCGGCGGATCATCGACGCCGAAGCGCCGGTTCAGCCGCACTGGCCAGGAGGATTGCCACCACTGGCAACCCTGTGCTGCTTCTGGAGGCCCGGCTAGCGGTCGGGCACAGAACATCAGCACAAGCTGCCAATGTAGCTCACGGCTCCCCACCCCCCTAACCGCCAGTTCCTGCCAGACTCTCCGCCACATGTGTGGTCGCCATGCCGTTGCTGCTCACGGGCCAAGGATTTCGCCAAGACCTGGAAAAGGCTGGTGCCCTGGCCATTTTCGTGCCCCTGGAAGGGGGCAGTGAGACCCGGCTCCTGCGGCGACTCCGGGCAGCGGGCTACCGGGCCCAGCTCACCTCCGCCCGGGGGTTGGGGGATCCGGAGGCCTTCCTCTTTCAATTGCATGGCGTGCGTCCCCCCCACCTCGGACACCAGAGCGTGGGCCGCACGGCCGCCGTGGGGGAGGTGCAGCGCATCCAGCCCCAGCTGGGCCCCCTGTTGGAGGGAGACGGGCCCGTGGTGCTCTGGTTGCTGGAGGGGCAGGTGCTCTCCACGGCCGAACTCAGCGCCCTGGTGACGCTCTGCCAACGGGAACCCCGGCTGAAGGTGGTGGTGGAGATGGGCGGAGCCCGGGCCCTGCGCTGGCAACCCCTTCAAGATCTGACAGCGGCCTGATTCAGCCAGCCCCACCGCCAGCGAGGCATGACCGTGAGTGACCGGCTGGCCCTGCTCTGGGGCGTCGCCTTTTTCGGTGGTTCGGTGGGCCAGTGGCTGGGTCGGGCGACGGCCTTGCCCGCCGTGGTGTGGCTCCTGGCCATCGGGCTGGCCATCGGCCAGGCCGGCCTGGGGCTGATCCGACCGGAGGATTTGGGTCAGGGCCTGGAGCCCGTGGTGGGCTTGTTGGTGAGCCTGGTGCTCTTCGATGGGGGGCTGAATCTGCGGCTGGCGGGCCGGGACCTGCAGCGGTCGGTGCTTCAACTGGTGGTGATCCGGGCCGTGCTCGGCCTGGC
>JBKDSY010000030.1:0-4183 GCA_046340755.1 Cyanobacteriota bacterium
GGCTCCCCGCCCTCGAAGCCGGCGGGTTGGGCGATGGAGGTGCGCTTCGGCAACTCCAGCTCCACACCCCCCAAGTGAGCGAAATGGGCCTGGATGCGGCTGCCGAGACCCCTGGCCGCTGGGGTGCTGGTGCCGCCGGAGACGGCCTCGCGCAGGATCGTGCGCGCCTCCTCCTCCATGGAGCGGCCATGGCGGGCCGCCTGGAGGCGTAGCTGGGCCTTGGTGGCGTCGTCGAGATTGCGGATGGTGAGGCTGGCCACGGCGATTCCTCCGCTAGCAGTGCATGCAATGATTGCAACCTTAGGGCCGAGGGTGCTCATCCTGCTCAATGGGGTCCCTCGGCAACGAAGAGCAGGTGAGCCAGCTCCCTGTGTCCAGAAAGTTGGCTGCCCATGGACGATGGAGGAGCGACATGGGACGGGAGCGAGCGCAGAAGTTGCCGGACGCCCACCCTGGCGAATATCTCCTATAACTCATGCTGCTGGAGACTCGTTCACTGGGGTTGCGCCGACTGGCGCTGCCTGGGGTTAAACGGTTCCTCCAGGTGGAGGGTTGCTGCCATGGCCCCCCGGGATCCCTCTCAGCGACACCAGCTCCCAGCCTGCGCATCGGCAAAGGGGCCAATCGCCATCAGCAAATGCCTGTGAAAGAGCGGTAGGAAATCATCCCCAAGTGTCGATCAGTCAGGCAGCTGCATGAACGCACGAACGCTGCCGCGATCGGCTGATAAGTAGCGCCGCACACCAGCTGCTGGATCGATCCCACTGGCGACCAGGTAGGCGCGTAAGCCACGCAGATGTGGATGGGCGATAATATGCTTCAACTCCGACCAAGAACTCCAAGAGGCTTCAGATAACCCAGCCCAACCACCCTGGACATTGAATAAATATGTCAGACCTGGAATCGTCCCCTTGAGCTCGTAGACACCGGAGCGACCGCCTTTTTCGACGTCCACTTTCATTGGAGTTCTGCCCTGGCCAGATGGATCGTCCGTTGTCCAGCGCACACGGTACTTGCCAAAGTCATCCCGGGCCATCCAATGCACACGAATCTGGCCAGGCACCTTGACCACGCCCGATTGGGTGGCCGGCAGTGCAGGCAATGGCGGCACGACCTGCGCTGTCGGCGGCACGGTTTCGAGGCTGGTGATCGTGGGTGCGGGTGGGGGACCAAACCTGGGCTTGCCAGGCTCAGGCATAACGGGGTCCGTAATCGGTGGGGTGGTGGGTATGGTGATAGGGGGTGCGGATCTGGGTTTAACGTTGGCTCCACCAGTGTCTTCTCGGGCCGGTATCGGAATGGTGGCTGAAAGAGCAAAACTCTCCCAGGACTGTGGGATCCCTTTGTCATCGGGCATCTTCTCTCTGGGCGAGCTTGTCTCGTCAAGCAGGCGCGGGCTGGCAAACACCGTCACCGCCGGCTGACCGGCCGGCAGCTCAACAGTGGTGGAGGCGGGCGACCGGTCGTTGTTGAGATGCACCTGTGCCAGCCTTGCCGCAAGACTACCAAGTTGGCCGAGATAGATCTCAATGACGTCAGGTTTTTGTGGACCAAAGGTCCACTCAACCTCAACTGGGCAGGTCAGACCTCTAACCTCACCTACCACCTTCAGCTGCATCGATGTGATGTACATGGTCTTTCGGCTTTCACTGCAGCGCCACAAGGATGGGGATCAGACCTGTGCCATCCTCAAGCCGGCGTAGGGCCTTGCCGATGACCGCGCCTGGTGTACGCGCCTGATCGCAGGCGCGCATGGCGTGGCCAGGCGTGGCCGATGTGGTCAGGAGATCCCCTACGGCGATGGGTGACTGGCGCGCATCGACCTTGCAGAACACCTTGCCCACCAGGGCAATCGCTGGACGATTGGGTGCCGACCCGTCGAGCACGATCCCTGGCCGGTAATCACCTGCGCCCGACACAACGCCCACCGCTCGGCGGTCGTATGCGGCGCGGCAGGGGGTCAGCGTGCCCTCAGCTTCGATCACCATGACCATGCCTGGCTCGACCAGAGCGCCATCGTGGGCGACAACCTCAAAGGCTTCGGCCAGGTCGGCGATTCGGCCGGCAAATTGAATATCACCAGTAACTTCCATATTGCCGACCAAGCGCACGTTTCCGACGATTTCCACCGGTCCTTCGAAACGCCCGGCCAGCCGCCCACCGATTCCTTGCACCGCAATCCCGTTGCCAAAACTCTGCCCCTGAACGGCAACACCATCAGTGCTGTCACCGCGCACTCCAAAACCAGCGCCTTGACTGATGCCGTAAACCCCGGTTCCAGCAGTGGTGGTGCCATGACCAAAAACACCCTGTTGCTCGCTCTCGCCGTAGACCCCAGCGCTTTGCTGAAAAACGGCATCACTGCCACCGAGCAGACCCAGGCTTTTTTGGGCGTGACTGACACCAACGACACCCGCACCTTTATCAGCCGTCACTCCCCGCAACTTGGGATTGAGGGTGGCGTCCAGGGAAGGCGCTTCGGCCCTGAACTCCTCGGAGAAAAATTGGCCTGAGTTGGTCATGGCCTAATTTTTGTGCTCCAGACATAAGAATCCTAGCACCCCATACCGTCCTGTGCTCATTTAGCTTAATACGTGAAAACATATAACGCCACAGCGGTAACCATTCACAGGGCATCAACACCTAAGCAGCGCATTTCCCTCACGGTTCCACACCACTGATCTGAAAACCACGGGAGTCAACCCTGTTCTGTGAGCTCGGGAAGGGTTCAGTCGCGCTGGGGGAGCAGGCTGGGAACGAACCCCACCATCCCAAAGCAAGCAAGAAGGGGGGTCGCCATCCCTATTGACTGGCCACGATCCTGCGCTTCCATCACCTGCTGGAGAAGCACGGGCTTGATGAGCAGATTTTTGAGATCGTTAAAGCCCACGTCAGGGCTTGACATGAAGATGCAGCAGTGCACGATCGTTGATGTCACCTTGATCGCGGCGCCAACCTCCACCAAAAACAAGCAGAGCGAGCAGGATCCCGTAAATGCACCAAACCAACAAGGGCAATCAGTGGTCTTTCCCGATGAAAGTCCAAATCGGCGCCGACAAGGACTCCGGCCTAATCCATGAAGCCCACCCCAGGCGGCAAGGATCGGGCCTGATGGCCGTCGTCGACGGCCGTGCCTCGCTGCTGGAGGAATGCAGGCTCAGCCCGCTTGAGTTGAGGAATGATCAGGCGGCTCAGTTCCTTGAGCTGTTGAACACCACTGCCTTCCTGGTAGCGCTGCCTGCGTTCCTGCCGCCGGATCAGGCCAGCCAGCAGCGACCACCGGATCTGCTGGAGACCCTGCGGGCGATCACCAGCTCCGCAGTGGTGCGCACCAGCGAGCCAGCGCAGAGGTGGCCGCCGAGCACGCGGCCGCTGCTGTCGGCCATGGTGAAGTGCAGGTGGGCCACCGACAGGCTCCCAACGGTGCTGATCACACAGCCGGCCTCCTCCTGTTGTTCGCCCATCCAGGCCTCCAGCGCCCGACGCAGAGCGGCGCCAGGGGGCAGCCGCAGCATTATCACCTTCATGGGCAGAGCCCCTCCAGCAGTGGCTGCCGGGGATTGTCTCGCCAACAGGAAGGCGCCCCGTGGGGGGCGCCTTAGCACCGGTTGCGGCGGCCACCTCCTCACACCAAGGACTGCCGGTCGGGTGTCTGTGGTTCAGGCATGACCTGTCTGGGGCCTGGCAGGGAAGGAAAGGAGATCACGTCTGGGAGAAGAGATGCTCAAGGCTTGACCTTCTCAGCTGTGATCCCTGCTCGGGTTATGCAGCCCGAGGTTTCAACACGCGGGAAACAGAACTGGCGTATCGCTCTCTTCTGCTAAGGGATGACGCTCGCGCCGCGTCACCGAGTTCACCGGTTGTGTGTCGCATCGTTGGCGCACCTCCGCTGTACGCACCGGCTCGGGGTGTTCCCTGGCCGCACTCTTTTGGAGGGTGAGGGTCGGGTTGAGCGATCTCTCCGGCGGCCAAGGCGTGGACCCGCGGGCCAGACCCCCCTACCTTCCATCAACTTTGCTGGAGAGTGTGAAAAGAAGAGTGGAACAAGACGTCATTTGACCCAAGAACCCGGCTGGCGGAACACAACCTCAGCCACTTGTGGAAGTGGCATTGGCATTGGCATCCATTGTGACTTAGTTTTTCAAAACTCATGATCCGCAAATTTTCTGGACTGTTATTTGTA
>JBKDSY010000031.1:0-3145 GCA_046340755.1 Cyanobacteriota bacterium
ATGGTGCTTTCCAACGCCCGCACCGCCTTCTGGCCCGTCAGGCCCAGACCGCTGGTGAACCCGCCAGCCCAGCCCAGCCAGGTGTCGACCCCCTTGCGCAGGAAGCCCAGGTGCGCCTCGTCGCCCCGCCCCGGCATCATCGACGCCATCCCGGCATAGGCCGGCAACGCCTTCAGATCCCGTTGGCCCACCCGTCCCAGCAGGCCATCCAGCCGCTGCAACGCGTCATCCCCCAGGGGAAGCAGGGCGTCAAAACACACCATTGCCGCCATGCGCACACTGGCTTCGCCGGTGTATTCCCGCAGGGAAGCGGCGAAGTCGCCGAAGCTTTCCCCCGGCAGGCCGGTCACCTGGGTGAACGCCAACATCTCCGCGGCCACCTTGAGGCTCAGGTCCACCGCCTGCAGGGTTTCGCTGGCGGGGGTGAGGGAGGCCATCTGCTTCACCAGCGGCAGGGCGCCGGCCACGTTCGCCAACACCCGCAACCCGCCGGCCGCCTTCTGGGAGCGGTTGACGGCGTCGTAGAGGCTCATCGCCCGGGTGTACCCCTCGTGGCGGGCCCGGCTGAGCTCATCGGCCCGGCCGCGCACCTGGGCGATCAGCTGCGGATCCGAGGTTCCCATGACGTCGGCGATCAGGTCGTCGGCGCTGGTGAGATTGCGCCAGCCGCCAGGCACCAGGGTGCTCACGCCTTTGAGGGCGAGCACGGTGAGGTTGCGTTTCGGCAGGCGATCCAGGCGTTCAAGGATGGTGCTCATCGGGCGGGCTCCAGAACCGTGGTGCCCTGGTCAGCGGCGTCCTTCTGCCGGCGGCCGGGGGCGGGGATGCGAACGGGGTCCTGCTGTCCAGGGGGCAGGGCTCGGGGGGTCTTGGCGGTGGGGGCCAAGGCGGCCAGACCCGGCAGGTCGAAGGCGCCGAGCAGGTCGTGGCGCTTCTCCTGATCCAGGCCGGCGCCCTGGCCAATCACCTTCACCTGAAACCGATCTGCCACCAACAGGGCACTGGCTTGGTTGCCCTGCTCCACCAGGGGCCAGCTCCGCAGCTGTTGGCTGGCGGCGCGGAACTTCTCCCGGCTCTCCGGAGCGGTGATCACATCGGAGATGGAAAGCAGGGCCTTGGTGGCGTCGCCCTCCTTCAGGCGGGCCTGGCTGAAGCCCCGTTTCTCCTGGGTGAACACCAACTGTTCACCGGCTTCGGGCTTGGGAAAGAGGCGGTTGAAGGCGGTGCCATTCACCACCATGGCAGTGGGAATATCCCCCACCGTGCCCCCGGGCAACCAGGAGCGGAAGGGCAGAAAGAGAAACGCGCCGATGAGCAGGCCGGCAACAATGAGCAGACCGAGCACCCAGCGCAGGGTGCGGGACATGAACAGGGGGAGGCGACTAAGGGTTTGCTAGCAACGGCTTGGCCCGCTGCCAGGTGCCTCGCCCCCGGCCAGGCCCCTCACAGACCCACGAGTTTGAGCGACAGGTCCCACAGACGGGAGGCGGTGGCTGGATTGCTGGCCTTTTCGGAGAGTTCCTGACGGAAATGTTCCCCATCCTTCCGCTGGCGGTTGCCCCAGCTCCAATGCACCCCGGAGGCGGCGAAGGCGGGATCGCTCACCACATCGGCCACCCGTTGGCCCGCCAGGGCCTGGCTCACGTAGCCACCGGTGATGGTTTTCTGGAACCAGGGGAAGATGGTCTGGAAGGCCTTGGGCGTGTCGCGAAACAGGGGCGTGTCGGCCACGCAACCCGGATACAACGACATGAACAGGATTCCCGTGGAGCCATGCAGCCGGCGATGGAGCTCCTGGGTGGTGATCATGTTGCAGAGCTTGCTGTCCTTGTAGGCCTTGCCTGGCTTGAAGGGCTTGCCGTCGGCCATGCTCACCGGCGCCTGGAAGCCGGCTTCCAGGCCCGCCAGATCCCCCAGATCCGCCGGGGCGGGGATGGGAATCTTGCCCCCCAGCTCCTTGGAATTGGCCGTCACCGTGCCAAGCACCACCAGTCGCCGGGAGGGATGGTGGGAGCGCTCCAGATCGCCGAGCAGCAGCTGGATCAATAGGAAATGCCCCAGATGGTTGGTGGCCATGGAGAGCTCGTAGCCCTGGGGCGAGCGTTTCGGTTCCTTCAGCCGTGGCATGTACACCGCCGCGTTGATCACCAGGGCATCGAGGGGGCGTCCCGTTCCATGGAACGCCTCCACCAGCTCCCGCACACTCTCCAAATCCCCCAGATCCACCCGCAGGTGGGTGACCGAGCCATCGGGAATGGCCAGGGCGGCCTGGGCGCGGCGGGCCTTGTCCAGGTCGCGGCAGGCCATCACCACATGCCAGCCCCGATCAGCCAGGGCCTTCGTGGCAAACAGACCCACCCCCGAGGAGGCGCCTGTGATCAACACAGTGCCCGGGACGGAGCCTGAACCGCTACCGACACCTTGGGGGCTGCTCATGGACATCAAGTCGACCGTCGATGCCCCAACTTACGGGCCAGACCAGGCGCTTGACTGCCCCTAGGGGGTAGGGGACTTGGGGGAGGCCGGTTGCATGGCCACCACCGGCTTGTCTTGCAGGGGATCGGTGGTTTGCCACACCACTCGCAGGCGGTTGGGCGCGATCCACTGGCTTTGTTCCCGGATCAGCTTCTGTTCGCCCGCCACCATGAAGAGTTGGTCGAAGCGGTTGCGGGCCTTGGCCACCTGGGCCTGTTCGATCTCCAACACGGCCGCCAGCTCCCCCTGGCGCTCCATGCGCTCCTGGTAGGCCCCGGCCAGCCGGCAGAGACTCACGCCCGCCATCACGGCCACCCCCAGCTTCACCGCCAGGCCAATCATGCTGCACACCATCTCCCGACGCTCCTCCCTCAGAGACAGGGCCTCGGCCCCACTGGCCAGGGCCACGGGGCTGGGGCTGGCCTGGGGGTGCCGCGATCCGCGGCCACGGGCCCGGCCAGGGCTGTTTCCCTGCCGTTCCCCGGTCGTCCCACCAGGGGAGGCAACCCGGGGACGGGAGGCTTGGACCGAGGGATTGCGAGGGGAGGAGGAGCGCACCGGACCCTGAAAAAGCAGGCCCCGCTTCTAGCGCTGATCCGACCCCTTGCCAAGGGGGCGGATCAAGCCTTGTAGAGGCTGAAGCACAGGCGCACGGCCAGCACACCCGCGT
>JBKDSY010000032.1:0-18335 GCA_046340755.1 Cyanobacteriota bacterium
GCAACACCGCGTCGGCGCCCCACACCTTCTCCAGATAGGTGTAATAGGCGGCGAAGCCATGGTGGGGGCTGGCGCTGCGGGAATAGAGCAGGCGCATCGGGTCGCCCTCATAACCAAAGGTGGGCTGCACCCCCACAAACACATGGCCGAAGTGGCGGCCGTAGATCAGCAGGTTGGTGCCATCGCTGTTCAAATTGCCCGGTGGTTTGCCCCAGTTCTCCTCCAGCCGCTGGGAGTAGGGCGTCAGCCGCTCATACTCCGCCACGCTCATCCGGTGGGCGATGGCCAGCTCCGGGGAGCCCTCCAGCGCCTCGGGATCCTTGAGCACCGCTTCCATCAGCGCCTTCGGCGTGCGGGGCAGGTCGTCGACTTGATAGCCCTTCGCCTTCATCTCCTGCATCACCCGGTGGATGGACCCGAAGACATCCAGGTAGGCCGCCGTGCCCACATTTCCCTTGTCGGGGGGGAAGCTGAACACCGTGATCGCCAGCTTCTTCTCCGCCCTCGGCTTGATCCGCAGCGACGCCCAGCGGATGGAGCGCTCGGCGATGGCCTCCACCCGGTCCTGCAGGGTGTGGGCCTTGCCGGTGGCGTCATCCCGGCCGCTGAGCACGATCGGCTCGATCGCCCCATCCAGCTCAGGAATGGCAATCTGCAGCGCCACCTGCACCGGGTGCAGCCCCAGGTCGCTCTCCTCCCATTCCTGGGTGGTTTGAAACACCAGGGGTAGGGCCACCATGTAAGGGCGGTTGAGCCGTGACAGTGACTCGATCGCCTTGGGGTGATCCTGACGGGCGGGGCCCCCAACCAGGGCAAAGCCCGTGAGGCTCACCACCCCATCCACCAGGGGCTGGTCGGGGTTGAGGGGGTCGTAGAAAAACTGGTTCACCGGCTTGCTGAAATCCAGCCCACCGCAAAACACGGGAATCACCGTCGCGCCCCGGTATTCCATTTCCTGAATCACGGCCACGTAGTGGGCCTCGTCACCGGTGACGATGTGGCTGCGCTGCAACACCAGGCCGATCACCGGCCCCTTGCGGGCCCGCTCGCTCAGGTCGGGGCGGCTGGCGCTCCAGTTGAGGTATTCCTTCAGGTCTTCAAACATCCCTGGCGCCAGCGGATGCCAGATGCCCAGGTCGGGGAAGACCACGGGTTCGGCCACCTGCAGGGCGGGCCGCGACGCCGCCGCATCGCCGCTGAACACGTATTTATCCGCCAACATCAACAGGAAATTGCGCAGATTGTCGGGGGTGCCGCCGAGCCAGTATTGAAAACTGAGCATGAAGGAGCGGGCATCCTGCGCCTTCTCCACCGGCAGATACTTCAACACCGTGGGCAGGGTGTTGAGCAGCTTGAGCATGGCGTCTTGGAAGCCGGCCGAGCCGCCCTTTTCCTTGCGCTTCTTCATGAATTGCGCAATGGCGCTCTTGCTCTGGCCCAGCTGGGCCATGGAGAAGGTGCCCAATTTGTTAAGGCGCATCACCTCCGGCATGGAGGGGAACACCACCGCCGCCTTCAGCCGATCCCGATGGGGGGCCACCGCCTCCACCACCTTCTGGGCCAGGTCTTCAATGAAGATCAACGAGGCGATGAACACATCCGCAGAGGCCACGTCGGCGCAGAAGTCGGCGTAGTTTTGCGGGTCTCGCAGCTCCTCGATCAAGTAGCCGGAGAGCTCGATCGCCAGGGCCGGGTTGCCTTCGTTGATGCTCTGGGCGGCGGTGGTGAGGGCGTTTTGATACTGGGGCTCCAATACCACATACACGGCCCGCATCAGGGCGCGCTGACCCACGGTCTCCGGGGTGACCCGTCGGCTGGCGGAGCGGACCTGCGTGAACATGCGTGCTGGGAGATTGAGCAATGTGAAGAAGCCTACGCAGGGGAGCCCGCTCCGGGGCCTTCCAGACAGGAGGCGTTACAGGAAGCGTTCAGGTTCTGGTCTTGGGCGCCCCAGCCGCCCGGTTCCTCGCCTCTCCGGGGGGCTGACCTGCTGCCCTGATGACCCTCGGGCTTGGATCCCCCCCCGCCCCAGGGGGGGCGTTGCCGCCAGGCCTAGGGGGCAGGGCTGTTGACAGGCCGAACCGACCCTGTATCTTCACGGCACAATTAACGAACGCAATGACATCAGCCAGGGTTTGAGACGCTCGATTCTTCATCGACAATTTCCCCAACTGTCCATCCTCTAGTTCGTTCTCGCCCTCTTCGCTGCTGATGTCTAGCCTGCTCAAATCGTTCCTTCCCCCCGTTCTCAAACCTGGCTTCTGGGGCACGAGCTACCTCGATGGCTTGCGCAACAACGGCCAGTTCAAGAGTGGCATCTTCAAGGGGATGCACTATGTGAATGAAAGCATCTGCGGCAGCCTGCTTCCCAAATACCTGGGCCTCTATGAACTGGAATTGGTGCCGGTCTTTGAACGGCTCTTTCAGCTGAACATCGGCAAAATCATTGATGTGGGCGCCGCGGAGGGCTACTACGCCGTTGGCCTCGCCCTGCGGTTCCCCGGCTCCCCCGTGATCGCCTTTGAGGCCACGGAGGAAGGCCGCCAGCTGCTGCGGCAGGTGGTTGCCCGCAATGGCGTGGAGCGGCAGGTGCACATCCGGGGGGTTTGCGACGCCCCCCTGCTCAAGGCGGAAACCGATGCCTGCGACCCGAACGTGACCCACCTCCTGGTGATGGATGTGGAGGGGGTGGAGGAAGAACTCCTGCGCCTGCACGCCCCCCACGACCTGCGCAATTTCCACATCGTGATGGAACTGCACGACTGGGTCGATCCCGCCATGGGGGAGCGCCTGTGTGACAAGTTCGCCCCCACCCACTCCGCCACCCTCCTCCAGGCCCGCCGCCGCACCTTCGCCGACCTCTCCATCCCCCATGGACCCCTGACGCGGTTGTGCCTGGCGCCCAGCCTGCTCTCCTTCTCCCATGAGCGCCGGCTGCCCATGCGTTGGCTGGTGCTGGAGCCCACGGCTGCTTGAGTCCCCAGCCCCCTTGGTCCGCCCCGCCCCCATAGGCTCGGTGGCACCGATCCCCCCGGCCTGAGGCCCGTCAGGCCCCTTCACCGCATGGCTTCCACCCCCGCCACTTCCCCTGCCGCGCTCGCCGCGCCTCCCGCTCCGATCCCGGTGGTGGTGGCGGGTGTGCTGGGCCGCATGGGCGCCGAGGTGGTGAAGGCCGTGCGCGACGCCCCCGACTGCTCCCTGGTGGGGGCCATCGACACCACCCCCGGCAGCGAGGGCCAGGACGTGGGCGAGGCCCTCGGCCTCGGCGAGCTGGAGGTGGCTATCACCGCGGATTTCGAGGGCACCCTCTGCCAGGCCAGCCAGGCCGTGCGCCAGAGCGGTCCGGGCGGTGGGGCGGTGTTGGTGGACTTCACCCACCCTTCCGTGGTCTACGAGCACACCCGCGGCGCGATCGCCTATGGCGTGCACCCCGTGATCGGCACCACGGGCCTGACGCCCGAGCAGCTGGCCGACCTGGCTGTTTTCGCCGAGAAAGCCTCGGTGGGGGGGGCGGTGATTCCCAACTTCTCGGTGGGCATGGTGCTCCTGCAGCAGGCCGCCGCGGCCGCCGCCCGCTACTACGACTTCGCGGAGCTCACCGAGCTCCACCACAACCGCAAGGCCGATGCCCCGAGTGGCACCTGCCTGAAAACCGCCGAGCTGATGGAGGAGCTCGGCAAGCACTTCAATCCCCCCCAGGTGGAGGAGCACGCGTCTCTGCCGGGGTGCCGGGGCGGCCTGCGCGAGAGCGGGCTGCGGCTCCACTCCGTGCGTCTGCCCGGGTTGGTGGCCCACCAGGAGGTGCTCTTCGGCGGCCTGGGGGAGACCTACACCCTGCGCCACGACACCATCGACCGGGTGGCCTACATGGCGGGCGTGCTCCTGACCGTGCGCCGGGTGCGCCAGCTGCCGGGGCTGGTGTATGGCCTGGAGCGCCTGCTGTGATCCCGCCATGCTGATCCCGCTGAAGCCCGGCGAGCTCCAACGGCTGATCCCCGCCGTCGCCACGGGGCCCCAGTTTCTGGCCTGCAGCGGCGACCCGCGCAAGCTCCTGCAACGGGTGCTCATCTCCGTGATCGGTGGGGTGATCACCCTGCTGATCAGCCAGACCCTGGCCTTCAACAGCCGCTTCTCCTCCCTCTGGCTGGTGGCGGGGGTGATCCTCCTCCTCTACCTGCTCTGGGGGCCGATCGTGGAGGCTGGTCGCCGGAACGCTGTGCTGCGGCGTTATCCGGCGGCCGCCATTTTTGAGGGGGAGGTGGCCGACCTCTACAACCGCGAGGTGGTGGAGGATCAACGGGAGCAGGCCGACACCAGCGGTCGCCTGCAGCTCGTGGAAAATCGGCGCACCTGGATGTGCCTGGAGCTGGCGGACGAGGATGGCTACCTGGGCCGGCTGCGTTTTCCCCTGGAGAAAAAGCACCAGGCGATCCAGCGGGGGATGGTGGTGCGCTGCCTGGTGCTGAGTGAGCGCGCGGATTTCAGCCGGATCGGCGCCATCAGCGATGGCTGGTTGCCCCAGCCGAAGCTTTGGGTGGGTGAGTACCCCTATTTGTTGCGGCCCGCCTTCGAGGAGTTGTGCCTGCGGCGCCTGCGGGGGCGGTGAACCGGCCCTCCCCCGCCCCTGGCTTCGCAACAATGCGTTACAATTCACTCACTTCCTTCAGAGCACCCCCCATGGCCCAATCGAGCATCTCCCCTTCCCCCGCCATCCGCGGAGCCCAGGTCACCACGGAAGATGGTGGACGCCTCAACGCCTTTGCCGCCGAGCCCCGCATGGAAGTCGTGAGCTCCGAGAACGGCTGGGGCTTCCACGAGCGGGCTGAAAAGCTCAACGGCCGCATGGCCATGCTCGGCTTCATCGCCCTTCTCGCCACCGAATTCGCCCTGGGTGGCGAAGCCTTCACCCGCGGCCTCCTCGGCATCGGCTGACCTCCAGGCCCCACCGGGGGTCTCCTTCGCCGCGGCACCAGGTGTCGCGGCTTTTTTGTCCCCGTCTGCTTGCTCTTCGGTGACGTACGCCCCTTGCCCCCCCCGGGCCTCCGGCTCACCCCAGGCCCTTGTGCGCGGTGCCGGCCCCGCCGGTGCCCTGGCCGCCCTGGCCCTGGCCGACGCCGGCTGGACCGTCACCCTGGTGGATCCCGCCCCCCCGGACCGCCTCCTCGCCAGCTCCCGCGCCTACGCCTTCACCCACTCCTCCCGCGGCCTGTTGGAGCGGCTGGGCCTCTGGGGGCGGGTGGGCCCCGTTCTGCATCCGTTTCACCACCTGGATCTGGCGGATCTGGGCGGCCGCCGCCGCTTTTCCTTCGGCCCCTCCGACCACTGGGGCGCGGCCCCTCACGGCCAACCCGTGGGCTGGATCGGCGCCCACCGCCCCCTGATGCAGGCGTTGCTGGAGCGGCTGGAGCCCCACGGCGCCATCCACCTCCAGCTCGGCCCCGCTCCCCAGGGAGCCGCCAACCCCGGCGCCGCCGCCAGCGCCGACCTGATCGTTGCCGCCGACGGCTCCCTCTCCCCCACCCGGGAGGCCCTGGGGATCGGCCTCTGGCGCCATGCCTACGGGCAGCACTGCCTGGCCGCCCAGGTGTCCCTGCGGGGGGCTGGGGAAGGCAGCGCCTGGGAACGGCTGCGGCCGGAGGGGCCCTTCGCTCTCCTGCCCATGGCCAGGGACCGATTTCAGGTGGTGTGGAGCGCCCCGGCCTGGCGCTGCCGCCAATTGGAAAGCCTCTCCCCCGCTGCCTTCCTCGACGCCCTGGCCCCCGTGCTGCCGGCGGGTCTGGATGTCACCTCCCTGGAGGAGCCCCCCCGGGTGTTCCCGGTGCAGCTCCAATTGGCCCGGCGGCTCCACCGGGGGCGCACGATCCTGTTGGGGGAAACCGCCCACCGCTGCCATCCCGTTGGCGGCCAGGGCCTCAACCTCAGCTGGCGCGATGTGGCCACCCTCCATCGCCTGGCCCAGCGGGCGCGGGCCGGACGCTTGCCCCTCCATCGCCTGCCCGCCAGCTACGCCCGCCGGCGCTGGCCCGATCTGTGCCTCACCCTGTTGATCACCGATGGGCTGGTGCGCACCTTCTCCAACCGCCACCCCCTGGTGGTGGCCCTGCGCCAACCCGCCTTCCTGGTGTTGGGCCGGGTGCCCTGGCTGCGCCGTTGCCTGTTGGGGGTGATGACCAACGGCCCTTGCCAGCCGTTCCAAACGGCGCCAACCTGACCCCATGGTGATCAGCAACAGCCGCCAACCTCCCCCCTCCGCGGAGCTGCTCACGTTTCTGCGCCACCAACTCGGCCTCAGCGAAGGCGCGCTGGATCTGGGCCTGCGCCAGGCCCGCCTGGAGCAGGCCCCCTTCCCCGCCGTGCTCTGGCGCTATGGGCTGATCAACCTGGAGCAGCTCGACCGGGTGCTCACCTGGCAAGACAGCCACGACTGATCCGGTCAATACACGATCAAGGATTCGGCGGGCACGGCCTCCGGCAGCTTGCCCCGACCGTTGAGGGCGCTCAGTTCCACCACGAAGCTGAACCCCGCCAGGCGGCCGCCTGCCAGCTCCACCAGCTGCCCGCAGGCCGCCGCCGTGCCGCCTGTGGCCAGCAGGTCGTCCACCACCAACACCCGGGGCTGGCCCTCGAAGCCATCGGCGTGGATCTCCAGCCGATCTTGGCCGTATTCCAGGGTGTAGTCGATGCCATGCACCTCCCCGGGCAACTTGCCCGGCTTGCGCACGGGAGAGAAGGGCAGCCGCAGGGCCGTCGCCAGGGCCATGCCCACGATGAACCCTCTGGATTCGATGCCCACGATCAGATCCGGCTGGAGCCGATCACACTGCAGGCCCAGGCGCCGCACCGTTTCCTGCCAGCCCTGGGGATCGCGCATCAGGGGGGTGAGATCCCGAAACAGGATGCCCGGCTTGGGGAAATCCGGAATCTCCCGAACCCACTGACGCAGATCAAGGGAGGGATCAGAGACACTCATGCCAGCGGAAGGAGATGACGGAAGGGCTGAATCGCTGGCATCATCGCAGCCATGGTCAACAATTCATTCCAGACTGCAACCCTGACCCCCTCCATGGCCGCCGCCTCCCTCGCCACCACGGCCATCGCCGGCAACGGGTCGGGATCCGCCCTCGAGGCCCCTCCCCTGCCCCGGCAAGGCCTGGAGCGCCTGGATCTGTTGCTGCTCTGCGTGGAGGCCCTCGACCTCAACGGCGGCGAAACCCTCCTGTGGATGGGCCAACAGCTGGGGCTCTCCCCCCTCTTCCCCGACCGGGTCACCCTCTGGAAACTGCGCTCCACCAACCCCCTCCGGCGGGCCTGCCGGCGGGGGGCGCCCAACGGAATGGAAACCGACGGCCTGATCCGCCTGCTCTGCGCCATGGCCGATCGGGTTTATCCGATGGTGCGCGGCTTGCTCTCCAGCCGGGAGCCCGCCGAGCTGAACCGGGAACACTGGCGCCTGTTCCAGGAGCGGCTGGCGGAGCTGCTGCGGGAACGCATGAACGTGCGTCGCAGCAGCGTGCGAACCCTGATCGATCCAGAGGGCGGGGCCGAGCCACGCCGGGCCCTGATCCAAACCCTGGCCCTGGCGGCGGGCACCGGCGGCTTCGATCGCCTGCGGGCGAGCCTCATGGACCCCGAACCCTGAGGTCGTCCGGCAAAGTGCACAGACCGTCGACGCGGCCATGAAACAGACGTTGACCTACCAGCCCCACAGCTTTGGCACCCATGCCTGCCGGCTGCGGGTGGAGGGCTTCCCCGATGTCTCCAGCGGCCAGGGGGGCACCGCCGTGGGCATCATCACGGGCTGGACCCTGGACTGGGTGGGCCACCCCCAGCTGGAGGGGCGCCGCGACCATCTCCAGGCCCTGATGGCCACCGTGCTCCCCTACGCCCGCGACCTGCTCAGCGGCCTCTCCCGCTCCGTGGGCGGGGAGGAGGATCCCGTGGTGATCGGTCCCGATCCCCGGGGAGGGCACCACATGCGGCTGCGCAGCGGCGAGCCCGACACCCCACCCCTCGACCTCCATCTCGACGACGCCGAGCTGGCCGACCTGGTGCGGGTGCTCGACCAGTGCCGGCTGGATCCGCGCCTGCAGCTGCCCCTGCCCGTGCCCCAGCCCCTGCCCCTGCCCGCCCGGGAGCTGCGCCATCGCCTGCCCCTGCGCCGCCGGATTGCTGCCCCCGTGGGGGGTCTGGCGGCCCTGGCCCTGGCCGCGGGCCTCACCAGCCTGGTGCCCACGCCCCGGCCGAAGGCTGGCGGCTCCCAGGCCAACGCCACCCAGCCTGTGGCCACCCCGCCCCGTCCCAGCGCTTCGCCAGCGGCACCCGCGGCCCCCGCCGCACTCCCGAAGGCCGCCACCACGCCGTCTCCGACCCCTTCAACCGCCAACTCCAACCCCACCGCCACCGCCACCGCCACCGCCAGCGTCCCGCCCCCCGCTACGGCCGCCTCCAAGGAAGCCCGCCTGTCGCAGTTGCGACGCTGGCTGGTGGCCCGCCAACCCGCCAACGGCGCCGGCGGCACGTCGCCCCAGGCCTGGCAGCTGGCCGTGAATGGCCGAGGCGAGGTGGTGGCGGCCACCCCCGTGGACGGCAACGACGGAGGCGACCGGGCCAGGCTCGGCCTGCCCGCTGCGGCGGTGCCCCAGGCCCCGGCGGGGGATACATTGCTGGTGCGAGGGGATGTGCAGCCCTCTGGTTTTTGGGAATTGGCCCCATGGCACGGTTGGTGATTCCCGTTCTCCCCTCCCTTGGCTGGCCATGACGATGACTTGGCCTGAACTCAGGCGACGGGTGGCCCGTCTTGGTTCCGCCCTGGATGTGGTGGTGCGCAGCGATCCGGAGGTGTGTGGCCTCAGTGGCGACAACTTTCACCTCACCCTCCATCACGGCGGCCACGGCGACTGCACGGTCAATGACCTGTCCCTGATCGAGTGCCCCAACGAGCTGGTGCTGTTGGAATTCGAACGCTGGATGCGGGGGGCCGGTTACCCGCTCGATCTCTGAGTGCGGCCACCTTCCAGGCCTATCCCCTCCTGTTGTCCTGCCAGGTCATGCGCCGCGGAACCATGCGACCAACGCCCCCATCCCGGGTCCGCCCGCTGTACCTGCCCACCCCCGGATCCTTTCAGCGGGAATCGCCCCGGCCCCGCGCCCGGTCGAAGCGACGCCGGCCCCCATCCCGCCTCAAGCAGCTGGCGATCGGCCTGGGATGCGTCGCCGGCTCGGCCCTGCTCCTGATGGCCTTGATGGCCCTGGCCGAGCGGCTCAACACCGTGCTTCTCGTCAGCCAGGCCGTGGCCAATCTGATTCGGGGCCTCTCCCTGCTCGCCACGGGCCTGTTGCAGTTGCTCGCCCTGCTGCTGGTGGCCGCCATGGCCTTGTTGGCCCTGCTGCTGTTGTTGGGCGGGCTCACGCGCCTCTTGCGCCTGGTGACCGGCAGCCACCCCCAAGGCCAGGGCAAGCCCACCGCCAAGGCACTTTCCAGATCCTGAGGCGGTCTCCCTCAGCCGTGCAACCGGTCAAACCAGAAGCCGGCCAGCTGCCACGACGACCAGAGAAAAATCGCCAGGATCAACCACTGCAGCCAGGGCGGCCGGCGGGGAGCGGACGGTGGAGGACCCATGGACAACCTGGCGGCAAGCGGGGGTTGTCACAATTCTATGGACAGGTCTCACGCCGACCCAATTAGGACTTGCTGAATTTCATTCAAGGGCTTTCGATGCGGCCAAGTGCCTGCCTTGATGCTCGCCGGGCGAGAGAAATAAGATAATGAACTAGACTAAAGAAGCTGGTTACAAAGGCCACAGAATAGCTGGATAGCGCCATATGGCGCATAGGTGAATGATCGCAAAGCACACAGAGGACCAAAAGATAAATAAAAGGCGCAGTGGCCTCAGGATTTTCTCGGTATTCATTACAAAGAAGGCCATTGTGATCACTGTTCTTGACCTTTCTACCAGCTTGGTCGTGATCCAATCCAATCCGTACTTTCGTTTACTCGTTCCGATTCGCCCTTCGATGACAGATCGTTTTTTAATGTCTGATTTGAAAAGCTCTTGCTGCTCTTCAGTCTGGATTTCAGAAGCCTCAAATCGACTGGATAGGGGATGTCTTCAGGAACACATGTCGCATCAAGGATCAGGGTTCCCCAGTTACAGCCAGGATCAAGTGATGCTGGATTCACTCCAAGTGCTTCCTCGATGGCTGCAAGTTGCTTCCCTTCTTCTGGATCCGTTACGTCCCTCTTGTTGGGATGTGGCTAATAGCTCTTGAATCATCGCGATTCCATTAGCCTTGGTCATATCATTGCAGACCTGGATCAGTTCCGGGCCAATGCGCTGTCGGAAATGCACCATCATCGATGGATCAAATGGCGGCAGAGCCTGGCAACCGCTCAACCCGAGAAAGAATTGAAGGTATGGCGACTCCGTGATCAGCTCCACCGTTTCACGATCGCTCACGCCCAGGCGTCTTTGGATGTAGACGGCCCCAAAGGCTATCTGGAAGGGTTTCGCAGGTGCCCCGGTCTTGGCATTGAACTGCGGTGCATAGTGACTCTCCAGTGACATCCATGGAATCACCTTGTGAAGCAGCACACAGCGATTGTTGGGATTGAGCTTTCTACCAAAGGGCATATGAAATTCCTCGATCGATAACTCACCTGAGTACTGAAAAACGTACATTGGTGATCCAGGCGATTCTTCTAAGACAGAAAAGGCTGATTAGGTCCCATCCTAACTCAAGACTGCAGCTAGAACCGACTGCACCGCAGTGGATTTGGGTTTCTCAGCAAGCCCTAAGTAGATTTCATGGTGGTTCGGTTGGGCTCCCTCGTGGGCTGTCAAGCCGAGTGGGCAACTTTCCTGACACAGGGGGGCCCTCGTGGCGCAACGTGGCGGACTTCGATAGAATCAAGATCAAGCTGATCAATCCGTGGAAGGCTTAGGCTTAACACTTCCATGTTCAGCTACTGCTGATTGATTTCGCGCGTCAACATCTCCCCGTGACCTGCCTCGCGGATGATCACCCGGACTGATTGAGCAATGACGCCCTGCACGACCCTTAGCCATGCGAAGATTGTTTGCAGACATGACTCTGCTCTCAGCCCGTAACAAGGACCGTGGCCGCCACTTTTGACGATCTACTCCCATTTAACGAACTTTCGTCGTGGAAGAGCTTTGAGAACTTCTGCCACGACTTACTGTCTTCCCTGTTTCCAGATGCAGATATCCACCAGTACGGCAGCGAAGGGGACGATCAAAAAGGCATCGACCTTGCATTGCGATGGGCAGATGGCAGCAAATGGACGTTTCAAGCCAAGAAAAATAAAGAGTTCGGGCCAGCTAAGATTAGAAAAGCCATTGAAGAACATGAGATAGCTTCAGAGAAGAAGATTCTTCTTCTCTCCAGGAAGGCTAATGCGAAGGCGAGGGACGAAGTCAACAATCATCCGGACTGGGAGCTCTGGGATCAGCAGGATCTGTCCCTGAAATTTCGAAGCCTAGATCCATGGGATCAACATCGCCTGATTGACATTTATTTCCAAGGGCAACATTATAAGCTGACAGGAAAGCTGCGATCGCAGACCTGGCTGAGTAAAGATGACTTCTGCTCCCATTTTCTGTCAGATCAAGCGCTCTTCCACCATTGCTGGCAGGTTATTGGCCGCAGTGCCGAGCGTCTAAGACTTCACGAGGCCTTGTCAGAGGTAAGCGTAAGGATCATTGCCCTGATTGGCGGGCCTGGTGAAGGCAAAACCCGCTTGTTGCTCGAGGGCCTTGATCAGATCCAATGCAGCCAGCCCCAGACCCGGATTGTGATCGCTTGTGGCCAGAGCCTGGATACCGCAGACCTGGCACAACTGGGACAAAGAGACACTCTGATGGTTGTGGATGACGCCCAGGACCTTGAAAGCCTCGAGTCCCTCTGCCGCCACCTTCTTCAGAAACCAAATGCGCGGCTGTTGTTGGCTTGCCACCCTGCCAAAGCAGTCGCTATTGAAACCAGCCTGGCCCAGTTCGGTCTAAATGGGGTCGCCTACCAAGCGATCACCCTGGAGCGACCTAGCCAGGATGATGCAGAAGCGTTGGCCCGCCAGGTGCTGGCCCGGCATGGTGGTGATGAGCGCCTGGCGCCACTCATTGCCGCCCGCTGCCAAGACAGCCCTCTGGCCTTGGTGATCGGGGCCCAGCTGGTGGCCCGAGAGGGGCTGGATCCCCGCAAGTTCGCCTCCTCCCAGGCGTTTCAAGCCACCGTCTGGTCTCGCTATATCCGAATGATCAGCACCAGCGTGGGTGATGGCGTTAGTGGCGGGCCCGATGCGGATCGGGTGCGGCGGATGCTGTTGCTGTTTGCCTTGCTCCAACCCCTCGATCCCGATTCCGCTGGCGTGTTGGATCTCCTGGAGAGCCTGCATCAGATTCAGGCGCCTGAGGCCACTCGGTTGACCAAATCCCTGTTGCTATCGGGTGTGCTCTTGCAACGGGGTTCCCGTTGCCACCTTTCACCCGAGCTGTTGGCTGATGCTCTAATTGTTGAGTCTTGCATCTCAGTCCAGGGTGTCTTCAACGCCTATCCCGAGCAGGTCTTTCATCGCGCCGATCACCTCTACAAAGGCCAGCTGCTGTTTAACCTTTCCCGGCTGGATTGGCGGCTGCGGGCGCAAACGGTAATTCGCCAGCTGCGGCTGCAAAATCTTTGGAGCCTGATCGGAACGCAAATCTGGCCTCCGCCAATCCTGCTGAAGGCCGCCATTGCAGCGGCGTTCTATCAGCCCCAATGCGCCATATCCCTCGCCCGGCGATGGATCGCGGCCGGCCAAGGTTCCCATTTCGAAGTCTGCCGCTTGATCCAGGTGGCTGTCTCCTCAGGAGAACAGCTGGAGAGCGCTTATGAGCTGCTCTGGGAGCTGGCCCGATCGGATAGCCGCGACACCCAGCATCACCCCAACCACCCACTGCGAGTGCTGAAGGAGTTGGCCCGGCCCGTGGTTCTCCACTCCCAGCATGACGTGAAGGCGGTGGTGGCCTTCGCGCTTCGGCTGCTCCCCGCGGCGGAAAGCTGGACCGGCGTCTCCACGCCCTTCGCCATCCTCGAAGGGGCGTTGATCACCACAACGGACCACCTCCAAAGCAAACCTGGGCGGCCCATGGAGTTCGTAACGCAGGTTTATCGCGTCAACCCTTCGGCGGTCCGCCCCTTGAGGGGTCAGGTGATCGACGCAATTCTGAATAGCCTCAGCAGCGCCAACCGGCGCCAGGCCTTCGCCGCTGCAGAAATGCTCGAACACGCCGTGCGCTATCCAGATGGATGGCCAGAGCTACCACTTTCTGATCACGAAAAGGCATCCTGGACGGAGGAATTTCAGGACACCCTGCAGCGCCTAAACGCGATGCTTGATCTGCATAATCTGTCGGCACCGGTTCTGGTTCGCGTCGCCCAGTCCGTGGCTCGTTATTCCTTCCACACCAACGGGCATCTGCCAAATAATGTTTTGGCCTCAGCGGCCGCTGCCGTGCTGGCCCGATTGGATCGGGATCTGCCCACCCGGCTCTGCCGCCATTTGATGGATGGCTGGTGCACTTTCACCTGGAATCGCAAAGAACTGGATCACCCCCGCCTGCACAAAAGCTTGGCGACCGTTCTCGAACGGGAGCAGCCGGATTCCAACGCGCTGATGCAGGAGATCAACGCCGCCATGGCAGAGATCGCTGCCTACACCCCTCATGGCTGGCAGCAAAGGGCCAAACCTTTCATCGACATTTTGCTCTCTCGCCAGCAGGGGCATGCCTGGGCCCTCCTCGCTCTGCAACGCTCTGATACCTCCGCCCCCCTGACTGCCTTTGCCCCGCGGGCCTTGGCGATCGTGCTCAGCAGGGCTCCCTTGCAGGCCCATGCCTGGATCGAGGACTCCCAGACCCAAGATGACAAACTCAAACGGTTGATCGCCGCCGCCTATGCCCAGGGTGGCTTCGAGGGGCGTGCACTCCTGCCCCAGGACCGGGCACGGCTGGAGCCCATCTTTTGCAGCGATGATCCCGAAACCCTGAGCCATCTGCCATGCATCGTGATGTGGCTGGTTCGGCCAGAGCCCCAGCTGGCGATCGATTTGATCACCTCCGCGCACCCCGATCTGCTGTCGTCCAACAACCAACGGTCCCACGCAACCGCCACGATCCTGATTTGGCTGGGGGATGAGGAGCACGGCATCCCGCTGGAGCAGATCAGCCCGGCCGACGCCGAACGGCTCCTGCGGCTGTTGCAGGCACCAGCCAACCTGGATGATCACCACTTCAGTGACTTCCTCAAGCGGGTCGCCCCGCGCTGGCCCGAGCTGGTGGTGAACCTTGCCAAGACACGGCTGGAGAGGTGTCTGGAAGAGCCGGCACACTTCTCCCTTCCGCTTTGGCATCAGCACCACCCCAGCGACTCCCTGGATCTTCTGGCGCTGCCGCAAGGTCCGGCACTGCTCAGCGCCTGCCTGGATTGGGGCTTGCCCCGCGCGGGTCAGGCCGCCTTCTGCGCCGCCTGGGCGAACCTCGTCGCCTGCCTGTTCGGCTGGCGCGAACCGCAGCTGACGACCAGCCTTTGGAGCTGGTGGCAAGACGCCCCTCAGCCCCGCTTGGCCAACCTGCAACTCTTGGCCGCCCTGTTGGCCGAGGCACCGGAGCGCTTTCCCCTGGAGCAGCACGCCTTCGTGAGCGAGCTGCTGCTCGCTGCCGCCGCCGTGGACCGCATTAGCAGTGACTGGCTCGTAGTAGGCCTGGCGGCGGCGGTGCGCCGGCCCCTTCGCCCTCGTGCCTTCGGTGAGCCTTGCCCAGAAGATGGGGCTCTGGCGGCGGAGGCCCAGCAGTTGCACGATCGCCTCCCTCCCGGCCATCCCGCCAGGCGGCTCTACGCCACCTTGCGCGATCAGGCGCACGCGGCCATCGCCAGCGCTGAGGAAGCTGACAGAGCGCTGGTGGAGGGGTAGCGAAAGGCCATCGACACTGCTCTGGCGGCGGCCGATGGGACAGGTGGTGGCATTGATCTCCTGTGCTCTGTCGCAGGGCCCCACCCGCCACCGCCACACCCCCGGGTGCTGTGTTGCCATCCCAATCCCCACCCGCAGCCCAGCAGCCGCCCAACAGCACTCCGGGGCCGCCAGATCCGCCAGAATCAACGCCACCCTCCCGCCGCTGGCTGGGTATGGATCGCCTGGGTGTGCTCCAGGTGCTCGGCGGCCTCGTGCTCGGCCTGATTGCCCTGTTTTCCTCCTATGACCACATCACCCTCGCCGGCCACACGCTCCAGCTCCAGCAGCAATGGGGAATCACTTTCATCATTGCCTCGCTGGCGACAGTTTTTATCGACGCTCAACTGGCGACGGGATCCCGGTTACGAGCAGCGCAAGATGCAGCACGAAAGGCGGATGAAACAGCTCGAGCGCGAAATCTTGCGAGTGAGGAGCGACAGCGAGCACATCGAGAAAGAAACCGAGCAGCTGCGGCGAGAGAACGCCAGACAGAGAGCTTTAAGCGTCTTGATCAGGCAGCACTGCTTTCCGGACGATTCCAACTCAACCCCACTCCCACCAACCGAGCCCGATTCCTGTTCTTCCTCACGTTGATCGCGAACGCCAGTTCGCCCGATCTGGAGGGTTAGGGATAGGGATCCCCTCTCACACCCCCTTCCCCACCAGTTCACCTGCCAGGTCATGCGCCGCGGAACCATGCGACCCACGCCCCCATCCCAGGTCCGTCCGCTGCACCTGCCCACGCCTGGTTCCTTCCAGCGGCAGGCCCCCCGGCCCGGCGGCCGTCCGAAGCGGCGCCGGCCCCCATCCCGTCTCAAGCAGCTGGCCATCGGCGTGGTGTGCGTGGTTGGCTCGGCCCTGATCCTCCTGGCCCTGATGGGTCTGGCGGAACGGCTCAACACCCTGCTTCTCGTCAGCCAGGCCGTGGCCAACCTGTTTCGGGGCCTCTCCCTGCTGGCCATCGGCTTGTTGCAGTTGCTCGCCCTGTTGCTGGTGGCCGCCATGGCCTTGTTGGCCCTGCTTCTGTAGTTGGGGGGCCTCACCCGCCTCCTGCGCTTGCTGGCGGGTGGCTGGGCGGGGGCGGGCCGTGCCCATGGCCAGGGCAAGCCGTCCGCCAAGGTTCCCCTCCGCTCCTGAAGGGGTCCCCCTCAGCCGTGCAACCGTTCAAACCAGACGCCGGCCAGCTGCCAGGACGACCAGAGAAAGATCGCCAGGATCAACCACTGCAGCCAGGGCGGCCGGCGGGGAGCGGACGGAGGAGAACCCATGGACAACCTGGCGGCAAGCGACAGCCCTAGTTTGGAACGTCTGTCGCCGGGGGTGGCGCGGGATGGATCCGATGATCGCTTCCCTGCTGCGGCCCGGGGCCTACCCCCATCCCACGGCGGCCATCCGCCTGTTGGAAACGCATATCTCCTGGGTTCTGCTCACCGGCGAGGTCGCCTACAAGGTGAAGAAGCCCGTGAGCCTGGGGTTTGTCGATTTCGGCACCCTGGAGCGCCGACGGCACTTCTGCCAGGAGGAGCTGCGCCTCAACCAGCGGCTGGCGGCGGACCTCTACCTCGACCTGGTGGAGATCCACGGGCCCCCGGAGCAGGCGCGGGTGGGCGGCGACGGCCCGGTGATCGAGGTGGCGGTGCGCATGCGCCAGTTCGACCAATCGGGCCTGCTCCCCCAGGCCCTCGCTGCCGGAGCCGTGACGGGCGACCACCTGGAGGCCTTCGCCGAGCGGCTGGCCGCCTTCCATGCCGCCGCCGCCGTGGCCTCCCCCGGGGGGGCCTACGGAACCGCGGCGGCGGTGGTGGCCCCCGCCAGGGCCAATCTGGAGGTGTTGCAGCGGCTGCACCCGGAGGCGGGCCTGGCCCCCCTGGCCGCCTGGACCGAGGCCGAAGCCGAGCGCCTCCAGCCGGTGTTTGGCGAGCGCCTGGCCCGGGGCCGGGTGCGGGAGGGCCATGGCGACCTCCACCTCGGCAACCTGGTGCTCCACCAAGGGGCCGTGGTGGGATTCGACTGCCTGGACTTCAATCCGGAGCTGCGCTGGATTGACGTGATCAGCGATGTGGCCTTTCTGGCGATGGATCTCCAGCAGCGCCAGGAGCCGCTGTTGGCGGCGCGGGTGCTCAACCGCTGGCTGAGCGCCTGCGGCGACTACGAAGCCCTGGCCACCTGGCGTTGGTATGGGGTGTATCGGGCCTTGGTGCGGGCCAAGGTGTTGGCCCTGCGCCTGGCCCAGCTGGGCGACGCCCCGCCCGCGGAGCGGGAGGTGTTGGCCGACCAGCTGCACGGCTACCTCCACCTGGCCCGCCGCACCAGCGCTGCCCCGGGCCCTGGCCTTCTGCTGATGATGCATGGGGTGAGCGGCAGCGGCAAAAGCCACCTCGCCAGGGCCCTCTGCCAGCGCCACGGCTGGATCCAGCTGCGATCCGACGTGGAGCGGCGCCGCCGGTTCGGCAGCTGGGGCTCGCCCTTCGACCCCGTGCGCCAAGGGGAGGCCTATGCCCCCACCATCACCGAGGAGCTCTACGGAACCCTCCTACCCCGTGCGGCGGAAGCCGTGCTCCAGGCTGGCCTCACTCCCCTGGTGGATGCCACCTTTCTCACGCGGGAGCAGCGCCGCCCGATTCAGGACATGGCCGATCGCCTGGGCATCCCGTGGCTGATCCTGTCGTGCCCCGTCTCCCTGGCCGTGGCGCGGGAACGGCTGGCCCAGCGGCGGCGGGAGGGAGGGGATCCCTCACAAGCGGACGAGGCGGTGCTGCTCGCCCAGTGGCAGGCCCTGCAGCCGTTCACGGTCAACGAAAAGCCCCACCACCTCACGGTGACGGGGCTGGTGGACGCGGAGGAGCAACTGGGAGCCCGCTGGCCCCTCAGAACCACTCGCTGACCGCCGCCTCCAGGGTGTTCACGTTGGCTTCCGGGGTGGAGCGGTGGAATTCCAGGGTGATGCTGCGCTTTTGCTCGCCATCGGCCGCCACCGCCTCGATGGGGTACACCTGTTGGCCGTCGCGGAAGGGCACCTGGATGCGGAAGGTGCCATCGGCCGAGAGGGGCACTTCTTCGCCGCCGATCATCAGGCGAGCGGAGGGATCGGTGGCGCCGTAGACAATCAGCTCGGCATCGGCCACCAGCCAGAACGACCGCTGCCGTGAGGCCACGCCCCCCGCTCCCGACTCGCTCCGCCCCGAGGCCCACATGCCGGCGGCGGAGAGTTGACCGCCGGCACCTTGCTCGAGGCCCAGGGTGTCGTCCAGTTCATGGAAGGCCTCCGAACCCCGACCCAGCCGCCGCCAGCGGGCCGTGGCCGTTTGGTAGAGCCGCTCGTGCA
>JBKDSY010000033.1:0-37815 GCA_046340755.1 Cyanobacteriota bacterium
GCCGGGGCCCATTGACGTCAGCACGAAGGGGAGCCAGCCCCAGCAGCCGGCCGAGCCCACAGACCCTCCGCTGCAGCCACCGCAGCAGCCCCTGCCGCAGCCGCAGCCGCAGCCGCAGCCACAGGATCAAACCAAAGGAGCCGATGACCATGGGTGAGATCGCCGACACCATGCGCTCCGCCCTGCGTGAGCTGGCCCAGGCCGATGCCCGGCTCTATCGCGGCCTGGCGGAAGAGCTGGGCGATGGCGCCACCGCCGTCGAGGAACCCCGCGCCCTGATCCAGCCCGAGGGCGGCGCGCCCGCCACATCGGCCCAGCTCATGGTCCTGACAGGCGCTGGTCTCCAGGAGCTCTGCGCCCAGAGGGGGATCAAGGTGGCCAAGCGCGCCCGGAAGGACGTGATGGTGGGGCTGCTGCTGGCGGATCCCAACGGCCCGCCGCCTCTGTCCCTGCTGCCCCCTCCCAAGACCAAAACCCCTTCAAGTGGGAAGGGCACGGGAGCTACGGGCGGCAAGGCCGGCACCGCTGAGCTCCAGGCCCTGGAGCAGCGCCTTGTTCGTTTGGAGCAACTGGTGCTGCTGATTGCTCAGCAGGTGGGCGTGGCCCCGGAAGCGATCGAGCGGTTGCTGCCGCCGGCTGCTCCGCCAACCTGAAAGTCCTCTGCGCTGGTGCCAGTTGATGACGGTGAATCGGGAGCCGCTGGACAGGCTGGGCCGCTTCCTGCTGCGCGGCCTGCGCATCGGCGCCAGCACGGTGTCGATCGTGGAGCTGCTGCGCAACGACTGGACCGGAGGCCTCAGTGCCGGTGTGGCCTGGCTGGTGTTTCTGCAGGTGGAACGGCGGCTGCCGCCCCTCAGTCCAGAGACTGAGGAGTGATCCGCAGCTCGGGGTAGCCGGTGGCTGGATCCAGCTCCCGGCTGAACCGCCACTCCGGCAGCAGGCCGATCACCAGCTCGGCGGTGGTGCGCACCAGCGAGCCGGCGCAAAGGTGGCCGCCGATCACAGCCCCGCTGCTGCCTGAGATGGCGATGTGCAGGTGGGCGCCATCGGGCGAGAGGGTGCCGGAGAGGCTGAGGATCTCCAGCTCGCCGTTGATCGCCGTGGCCTGAGTCGCATCGGCCAGGCGCAGCTGGGCCACCGACAGGCTCCCAACAGCGCTGATCACACAGCCGGCCTGCTCCTGCTTCTCGCCCATCCAGGCCTCCAGCGTTTGGCGTAGGTCATCGCCTGGCTGCAGCCGCAGCGGCACCACCTTCATGGATTGGGCCCCTCCGCCAGGCCCTGGAACATCGCCAGGGCATCGGCATAGCCCAGTTGCCGGTGGCCGAATGCCCCCGGCAGGGTGCCGACCACCTGAAAGCCGTTGCGCTGCCAGCAGCGGATGCCGGCGGTGTTCGTGCTCACCACCAGGTTGAACTGCATCGCCCGGAAGCCCAGCCGCCGCGCCGCCTGCAACGAGTGCTGGCCGAGACGGCTGCCGATTCCCTGCCGCCGGCAGTGCTCAGCCACCACATAACCCGCATTGGCCACATGGGCGCCAAGAGCGAGGGAGTTGGGCCTCAGGTCATACGTGCCCACCACAGTTCCTGCTGCATTCACGGCCATCATCACCGCCTGGCTCTGCTCCACCCAGGCCAGCTGGGCCTCGGCCTCAGTGATGGCTGGGTCGTGGGGGAAGGTTTCACCAGCGCGGAACACCGGCTCCAGCAGGGTCCATACCGCCGGCCAGTCGGCCGCTGTCAAGCGACACCAATAAGCGCTAAAAACCAATGATGCAAAGCGCCGGACCAGTTTTCACTGTCGCCTGACATCTCCAAGGCCCATGGGTTCATCGATCGCTTTTCGGAGGACGTCGACCTCACGCTGAACATTCAGCGCCTCTGGCCGGAGGCCGATCGACGCCGCCCGTCAGGCCCTGGAGATTGATTTTCAGGCCATGACCGACTCGGGGATGCTGCGAGGCGAGATCCCGAGCTTCGCCGAGGTGCTGGAGCGGCTCAGCCAGCTGGAGGAGCGGTGCAATGCCATCGCGCGGTCCCTCGCCTGAGCGACCGTGGCTGCATCGATCGCAACCCATTCAGGGCCTGATGATTTTGCGCTTTTCGACCCCGGAGAGCCTGCCCGCGACCCCGCGAGCCAAAAAAAAAGACCCCTTGCAGCGCAAGGAGTCTGACGGGATGGAGCCAAGCGGACTCGAACCGCTGACCCCCTGCATGCCATGCAGGTGCTCTACCAGCTGAGCTATGGCCCCTTGATGTGACCAGCCGCGCTCGCCACAAGATCAGTTTACACCGTCGCCGGCGACAACTCAGACCTGGCGCCAGACGGCCACCAGCCGGCCCTGGATGGTGACTTGATCGGCAGGCACCAGAATCGGTGCATAGGCCGGGTTGGCCGCCTCCAGGCGCACCTTCTTCCCCTGGCGATGGAAATGCTTCAGGGTGGTGCCGCTTCCGGGCACCAGGGCACTGACGATCGTGCCCTCCCGCAGACGGCTGACATCCGTGACCGGTTCCAGCAGCACCACATCACCATCGGCGATGTGGGCCTCCACCATGGAGTCGCCATTCACGGTCAGGGCAAACAGGCCGCGGGTCTCCAGCAGGGGGGTCAGATCCAGCCGTTCCGGCGCGTCTTGAAACGCCTCCACCAACCCACCGGCGGCCACCGCCCCCAACACCGGAATGCCCGCCGGCTCCCCAGCACCGAGGAGCTGCAAGGTGCGGGCCTGGCCCTCCTGCCAGGTGATCCAGCCCTTCTGCTGCAGGTGGCGCAGGCGGCTCTGGACCGGCGCTGGCGACCGCAACCCCATGGCCTCCATCATCTGCCGGATGGAGGGGCTGTGATGGCGGGAATGGATGTAATCCGCCAGCCAGTCATAGAGCTCCTGCTGGGCGGGCGTGAGATCTTCGGGCACGGGCGAAACGCAACAAGAAACATGGTACATGTGTACCGGCTTGTGGTGGTCTTGTCCAGGGGTGGCCCGGCTCCGATGGATGGACCTCGAGGCTGCTCTTGACCTCCCCAGCGTTAGACCCCGCCGAGGAGGGTGGCGAGCAACGCCTGCTGCACATGCAAGCGATTCTCCGCCTGATCAAACACACGGCTGGCCGTTCCCTCAATCACCCCGGCGCTGATTTCCTCCCCCCGGTGGGCAGGCAAGCAATGGAGCACGATCGCCCGGCTGTCCGCCTCCGAGAGGAGGGCCTCATCCAGGCACCACCCACGAAAGGCTTCCTCCCGCCGGCTCTGCTCACTTTCCTGCCCCATGGAGGCCCACACATCCGTGTACACCCCATGGGCCCCCCGCACCGCTGACAGGGGATCGGATTGGAGGGTGATGGCGCAACGATCCCCCGCCAGTTGCCGGGCCCGGTCCACCATCGCCGGATCAGGCTGGAAGCCCTCCGGGCAACCGATGCGCACGTTCACCCCCAACAGGGCGCCGCAGAGCATCAGGGAATGGGCCACATTGTTGCCGTCGCCCACGTAAGCCAAGGTGAGGCCGGCCAGGGCACCGAAGGCGTCCCGCAAGGTGAGGTAATCAGCCAGGGCCTGACAGGGATGTTCCTCATCGGTGAGGGCATTGATCACGGGAATCGTGGCCCAACGGGCGTAGTCCTCCAGTTCCCCCTGGGCGAAGGTGCGCACCGCCAGGGCATCCAGGTAGCGGCTCAACACCCGGGCCGTGTCGGCCAGGGGCTCGCCGCGGCCCAGCTGGGTGACGGAAGGATCCAGATCAATGGTTTGCCCCCCCAACCGGGCCATGGCCACGGTGAAGCTCACCCGGGTGCGGGTGGACGCCTTGGTGAAGATCAGGCCCAGGGTGCGGCCGGCCAGGGAACAGCGCCGTCGACCGGCCCTCAGATCAGCCGCCAGATCCAGCAGGGCTTCCGTTTGCAGACAATCCAGATCGGCGGAGGAGAGATAGTTGCGCCCCGTTAATCCCGCCAGGGTGGGAGACCCGCTGCCCTCGTCCATCGCTCCATCCCAAAGAACCCTTATCCGAGATCAAGGGGTCCGCCGTCAAGGGTGGTCGCCGCCCCTTCTCTCCGTCAGGGGGACCGGCCGGGGGCGTCGCCGCGGTGCAGGGTAGGGGCGGGGCTCCGGAGTGAAACTTCGGTAGTGGGGCAGGCTGGCGGCCAGGAGCAGTTCCCGGTCACCACGGCTGTCGCCATAGGCCTCCAGCGGTGGGTCCTCCAGCCCCCCCAGATGGGCCTCAAGACGCCGCACCTTCTCGGAGCCCTTGCAGTTGGGGCCAGCCAGCCGCGGCTGCCACCCCCCCGCGCCGGTGCACAGTTCCGTGGCCAGCAACTCCACCCCCAGCCAGTCGGCCAGGGGTTGCAGCAGCATGCGGGGCGAGGCGGAGCAGAGCAGCACCCGATCGCCCCGCTGCTGGTGCCAGCGCAACCGCTCCAGAGCCTCGGGGCGCAGGTGGGAGATCAGGGCGGGCAGGAGCCACTGGCCATGGCCGGCCGCCTCCTCCCGGTTCACCCGGTCGCAGACCTGGAAGAGGGCGAGGGTGGTTTCCTTCAAGGCCCCGGTGGAGATGCGCCGCCACTGCCAGGCCCAAAGGGAAGGCAACAGGGCCAGCCCTGCGCTCAGCAAACCCAAGGGGGCCCGGGATCGCCGGGCCGCCATCCGTAGGCAATCCCCCCGCAGGAGGGTGCCGTCCACATCAAAGACCGCGATCACTGGGCCCATCCCGCGCGAGGGCCGGGCTCAAGCGGCCACCGCCTCCCCGGGCATGACGCTCGTGGCCAGGAGGGATTTGAGTTCATCGCCTTCAATCACCTCCTTCTCCAGGATTTCCT
This sequence comes from Cyanobacteriota bacterium, assembly GCA_046340755.1. Classification (GTDB taxonomy): domain Bacteria; phylum Cyanobacteriota; class Cyanobacteriia; order PCC-6307; family Cyanobiaceae; genus Cyanobium. The sequence goes on from JBKDSY010000033.1 coordinate 4,815, forward strand.
TGGAGATGGATTCCAGCAGCTCGCGGTTGTGCCGCAGGATGGCCAAGGCCCGCTCATGGCCCCGGTCCACCAGGCCCCGCACTTCCCGATCAATGGCCTCGGCCGTGGCGTCACTCACCACCCGGCGTGGATTGTTGCCACCTCCCAGGAAACGGCTGCCCCCCTGCTTGTCGTAGGCAAGGGGCCCCAGGGTGTCGCTCATGCCGTAGGTGCCCACCATCTGCTCGGCGATGTCGGTGGCGCGCTGCAGGTCGTTGGCCGCCCCGGTGGTGACCTCTCCGAAGACGATTTCCTCCGCGCTGCGCCCCCCCAGAAGGGTGGCGATCTGTCCCTCGAGGTCGTCCTTGGAATTGAGGAAGCGTTCCTCGGTGGGGAGCTGCAGGGTGTAGCCCAGGGCGGCCATGCCCCGGGGCACGATCGAAATCTTGGCCACCTTGCTGCCACCAGGCATCAGGTGACCCACGATGGCGTGGCCCACCTCGTGATACGCCACAACTTTCTTCTCATCGGGCTGGAGCACCCGGCTCCGCTTCTCCAAGCCAGCCACCACCCGCTCAATGGCCTCATTCAGGTCGCCCTGCTCCACGCTGGTGCGCTGAACACGGGCTGCCAGCAGGGCCGCCTCATTCACCAGATTCGCCAGATCCGCGCCGGCAAAACCGCTGGTGGCTTGGGCAATGCGGTCGAGGTCAACGCCTGGGGAAAGCTTCACCTTCTTGGCATAAATCTCCAAAATGGTGCGCCGGCCCGACAGATCGGGGCGATCCACCAACACCTGGCGATCAAAACGGCCGGGCCGCAACAGGGCCGGATCCAGGGTTTCCGGCTGGTTGGTGGCGGCCAGCACGATCACGGGTTTGTCCTTGGCGGTGAAGCCATCCATCTCCGTGAGCAGCTGGTTCAGCGTCTGCTCCCGTTCGTCGTTCCCCCCAACCACGCCCATCGAGCCGGAGCGACTCTTGCCGATGGCATCAAGTTCATCAATAAAAATAATGCAGGGGGCCTTCTTCTTGGCCTCTTCAAATAGATCCCGCACCCGTGCGGCACCGGCACCCACAAACAACTCAACGAATTCCGATCCGGAAATGATGAAGAAGGGCACGCTGGCCTCCCCAGCCACGGCCTTGGAGAGGAGGGTTTTGCCAGTGCCGGGGGGGCCCACCAACAACACCCCCTTGGGGATGCGGGCACCAATGGCCAGGTAACGCTCGGGTTTTTTCAGAAAATCAACGATTTCCGTTAGCTCCGCCTTGGCCTCATCCACTCCGGCCACATCCGCGAAGGTGACCCGCGATTCCTCATCGGGCACATACACCTTCGCCTTGCTCTTGGTGAAGCTCAGGGCGCCCTGGGCACCCCCCATCTGGCGGCGAGCAAAGAACTGCAGCACCAGGATGAAGATCAACGGCGGCACCACCCAACTCAGAAGCGTGGTGAAGATGTTGGGTTTGGCAGGAGGCGCGGCGGCGAACTCCACCCCGTGCTGCTCCAGCCGCTGGGGGAGCTCCATGTCAAAAATCGGCGTGGTCGCCAGCACCGTGGGAGCCCCTTCCGCTGGGGGCGCTTTCAGTTCGTAGCGGATCTGATCCGAGGTGATGTAGGCCCGCTTGACATTGTCGGCATCCACCTGGCCAATGAACAGGGAATAGGGAACCCTCGGCACCTGGCTGCCGGGATTGGACAACACATTGCTGAGCAGAAGCAGGGCGCCCAGGCCGATCAAGACAAGATTGATCAGGCCGAATCGCCGCGACGGGCGGTTGTCATCCTGGCGAAGGGCCATGCGGCGGAGGTAGCAGGTTCGATCCAAGCTAGGCAACACCACCACCTCCCGCCCCCGCTCCCGGGCAGGAGAACCGAACGCCCCCACCCGCCATGTGCGGCCGCTACTCCCTCACCACGCCCCTTGACCAGCTCCTGCAACGGCTTCGCGGCCCCCTGCCCCCTGGTCTGGTGGAGCACTACCTGCCCCGTCCCCAGGTGCGCCCGGGGGAACCCCTGCTGGTGCAACGGCAGGAGCATGGCCGGCTGGAGGTGGGTCTGGTGCTCTGGGGCCTGCTGCCGGAGTGGAGCAAGGACCCCCTGGGTCGGCGGCGACCGATCAATGCCCGGGCGGAAACCGTGGCCGAGAAGGCCACCTTTCGCGGTCCTTGGCGCCATCGGCGGGCCCTGGTGCCCGCCGATGGCTTCTATGAGTGGCAGACCCGCACCGATCCGGTGAGTGGACGGGTGTGGAAACAGCCCTGGCTCTTCCGCCGCCGCGACCAGGCACCCTTCTGGCTGGGGGGGCTCTGGGATCGCTGGGTGGGTCCCGATGGCAGCGAGGTGGAGACCGGCTGCCTGCTCACCTGCCCCCCCAATCTCCTGCTGGCCCGGGTGCACGACCGCATGCCGGTGGTGATCCCCGACGGCCTGGAGGAACCCTGGTTGGAGCCCCGGGATGGCCCCGGGCTGCGGGCCCTGGAACCCCTGCTGGAGCCCTGGGACCCCGCCGCCTGGGAGGCGGTGAAAACCAGCTTTGTGCCACCGGTGGAGAGGGTGGCGCCATCGGTGGAACAGGGGGAGTTGCTGGCCTGACCCCCGTGCGGGGTCCCCTTGCTCCGGCAGGGCAGACCGGCCCCCTAGCTTGGAGCGGAGATCCGCCCACCCCCCCCGCGGCCCATGAGCCTTGAGCAATTGGATGCGTTCCTGGCCCATGCCAGCCGCCACCCCGACCTGTCCCAGCGTCTCCACGACCCAGACCAGCCCCTCGACATCGAGGAGTTTCTGCACTTGGCCCAAGGCGCCGGCTTTCTCCTCCACGAATCCGATGTGCTCGCTGCCCAGGAGCGGGCGGAGGCCCACCTGAGCGACAGCGAGCTGCAACACCGCGCCGGGGCGGAAGCGCGCCGCCTGCGCCATTTCATTCCCGGCTGACCCCATGCCCCCCCTTCCCCCCTGGTCACGCCCCGGCCTGCCCGAGCAGGTGGCCGACTATCCCCGCCCGCCCGCCTTGGAGTTGGTGGAGGTGCCTGTGCGCGTTGAGGTGGGGGGCCAGGTGCTGGCGGAAGCGGAGCGGGTGCTGCGGGTGCTGGAAACCTTTCATCCCCCCACCATCTACCTGCCGCCAGAGGCCTTCCGGGCCGATCTGTTGCGGCCTGCCCCGGGGCGGAGTTTCTGTGAGTGGAAGGGGGTGGCCCGCTATCTCGATGTGGTCGGGGCCGGGCCCACCCGGGAGCGGGCCCTCTGGTGTTACGACACCCCTTCGGAGCCCTATGGCGCTCTAGCGGGATGGTTGGGGGTGTACGCCAGCCGGGTGGAGGCCTGCTGGCTGGGGGGCGAGCGGGTGCGACCCCAACCCGGAGGCTTTTATGGCGGCTGGATCACCAGCCAGGTGGAGGGCCCCTTCAAGGGCGACCCCCTCCACCCGGAGCTGGTTTGAGGGGCTGCGCCAACGACTCCCGGGGCCCCGCCAGTGCTCCTCCGTGGCAGGTCACCTGCTCGCCGATTTCCAGCAAGAGATCCTGGCGCAGGGCCTGAAAGGCATCCAGGTTGCTCTCGGTGGCGCACTCCACCCGGAGGCGAAGGGCGCCCTCCGTGAGGGCGGTGAAGGCCACCCGGGGCGCAGGATCCGCACGCACCAGGCCATGGCCCGCCAGCCACTGCCCCAGAGCGGCCACGACGGCTTCCGCCTGCGGCCGAGGAACCGGCTCCAGGTCGATCTCCAGCACCAGGCGGCGATGGGGGCGGCGGCTGCTGTTCACCACGGCGGAGTGGGTGAACAGCCCATTGGGCAGGTAGAGCGGTTCCCCATCCAGGGTGAGCAGCTCGGTGTTGAACAGCCCGATCGCCCGCACCCTGCCGGCAAAACGCTGGGTGGGCAGCTCGATCTGATCACCCACCGCAAACGGCCGGTTGAGGTAGATCATCAAACCGCTCAGGAGGTTTTCCACCAGGGTTTTGGCGCCAAACCCCAGGGCGGCGGCCCCCAGGCCGCTGGCCGTGAGGAGCACGGCAGCCGACACCCCCAGAAGCTTGAGCACCGCCAGCCCGCCCAGGAGGGCCACCACCCCCGTCACGGTCTTGTCGATCAGATCCAGGGCAGCGGCCCGCTCCCGTTGGTCGCGGCCCGACCACCATCCCCCGTCGTGGGCCAGCTGTCGCAGCAGGGTGGATTTCAGGCGCAGCAGGGTCCACATCACCCCAAGGGTGAGCAAGGCATCGCGCACCCCCGCCGGATCGCCGGGCCAATCCCAGCCCATGGCCTCCAGTCGAGCCTGCAACCAGCTCAACCACCCCGCCACCAGCAGGGTGAGCGCGACGCTGAGGCGCGCGCGACGCAGCAACTGGGCGCCGAGGCAGCCCTTGGGCAACCGGGAGGCCAGCAGATCCAGGCCCAGCCAGGCCGCGGCCGCCAGCAACGGAGCCGACAGGGGCACGGGCAGCTGCAATGGCCCCTCCAGCAGCCTCATCGGGCCAGCGGCGGCGGCGCCACGCGCCCCTGCCAGAGCAGGTCGCCCGCCAGCCAAGCCAGCTCCGGCTCCAGGAGCGACCAAACCTCCCCCATGGACCGGGCTTCCAGGGAACCAAGGGGGGTGCGGGCGGGTTTCCCCCCCAGCAGCTTGGGGGCGATCACCGCAGCCAGCTGCTGCACACAGCCCTCCCGAACAGCCACGGCGGCGAGGGTGGGGCCGCATTCCCAGAGCACCTGATTGCAGCCCCGGGCCGCCAGGACCTCCAGCAGGGGAAGGGGACCGCAGCGGGCCAACGGCACACGGGGCACCTTCAGGGCATCCAGACGGGCGCGGGCCTCCTCGCTGGCCTCGGGGCCATGGGCCACCAGGGTGGGCGCCTCCTCCTGCCGCCAAAGCCGGGCGTCCTCCGGCAGGTCCAGGGTTCGGCTGAGCACCACCCGCAGGGGCTCGGGCTCGCGCCGTCCCCGGCTGGTGAGCAGGGGATCGTCCGCCCGCACCGTGCCACCCCCAACAATCACCGCGTCACAGCGGGCCCGCAGGTGGTGCACCCAGCCGCGAGCGGGGGGGCCACTGATCCATTGGCTCTCCCCATGGGGCAGGGCCGTGCGCCCATCCAGGCTCATGGCCCACTTGAGCAGCCCCAGCGGCCGGCCCTGGCGGCAGCGATGGAGAAAGGGTCGGTTCTGCGCGGCCGCCGCCGCCTCCCCCACCCCCACGATCACCTCCAGCCCCGCCGCCCGCAACAGGGCCAGGCCCTGCCCCGCCACCCGCGGATCGGGATCCGTGAGGGCCACCACCACCCGCGCCACCCCCGCGGCGATCACCGCGGCACAGCAGGGGGGGGTGCGCCCATGGTGGCAACAGGGCTCCAGGGTGACCACCAGGGTGCCGCCCCGGGCCCGTTCTCCCGCCTGGCGCAGGGCCCCCACTTCCGCGTGGGGCTCTCCGGCACGGGCGTGGAATCCCTCCCCCACCAGGGCACCAGCGGCATCCAGCACCACGGCGCCCACCAGGGGGTTGGGGCTGGTGCGGCCCTCCCCCAAGCTGGCCAGCCGCAAGGCCCGATCCATCCAGCGGTTCCACACCGTCACGCCCCCGGATCTGGATCCCGCCACTCGGGCAACTGACGCCACTCCGCCACCACGTAGGGGGGAACGGGAAGCTCGCTGAACACGCCGGGCAGCTCCAGGCGCAGGGGCCGGTTGCTGGAGAGATCCTCCAGGAGGGGCTGCAATTCAAATTCCGCCGCCGCATCCCGACCATCGTTGACCAGCTTGGGGCTGGCCAGGGTCACGTCGGCGAGCTCCCAGAGGCGGCGACCCCCGCTGACCAGCAGGGGCGTGGGGTGATCCAGCCGCACCCGGCCCGGGTAGCCCACGACCCGCAGACGCAGCGGCCCGCCGGGGGGACCCTCCCGGTAGGCCACCAGCTGCCAACTGCGGTAGTCGAGATCGCGGAGGGTTTCCAGGCTGCGCACCACCCCCGTGGCGGTGGTGGAATCCGGGTGGGCATGGATCATGGCCACGGCTGGGGCGGAAGGGATCGCCAGGCTGAGGGTTCCCAGCAAAACGACCACCACCGCCCGCAGAACCCACCCCAGCAGGGAGCCGCGACTGCCGGATCGGAAGGGAGGGATCATGGCTGGGCCAGGGCCGGGCGGGCGGCGCCAGGGATGGGGTGCCAATCGGTGTGGGTGGCCCAGAGGGCCCAGATCGCCATGGGCCGCAGGTAGTGACAGGCCCGGAAGGTGCGGGCGGCGGTGATCGCCTCGGGCGTGCGGAACTGGAGGCCGCCGCCATACACCTGCTCCACCACGGCACCCGCAATGGCCAGGGCGGTGGTGGTCTCCCCCATCAGGCGGTAGTAGGCCGCCAAGCCGAAATTGATGCCCGTCCACACCTCCAGGGGATGGGTGCCCTGCGGATCCAGGGGGGTGCCATCCCGCCGCAGGCCATTGGCCACGCCCAGCCGCCCTCCCTCGAAGCCCTCAAAGCAAGCTTCGCGAATGGCCCGCAGCGACGAACGGGCCCGCTCCTCCGCCACCACGGGCGGCAATCCCAGCAGACGGGCATAGAAGTCGCCGCAGAGTTGATCGGCCATCACCACGGGGGTGCCGCTCTCGGCGTCGATGGAATAAAACTCACCGTTCCAAAGAAGGCGATCAAAGTTGTCACGGGATTGCTCCAGCCAGCGGCCGAAGTCCCGCTGCTCGGTTGTCGTGTCCAGGCCCAGGGCCAGTTGCAGGCGTTGGGCCATCGCCAGGGCCGCCTCCAAGGCCGCAATCCACAGGGCCCCGCAGTAGGCGCTCACCCCCTTCAGGGGCCAGTCGTCAAAGGTCTGATCCGGAGCGCCGCCGTTATCGGGCAGGCCATCCTGGTTGGCATCAAAGCCCTTGAGGTAGCGCAGTGCCTCCACCGCCGCGGGCCAGCACTGGGCCAGGAAGGTGAGATCCTCGCCCGTGGGCGCCAGGCGGAAGGTGCGCCACACCTGCAGCACAAAATCACTGGCAAGGTCTTTCCAGAGGTTGCAGTCTTGATAGGCGGTGTAATTGGTGGCGTCGAAGGGCCGCTCGTTGGGTGCGCCCAGGTCATGGGGAGTAGCGCCCGCCAGCTTGCGGGGGGCCTCCACCCGACCTTTTCCCTGGGTGAAATACCAACCAATGGGCCGGAGCGTGGGATCGGCGGCTGGAATGGCGCGGGCAAAGCTGCGCAGCACGGCCTTGTCGAGTTCCGGCCAGAGCTGCAACAGGGCAAACGAGCCGTAGAGCCGCACATCCAGGCTCTCGTACCAAGCGTAATCGAGGCACTCCAAAACACCGAAACGGCCCACGGGATCCTCGGGGGAGGCCGCGGTCCAGAGGGTGCCGCCACTGGCCAGGTCGTAGAGCTCGTTGCAGAGCGCCATGCGCAAGGCCTCCGGCAGATCGCCGCGCTCCACCACAGGCGCCTGCCAGGCCTCGATCTGGGCCCGCCAGTCCCGCCAGTCCCGCAGGGCCTCGGCGGCGATAGCCACCGCCTGGTCGCCGGTGGAGCCAAAGAAATCGGTGTAGCGGCGCAGGGCCTGACAGCCCGTGGCGAAGGCGGTCACCGGAAGATCCCAGGCCACCACGATGGGCAGCTCCAAGGTCTGGCCCGGCTTCAGCTGGACCCGCACGGCCAAGGCCGCGCTGGCCGGATCCTCCCGGCCGCTCCGCCGGTCGTTGTTGCTTTGCGGCAGGGAGCCATCCCGGGAGAAGGGCCCCCAGATCTCGTCGCCGGTGCCCCAGGGATTCCAACGGCTGCAGCGAAAAATCTCCATCGGGGGCCCGTCGCCAGCCCCCTCCTCCGGCACGGCCAGGCACCACTGGCCCTCTCCCTCCCTGGGGAGGCTGGCGAGGGGGCGTTCCCCTCCCTCCAGCACAATGCCCTTCAAGCCAGGCTGATCCACCAGTCGGTTGCGCTGACCCTCGCTGCGGCCGATGGCGGGCGCATAGCGGTGCTCGGGACTGCCGTCATCGCGGAAGTGCACCTCCGCCGCGGGATCGGTGTTGGTGAACCAGCCACAGGTGTTGCGCCAGCTGGCCAGGAGCGAGAGGGTGAGGGGCTGGTTGGTGGGGTTGCGCAGGGTCCAGACGAACACCGCCACCGGGTAGCTGGTGCGGCGGTAATCCCCCGGCAGGATGGGGCTGAAGGCCTCGCAGCTCACCTGGGCCCGACCCAGTCCGTCGTAGTGGGTGGAACTCAGGGGGAAGCGGGCGGCGTAGGTGCCGCCGCCCTCCGGCAGCCATTGCCAGGCGGGCAGGGGCGCGGACTCCCCCTCCGAGCCGGCTGGAACGGTGCGACTGTCATCGCGCAGCGGGGCCGTGGCCAGGGCATGGGCCTGCTGGCTTTGGCCATCGTCTTCAAACAGGGCGAACTGGCAATCGGGAAGCACCCCAAACCAGTGCTCGCCCCCATCCAGATGCCAGAGGTTGAAGGTCCCGTCCGGCGCCCTGCCGATGCAGCCGGCCCCCAACCCGCCCAGGGGCATGCCGTGGTTAGGGCCGTCGTCCAGATTGCTGGCATAGCGGACGGTGTAGGGGTTCTCCCAGCCGGCCCCCACGGGATGGCGCCAGCTCATCGGCAGCGGAGGCCGGGGAGTGGACGGCCGTGGCATGGGATGGCTGGGGCGAGGCAGGCCGAAGGGCATGGCCAGGGCGTGACATCCGGCTCAGCATGTCAGATCAGTCCACGTCCAGGCCCCCAGAGAGGGTGGATTTGGCAGCAGGTTCTTGCAGTTGGCCCTGGCAAAATGCGGCCCTTTGTGACCCCAGTCGCTCACGCCGCTTGGCCACCTGCTCCGTCGCCAGCGATTCAATGAATTGCCCTGCCTACCCCCTGAACACCAGGCGATGAATCCCCTCCCCCAGGCCAGGCCAACGGCCCATGCCTCTCCATCCTACCGACCAGAAATTGATGGCCTGAGAGCTTTCGCCGTTGTCGTTGTCTTGATCCATCACATTGATCCCCATTGGCTGCCGGGAGGGTTCCTCGGCGTGGACCTCTTTTTTGTGATTTCAGGCTATGTGGTGACCGCGTCCCTGGCTCGGCGCCAGGAAACAAATTGGCGGCAAATGCTGGCGGGCTTTTACGGAAGGCGCTTTCGCCGCCTCATGCCGGCCATGCTGTTGATGGTGGCCCTCACAGCCGTCCTGTTCAGCTTGGTTGTCTCGCCCGCAAACGAAACCTACAACCAATCCATGCGCACTGGCGCGACTGCCCTGATCGGAATCTCCAATCTTTACCTGCTAAAAGCAGGAAATAATTATTTTGATTTTGGCACTCAGTTCAACCCTTTCCTCCATACCTGGTCCCTGGGCATTGAAGAGCAGTTTTATCTGATCTGGCCCATTTTGGTGATGAGCTGTGGGGTCGGTTTCCGGGGCAGCGGCAGGCGATCACTGCAAGCCCTGCTGCTGCTCTCCCTCCTGCTCAGTTTGGCCTCCGGCTTGTTGTATGCCCATCTGGTGCAGGGCCCGCACCAGGCCGCGGCGTTTTACCTGATGCCAGCGCGGTTCTGGCAATTATCGGCAGGGGCGCTGGTGTTCCTCATTGAGGAACTGTGGCCCGTGGCTCCACCGAGCGCGTGGCTCCCGCGCCTCCAGGTTGTGCTCAATCCCCTGTTGTGCGGCCTGCTGATGGTCGGCATGGTCCTCCCCATGGAACCCGCCAGCCAGTTCAGGTCTGTGTTTGTGGTGGCGACGGCCCTCCTCCTGGCTTCCCTGCGGAGCCGAGGTCCGATGGGGCGCTGGCTGAGCCAACCCACCGTTCTGGCCGTAGGAAAGTCCTCTTACTCCCTCTATCTCTGGCATTGGCCGCTGATTGTGTTGTTGCGCTGGACGATCGGCATCCATGCCTGGACCATCCCACCGCTTTTGGTCATCATTGCTATCTTTACGCGCCTCTCCTACGGCGTGGAAACAACTTTTCGATTTGGAAAGGGCAGCGGCAAAGGCCCTCAACAATCGCTTGTGCTTTACCCCTTGGCAAGTCTGGCCACAGGAGGCTTTGTCCTTGTCCTCGATCAAGTCGCCGCAGGCAGCCTCTACCAGGGAAAGTCGGGAATTGATCCGCGGAACTTCTCCATCACCAGACGGGTGAGCGGGACCACGATCGACTCCGCCAGCTGCTTTCTCGAACCAACCGCGCCTGCGGCGGCCAGCCAGCCTTCGGAGCGATGCCTGACCCAAGCCAACCCCAAAGTGCCCACAGTGTTTTTGGAGGGTGACAGCATTTCCCACTCCTTGGTTCCCCTGCTGGAGCCACTCCATGCTTCCGGGACATTCAATGTTGGCTTCTTTGCCCGCGGCGGTTGCCCGATGCCCTACATCGAGCCATGGGCCGAGAATCGCCATCGTCTCCCCCGCTATCAGGCCTGTCGCAGTCACAGCACAACCCGGCAGGGGTGGCTGCTGAGCACGGTTCGCCCAGGGGATCAGGTCATTCTGGCCACCACCAACTATGTGCTCGGCCCGGCCTCCGAAGCCAGCTACGTGTCGGCCCTCTCCAACCTGGCGACCCAGCTTGAGCAGCGAGGGGCCGGGCTCATCCTTGTGGCCCCCTTGCCCGTGTTCGCGGAGCGCGCGGCGATCAAAACACCCCTCAGCCTGTGCTTTCCGGAGTGGTTTCACCCGGCCTGGGCGATTCCCAGCGAATGCCGGCCGTTTGACACCAACCGGCAAGCCTTGCGACAAGCCTCGGAGCCGGTGCGAGCCCTCCAGGCCCGCCTCCAAGCCCAGCATCCCAACATCAGGATTTTCGATCCCTTTCCCCTCCTGTGTGCTCCGGAGCAGGAGCACTGTTCCACCCATCGCCATGGACTGATGGTGTTCAACGACGGCATTCATCTCACCCTCTCCGGCGCGCGATTGCTGGTCCCCCAATGGCGAGCCTTCCTTGAGCGGACGTGAGCACTCCCCTCCCCCTCAGGCGGTTCCCCCCAGGCACTGCTCCACCACCTCCCGTGTGTTGGCAGAGAGCGGGCCAGCCGCCAACTGCTCCAACACAGCCCGCATCTGCTCCCGCCGCTCGGGGCCGAAGCTCCGCCAGCGGCTGAACACCTTCACCAGGCGGGAGGCGGTGATCGGATTGCGCTGATCCAAGGCGGTGATCTGGTCCCCCAGAAAGCGATAGCCGGAGCCATCTTGGGCATGGAACACCGGGGCGTTGCCCGCCAGCCCACCGAGCACAGCCCGCACCGCATTGGGCGCGTTCGGATCGAAGCGGGGGTGACGCAACAGGACCGCCACCCGCTCCAACCCATTCGGAAAGGGAGCTCCAGCCTCCAGGGCAAACCAGGAGTCGAGAATCACGGGCTTGTGCTCCCAGCGGGCGTAAAACGCCTCCACGGCCGCTTGACGCTCGGGCAGATCATGGAACTGCAGGGCCCGCAGACCGGCCCGGGCCAGGGTCATCGAGGAACCCTCCACGGCAGCTCTGGCCGCCGCAATGCTGCCGGCATCCCCGGCCGCCACCCGCCAGCTCCAGATGATGGCCGTGAGTTGCCTGGCGCCCGTGCCGTGCGGCCAGGGCAGGCTCCAGGCCGAGAGGCAGGTCTCCAAGGCCTCCTGAAGCGGGTCCGCCAGGGTCTGGCCAAACCAGCGCTCCAAACTTCGCAGCGCCGCAAACAGGGCGGGGGGATCGGGCTCAATGATCTCCTCTTCCAACTCCGGCAGCCCGGGGAGGGAAAGCAACAGGGCCCGGCTGGCTTCCGACAGGGAGGGATCGGCCAACAGCCGCTGAAACGCATCCACCAACTGGGCCTCCAACCCCCCATCGGGCCGACCCGCGGCACGGCGGGCCACGGCCCGCCGCAGCAACTGCTGCCCGGCGTCCCAGCGGGCGAAGGGATCGCTGTCACAGGCCAGCAGATGCACCCGTTCCCGGTCAGGACGGCCCAGCTTGACCTTCACCGGTGCCGAGAACTGCCGCAACACCGAGAGGGCGGGCGGGGGATCCTGGGGGGGCAGCCCTTCCAGCCGGAACCGATGGACCGGCTGGTCGATCACCAGCAGGCGGGTCGAGGCCCCCCAGTGGGCAGGCGCCATCGGCACCGGCCGATCCCCGGGGGCGGCGGCGTCCAGCTGAATCGGCAGGGGACCGCCGGCCTGGTCCACCAAACCGATGGCCAAGGGAATCACCAGGGGCTCCTTGTCGGGTTGGCCAGGGGTGGGCGGTGTCGACTGACGGATGTCCAGCTCCAGGATGCCGCTGGCGCGCCGCCAACGGCGCCGAATCGTGAGGGTTGGCGTGCCGGCCTGGTGATACCAACGCCTGAACTGGCCAAAGTCAAACAGGGGTGGGGTCCCCGCCGCGGCCCAGCTCTGCTCCGCCGCGTCCTGGAGGGCCTGCACAAACTCCTCGCAGGTGGCCGCCGTGCCGTCATGGCGCTCCACATAGAGCGCCATCCCCCGCATGAACACCTCCTCTCCGAGCAAGGTGTGCAGGGCACGAATCACCTCGGCACCCTTCTCATAAATGGTGGTGGTATAAAAATTATCGATGGCTTCGTAGTGGTCAGGCTGGATGGGATGGGCCGTCGGTCCACCATCCTCACGGAACTGCGTGTTGCGAAGCACCGCGGCCGTTTCAATACGCACCTGGGGATGGCCATGGTGATCCGCACTGAAGCATTGATCCCGAAAAACGGTAAGACCCTCTTTCAAAGAGAGCTGGAACCAGTCACGGCAGGTGATGCGATTGCCCGTCCAATTATGAAAATATTCATGGGCAATCACACTCTCAATTCTTTCCAGTTCCCCATCCGTTGCCGTTTCAGCATCCGCAAGCACAAGCTTTGAATTGAAAAGATTGAGGCTCTTGTTTTCCATGGCGCCCATATTGAAATGGCGCACGGCAACTATGTTGTATTCATCCAGATCATATTCCAGCCCATAGACCTTCTCATCCCATGTCATTGCCCGTTTCAGGCTTTGCAAGGCATGGGTTGTGTAGGGCTCATCCCCCCGCTCCACATGCAACCGCAGGCGCACCACCCGCCCAGACTTGGTGGTGAACTGGTCCGTCACTTCCTCCAGGCGTCCAGCCACCAGGGCAAAGAGATAGGAGGGTTTGGGGAAGGGATCATCCCAGAGGGCGAAGTGCCGGGCGTCAGCTCCGCTTCCGTCAGGAAGCAAGCCCCGGGCCAGGCAGTTGCCATTGGAGAGCAACACCGGCTCCCGCTCCAGATCCGCCTCGATGCGCACGCGATAGCGGCTGAGAATGTCTGGGCGGTCGGGATGAAAGGTGATGCGCCGGAAGCCCTCGGCTTCGCATTGGCTGGTCACCATCCCGCCACTCACATACAGCCCTTCCAGGCTGGTGTTGTGACAAGGCTCGATGCGAACGGTGCTGCTGAGCCGAAACGGCCGCTGGGGCGGGCTCAACAGGGTCAGCCCATCGGCGTTGCGCTGGTAGGCCTCCGGGGGCACCACCTCCCCATCCAGGCGCAGATCGAGCAGTTGCAGATCCACCCCCTTCAAGGGCAGGCACGGGGATTCCTCCCTGGCCAAGGGGTTGGGGACCAGCTCCAGGGTGCACTGCACCAAGGCGTGGTCCCCATACAGCTGAACGGTGAGGTCGGTGCGGGGCACCAGATAGGGAGCGGGTCGGTAGTCGGCGCGTCGCACGACGGACATCGGGAGCCGAGAGCACAGAGCCAGGGAGGAGGTCTCCCTGGCGTTGAGTATCCCTCAGCCCAGGTTCTCCAGGAAGCGCCGCGAGACGCCGCGCCGGAGGGCGCTCACTTCTTGGGGGCTTGGCCGGCGGATTGAATGGCTTGCCTGACCTGGGCCAGAAGGGGATCAAACTCTTTTTTCCAATCCGGGGGCAGGTTTTTGCCGCAGAGGCTGTCCACGCGCAGCACCAGCTGGAACAGGGAGCCATTGGCCAGTTGCTCTCGGCTGAGGGGAGCTTGGGATCCCGGCACCTGCGACCCGTGCTTGCTGGAGAGCACCGACACCAACATGTTGAGATTGCTCTCCATGGCGGACTTGAACACCACCTTGGATTGGGAAAGGGTGCACATGTTGATCGCAGCCATGCCGAGATAGGTGTTCAGCTCCTCGCCCGTGGCCGGCTTTACGTTGAGGGCGGGAGGTTGGGTCTGGGCCAGGCCTCGATCAGGAACGCCGAAGCAAGCGCCCACCAGGGCCAGGGCGAGTGCCAGGGCGGAACGCTTGGCAAGCATGAGAAGGGAAAGCTGGTGCCCAACCATGCTGCGCCATCGTCCGGCAGCCGCCAGCCCCCTCAGGACGGCTCAAGAAGGGGCGCACCCGCTGCCTCCATGCGCTCCTCGTGGTGGATCTCCGACAGCTCCAATTCCCCGTTGCGCCAGGAGTAGATCGAACGCGCCCGGTAACGATCCTGATCCACCAGGCGAATGTGTTCCAAAATATCCCACTCCTGGTAGTGGGATTCGAAGATCAATTCATGCTCATCCACCTGGCGGATCTGACTCTTGGTGGGAGAGCCACACAGGTAGCCCGCACTGCGACGCAATTGGTGACCGCAGAGGTAGGCCTCCATCGTGCCATTCCTCACATAACGAGGTTTGCGGTCAAAAAAGTCGTATTCCTTTTCGGGCCACCAGGTGAAGCGGTAGGCCGCCTCCCCCTCGATCGGCTCACTGAAGCCTTCCACCCGCAACATCATGTCCACCCGGAGGACATCGCCATCGGAGAAGAAATAGAGGCGTCTTGAGCGCCACAGGCCCAGGTTGCGGGAAAACCACCGCTTCAGGGTGTTATCCAGCTGGATGCGGCTCCGGGGGGGAACCGGGCGGGGGATTGGAGGTGCAACGGGCGACACTTTGGCAGCCGCCAGCAGACGTTCCAAGTGGCTGCCGTGATCAGCCCCCGACGGCTCGGACGAGGTGGTCATGGCGCGATGGACGCCGCTTGGGGACCTTTCCTTCATAGCAAGCAGAATGGGCAGGCGCCGAAATCTCCATAAGGTGGGGAACAGGGAATCGGAGGAGCAAGCGTGAGCGGAGGCGCGGAGGCGCCGGTGGGTGGGCCGGCCGAAGCCCACGAGGGTGGAGCTCCAGGGGGGCCCCAGAGCCTGAGACTGCTGCTTCTGGCCAATCCCCATCACCTGGCCAGCCCGACGCTCCGCAGCCTCGTGTCCTTCCTGCGGGGGGAGGACACGGGGTTGGATGTGACCCTGGAGGTGGTTGATCCCGCCAAGCAGCCGGAGCTGCTGGAGCTCCACCGCCTGGTGGCGACCCCCGCCCTGGTGAAGCTGGCCCCCCTGCCCAAGCAGGTGTTCGCGGGAAGCACCCTGCCCGCCCAAGTGCGGAGCTGGCTCCCCCGCTGGCAGCAGATGGAGGTGGTGAGCACCCTGGGGATGAGCCTGCGGCCCGCGGAGATGGATGGCAGCCGCACCCAGCGGGAGGTGCAGCTGGAGGATCAACTGCTGGTGCTGCGTCAGGAAAACGAAACACTGATTGAGCGCCTGGGGGTGCAGGAACGCCTGTTGCGCATGGTCGCCCATGAACTGCGCACGCCACTCACGGCCGCCAAGCTGGCCCTGCAGAGCCACGGCCTGGGCCAGATCGACGACCACCGCTTTCAAGACGTGCTCCAGCGGCGCCTGGACGACATCGAGGAGCTCTCCCGAGACCTGCTGGAGGTGGGCACCACCCGCTGGGAGGCCCTGTTCAACCCCCAACGGCTGGCCCTCGGCCAGGTGGTGGCCGACGCGATCCTGGAACTGGAGAAGCTCTGGGTGGGCAGAAAGCTGGAGCTGGTCACCGACATCCCCGCCGACCTCCCCGACCTGTATGCCGATCAGCGGCGCATGAGGCAGGTGCTCCTCAACCTGCTGGAAAACGCCTTCAAGTTCACCCCAGACGGCGGTCGCGTCATCCTGACCCTCCTGCACCGCACCAGCCAGTGGGTCCAAGTCAGCATCTGCGACAGCGGGCCCGGCATCCCCCGGGAGGAGCAGGAGCGCATCTTTCAAGACCGGGTGCGGCTGCCCCAAACCTCCGGCACCACCTCTGGCTACGGGGTTGGCCTGTCCGTGTGCCGCCGGATCGCCGAGGTGCATGGCGGCCGGATCTGGGTGGTTTCGGAGCCGGGGGAAGGGGCCTGTTTCCATTTCACCGTGCCGGTGTGGAACGGCCAGAGCGGCCCCGTGGACACCCCCGGGGCAGACCATCCCCCCTGGCTTTAGGGCGGCGCTGAACCGGGGCCCACCCCGGGGATCCTTGACGAAGGGTCCTCCCAGCTCCTAACTTTCAAAACGTCAGCGATCGGTGTTCACCAGGGCTCACTCACGAAAAGGACAATCTCAACAACACAACTCTTGTGTCGAAGAGATCACAATTTCCTTCCCAGGAAATGTTCTAAACGTACACAGTTTGCCCGGAGGTCAATTTTTGATTTGTCTCCATCAAGAGATAACTTCACTTGTTGACTGTCATCGAAACTCCTTCCCTAACGAGGAAGCGCTGTGGCCTCGCCCCCATCGTCTAGAGGCCTAGGACACCTCCCTTTCACGGAGGCGACAGGGGTTCGAATCCCCTTGGGGGTATCAGTTGATCCTTAAACAAAGACAATCCCTCTCAAGGGGTCTTTGAATAATTAGTTAACGACACAGCTTCACCCACTATGAATGCGTTTTTTTGGATGGAGTTTTTTTCGTAAAACAGGTCCAGCCTTTTCTTTAATAGGGGACAGCCCCCCGTCGACGGTGCGACCTTCCCCATAAAAGAGAGTCCGCCTTCAAGAGAAGGCACTACCTGAACAAAGTTTATAAATAGCTACTCTTGTATGTGGTCAACCGAAAGCATTTAATGAGCAAGATCCACAGAAGGCTCTTCCTGTGTGGGGTCAATAGAAAACTTTTCCTATGAGGGAGTCAACACAAGGCGCTTTCTGACTAAAATTTAAAGAGGTTATTCCGGTATGGATTCAACAAAAGCCATCTCCTGAGAAGCGTCAACAGAGGGTTCTTCTGTGTTTGGGGCGCGGCTCAGATGGAACCTTGGTCCAGCAGCTGCCGCTGTTGGGCCTCCTGTTGCACTCCCCGCAGGTTGTTGGCCAGGTCCTGCTGGAGGCGTTGCTCGATCAGCCCGATGGGCATGCCGGGCTTGCCCTGCACCAACAAGGAATAAAACAACCAACTGCTCGTGTTGTCACAACCCACGCGCCACTCGCCTTCAAAGCAGCGGAAGTCGCCCTGAATCATGCGAAAGCCCAGGCGCCCCTGCTCCGTTTGCTCCGTGAGCTCGAGGGTCACCCGTGCTGAAAAGCGCAGACCGCAGAGCAGCTGGGTGCCGACTTGCTCCACACCCACTTGGCCATCCCGTCGCCAAAGCACGCGGGAATGCTCAAGGTTGGGGATGAAGCGGTGCAGATTGTCATAATCTGTTAAGACTTCCCAAATCCAACGGGTGTCGGCCGAAAACCGCAGTTGCACCGCCAATCGACGCTTTCCCTGGGGCAAGCGCTCCATGTCTTGCTGGATCGTGTCCAGGGCGCAGACATTGGTCGTGCCTGCCCACGCGGAGGTTTGATCAGGCTGAGCAGGCGAGAGGGAGGCCAGAAGCTGATGCGCCAAGATGACTCGGAGGACGCTGACTGGAGTGAGCTGGGCATGTGCCCTGGCTTTCGCCCGCACGTGACTGATCTCACTTCGGCAGGCTAGCCCGATTGGCAGCGATCCGGGCGGTTGGTGCGTTCCCTATGATCCGCCCGTGTGTTGGGAACTCTGAGATGCGTGTCTCCACCGGCCTTGGCGCCAGCTCCGACAACCGGATGTTCACCGTGGTGATCGAAAGCTTCGGTGCGGGGCCCCAGCGACGGGCCGAGCGCGTGATGACCGTGCCCTTCCAGCAACTGCAGTCGTTGATGCAGACCATTGCCCAGAAAGGTGGTCGGATCAAGGTTGTCAGTGCCGGCGAAGGCGGGTTCGTGCCCCAAGCTGCCGACCCAGCCCCGGTCTCTCCCGCCCAACCCTCCCCCACACCCTCTGTTCCCAAAGCAGCAGTGAGCCACGCCGACGTTCCCGTCAACCTCTACAAGCCCAAGGACCCCTTCATCGGCACGGTCACTGACAACTACAGCCTGTTGGCCGATGGTGCCATCGGTCGGGTGAACCACATCACCTTTGACCTGTCCGGAGGCAAGCTGCACTACGTGGAGGGTCAGAGCATCGGCATCATTCCGGATGGGGTGGACGCCGCCGGCAAGCCTCACAAGCTGCGTCTTTACTCCATCGCCAGCACCCGCCACGGGGATGACATCCACGACAACACCGTTTCCCTGTGCGTGCGCCAACTGCAATACGAAAAGGATGGGGAGCTGATCAATGGCGTCTGCTCCACCTTCCTTTGCGACATTGAGCCAGGAGCCAAGGTCAAAATCACCGGCCCCGTTGGCAAGGAGATGCTGTTGCCCGCAGATGAAGAGGCCAACATCATCATGCTGGCCACCGGCACGGGCATCGCACCCATGCGGGCCTATCTGCGCCGGATGTTTGATCCCAAGGAGCGGGAAAAGAATCCCGAGTATCAGTTCCGTGGCAAGGCATGGCTGTTCATGGGGGTGCCAACCACGCCAAACCTGTTGTATGAAGACGATTTCCAGAGCTACCTCAGCGCCTTCCCCGAGAACTTCCGCTACACCAAGGCCATCAGCCGGGAGGAAAACAACAGCAAAGGCGGCCGGATGTACATCCAGGATCGAGTCTTGGAGCACGCGGATGAGATCTTCACCATGATTGAGAACCCCAAAACCCACGTCTACATGTGCGGTCTGAAGGGGATGGAGCCTGGCATTGATGAAGCCATGACCGCCGCGGCTAGCGCCAAAGGGTTGAACTGGTCAGAACTCCGGCCTGCGCTCAAAAAGCAAGAGCGCTGGCACGTGGAAACCTACTGATCAGAGATTCCACACACAGTCCTGTAAAAACTCTCATCCTGGCGGCGCATCGGCCCCAACCTCGTTAAACCTGAGGAATCGGCCTGACCGTCATGACTGCGATTTTGACCAATCCTCTGAGGGTGGGGCTGCGCCAGGAGAGGGTCATTCCTCCCCAGTGTCTCGTCATCTTCGGAGCCAGCGGAGACCTGACCCATCGCAAGCTGGTGCCGGCGCTGTTCGAGTTGTATCGGCAGCGCCGGCTTTCCAGTGAATTCGCCGTCCTCGGCTGCGCACGCCGGCCCTGGAGCGATGAGGAGTTTCGTCAGCGCATGGGCCAGGCCCTGGAGGCCGAAATCGCTGAACATCCCGCCGCCTGGGAACAGTTCAGCCAGGGTCTGTTCTACGAGCCCGTCGATCTGCAGCAAGCCGACCATCTAGTGCGGCTGGCGGGCCGCTTGGATTCCCTCGATCGGCTGCGGGCCACCCGGGGGAACCGCACCTTCTACCTCTCGGTGTCTCCCGAGTTCTATGGCAGTGGCTGCCGGGCCCTGGCCGCGGCGGGCTTGCTTGCTGATGCCGAGCGGAGTCGGGTGGTGATTGAAAAGCCGTTTGGCCGCGACTACGGCAGCGCCCAGGCGCTGAACAAAACTGTCCAGGCCTGCGCGAAGGAAAGCCAGGTGTTTCGCATTGACCACTATCTAGGCAAGGAAACAGTACAGAATATTTTGGTTCTGCGCTTTGCGAATACAATCTTTGAGCCGCTTTGGAATCGGAACTACATCGCCAACATCCAAATCACGGCCGCGGAGACTGTCGGCGTCGAGGAAAGAGCTGGTTACTACGAAACCTCAGGCGCCCTCAGGGACATGGTGCAAAACCATCTCACCCAGATCCTGGCGCTCACCGCCATGGAGCCTCCGGGACGCTTCGATCCGGAAGCCATCCGCAATGAAAAGGCCAAGGTGTTGCAAGCGGCCCATCTGGCCAACGAAAACGAAGCCTGGAAATGTTGCGTGCGGGGCCAATACAGCGCCGGTGGCACAGCGACCAACCCTCTTTCAGGCTACCGGCAGGAGCCCGGGGTGAATCCCAACAGCACCACGGAAACCTATGTGGCCATGAAGTTGTTCATCAACAACTGGCGTTGGCAGGGGGTGCCCTTCTACCTGCGCACGGGCACGCGTTTGCCCAAGCGCTTGAGCGAGGTGGGGCTCACCTTCCGCGAGGCCCCCGTTCATCTGTTTGATGCCGCGGGTGGGGCCCCCACCCCCAACCAACTGATCCTGCGCATCCAGCCGGATGAGGGGGCCGAAATCAAATTCGAGGTGAAGGCCCCGGGATCCGGCATGCGCAGCCGCCCCGTCGACATGGCCTTCAGCTACGACGAGAGCTTTGGCGAGCCCTCGGATGAGGGCTACGTTCGCCTGCTCGCCGATGCCATGCTGGGCGACCCCACGCTGTTCACCCGCAGCGATGAGGTGGAAGCTGCCTGGCGTCTGTACACCCCCCTGCTGGAACTCATCGAGGATTCCCCCTGGCAGATCCCCGTGCACCCCTATGAAGCCCGCACCTGGGGGCCAGGAGCCTCCGACAACCTCCTCGCCGAAGACGGTCTGATCTGGCGCAGACCCTGAGCTTTCTCCCTTCCGTCCCCTTCTGACGCTTTGCCATGTCTGCCCAACTCACGCTTCAGGCCCCCCTGCAGATCCCTCCGGCCGAGGTGGTGCCCTATCTCCAGGACCTTTGGCACCAGGGATTGGAGGGGGCCTCAGGCGCCGCCACCTTCACCCTGGTGGTTTGGGAACCCTCCTGGCTGGAACAACAGCTGGTGCGCATCGGTCGGGTGGACGGCCCGATCACGGGTCTCGACCGGGCCGATGTGCTGACCTCGGCCCGGGATCTGGTGGACAACCTTGGCCTGCCGCCCAGCACGGCGCCCATGGATCCGGGGCTCACCTGGGCCCTTGGTGAGCAGCCAGGGCGCCATGAGGCCCAAGACCTGCGCGGACAGTTTGTGGACAGTGCCATCAGCACGCAGATGCCCCGCCGACTGATCACCCTGGCCCCCACCATCGATCCCGCCAAACCGCTGGAAACCCTGGTGGCCGCCTATTGCCCCTTGCCGGATGAGGGGGGAGCCGGGGCGGCCTGTGGCGATGTTGTGGTGTTGCGGGGGAGCTTGGGGGCCCTCCAGCAGGCCATGCCCATGGTGCAGCCCCTGGTGAAGGAAGACCTGCCCTGCTGGGTGTGGTGGAACAGCAGCCTGGATGAACCGATTGATGTGCTGGAAGCCCTGGCCCCTCCCCCCCGGCGGCTGGTGATCGACACCTCCCGCGGTCAGCCCGCCCGTTGCCTGGACGTGCTGGTGAATCGCATCCGAACCGGGCAGGCGGTGAATGATTTCAACTGGCTGCGCCTGCGCAGCTGGCGCGAATCCCTCGCCATGGTGTTTGATCCCCCGTCCCGGCGGGATGCCCTGCAGCATGTGGTGCAGCTGGATATTGATGTGGAGGGGGATCATCCGGTCAAGGGCCTCCTGCTGGCCGCTTGGATGGCCGACCGCCTCGGCTGGCACCTGGAAAGCTCCCATCTCCTGCTTCAAAATGGCGCCACGGCAGGGATTGCCGCGGAATTTCTGCGCACCGACGGGGAAACCGTTCGCTTTCGCTTGATGCCTGTGCCGGTTGGGGTGCCGAAGGCCCATCCCGGGGCCATCGTGGGCCTGCGGCTGATCTGCCATCCCGAGCAGCGGCCGCCGCTGTGTGTGATTCTCTGCTCCGAGAGTGGTGGCTGCATGCGCCTGGAAGCGGGCGGGATGGCGGCTATGGAGCTGGCGGAGGAGGTGGTGCCCCTGCCTGAGGAGAGTGAGGAGAAGGAGATGGCCCGCCTGCTCGGGGGGGGCCACGACTCCACCAACCCGCTCCTGGCCGCCGCCGCTCCCCTGGCGGCCACCCTGTTGCCCGAATCGTTCGGCGCCGGGGGGTTTGCCCTCTCTTGAGCTGCCTGATTGCCGCGCCATGCAGCGGCAGTGGCAAGACTCTGGTGAGTTTGGCCCTGGCGGCCATCGCCCGGCACCGGGGCGCAAAAGTGCAGACCTTCAAGGTAGGCCCTGACTACCTGGACCCCCAGTTGCTGGGGGAGGTCTCCGGAGCCATGTGCCGCAATCTCGATCCCCTGCTCTGCGGCAGCGATTGGGTGAAAAGCACCTTCCACTGGCATGCCAGCGGCGCCGATTGCGTGCTTGTGGAAGGGGTGATGGGCCTGTTTGATGGCCGGGGCCCCACCGCCGAGGGGAGCTCGGCCCAGGTGGCGGAGCTGCTCGACCTGCCGGTGGTGTTGGTGGTGGAGGCCTCCCGCCAGGCTGGCTCGGTGGCCGCCCTGGTCAGGGGCTTCCGCGACCATGGCCCCCCCCGGGTGCGGCTGGCGGGAGTTGTGCTGAATCGTGTGGGCAGCGAGCGCCATCGGGCCCTGCTGGAGGAGGCCTTGGCCGCCATCGGCGTCACGCTTCTGGGCGCCCTTCCCCCCCACCCGGCCCTGGAGCTTCCCTCCCGCCATCTCGGTTTGCTGCCGCCCCGGGAGGTCGCCGATCTGCGGGCCCGGGTGCAGGACTGGATCCACCTGGCGGAGACCCATCTCGCCCTGGATCGGTTCTGGCCCCTGCTGGCACCGGCGCCAGCCCCAACGGAGACTTCAGACCCGATCCAGGCAGCGATCGCCCGGGCCCAGCACCATCGGCCAGCAGCGACGGGGGGCCAGGGCCGTTGGGCCCGGCCAGGCCGCGGGCCGGTGGTGATCGCCCAAGATCAAGCCTTTCATTTCCTTTACCCCGAGATCAGCGAGTTGCTGACGGCCCTCGGGTTGCGGGTGCACCCCTGGAGCCCCCTGGCGGATGACCCCCTGCCAGACCCCTGCGGCGCCGTGGTGCTGCCGGGGGGCTACCCGGAACTCCATGGCGCCGCCCTGGCCGCCGCCCAGCGGAGCCGCGTCTCGCTGGCGGCGGCCCATCAAGCGGGGGTGCCGATCCTTGCCGAATGTGGGGGGCTGCTCTACCTCGGGCGCGCGCTGGTGGATGCCCACGGGGCCACCTGGCCCATGGCCGGGATTCTGCCGTTCGAGGCCCGTCCAGGCGTTCTGAGTTTGGGGTATCGGCAGGCGTGCGCCCAACGGGATGGGTTGGTGGTGGGGGCGGGTGAGCACTTCATGGGGCATGAATTTCACCGCTGGCAACTGCACCCCTGCGACCCCACGCCAGCGGGCCCCTCGCTGTGGCAACTTGAAGGCTGGGGAGTTGAAAGGAGCCTGGAGGGATGGACCACGCCGACCCTGCACGCGAGCTGGCTTCACCTTCACTGGGGTGGTTTCCCGAGGATTCCCTGGCGACTGGCCGCCGCCATCGCTGGCGACGGGACGCCGCCGCGGGGCGGCGATTCCTGACCCCCCAAGATGCCACCAGTGCTCCCAGCACCCCCGAGCGATGGCGCATGATCGTGCGCGGCAAGGTGCAGGGAGTGGGGTATCGGGAGGGATGCCGCCGCTGTGCCCAAGACCTGCGCCTCAGTGGCTGGGTGCGCAACTTGCCGGACGGGACCGTGGAAGTGGAGGCGGAGGGCCGGCCCCAGGATCTGACCACCCTGGTCCTGTGGTGTGAGCATGGCCCTCAACCGGCCAACGTGTTCAGCGTGCATGCCAGACGCATCGCGCCGGTGGGGGGGGATTGGTTTGAGATTCGCCGCTGAGCTGGCCGGCGCCGTCGAGCCACCAGCCCACTGGAGATCTCTGCCCCCACCCACCCGTTGGAGCGCACCGTGGTGACGATGGCGTCCCGTTGGGGGGAAGTGCTGGGGTATGCCCTGGCCATCGGCTTCAGCCCGCTTCACCTTGCCCTGCTGCTGTTGTTGCTCCTTGGCCCCCACCCCTTGCGACGCGGAGGGTTTCTGGTGGTCTCCTGGGTGGTGATGAATGCCTTGGTGATCAGCCTGCTCCTGGGGGTGGGCCATGGTTTCCTGCTGTCGATGGAGAAGGGAAGCAGCCAGCGCACGGGCCTCGACCTGCTCGCGGCGGGAGCCTTTCTCGCCCTCGGACTCAAAGCCCTCTCCAGCCGCCCGCCGGCAGCCGATGGCGAAACGGAATGGAGTCACCAATTGGATCGGCTCCTGGCCTTGCCCCTTCCCCTTCTGCTGCTGCTCAGCGCCGGGCTCCAGGTGGCGGGGCCAGACGATCTGTTTCTCTATGCCAAGGCCGCTGGCGCCTTGTTCAGGCCAAGCTGGAGTTGGCTCGACGACACGGCCATGACCCTGGGGTTCAGTGGCTTGACCAGCGTGCTGCTGGTGGTGCCCCTCGCCGCCTGCGCCGTGGCGGGCCAGGATCGTCTGCGGCCTGTCTTGGCCGGGATGAACGGCTGGCTCGATCGCCACGGCCAACGGCTCGTGGGAGCCATCTGCATCGGTCTGGCCCTGCTGGTGGGCTGGCAGGGCCTGGATGGCCTGCGGCTCAGCGGGAGCGTGGTGGGAATGGGTTGACGGCGTCGTCGTCGGCGTTTGGCATCCCGGGCGGCTCGGGTTGCTCCAGCCAGCCGCGCCACAGAGCCTGGTCGGCCGGGGAGGCCGGGCCCGCTTCCATGGTGACGGCATGGCTGGCCCGGCTAACCGCCACGTAGACCAGCTGGCGGCGCAGCAGTTCATCCTTGGGCCAGAACACATCTTGCGCCACAAACACCTCCCCGAAGGTGCTGCCCTGGCTGCGATGCACCGTCAGCACCGCCGCCGGGCCTAGGGAGGCAAAGGAATCGCGCAGGAGGAAAAACCGCCGCCAGAGCTTGCGCGCCTCCGCGCTCTCGGCGCAGCGGGCGGCCGCGCGAAGCCGCTGCAGCGCCTGATCGAGGGCCCCTCGGGAAGGGCTCCCGATCGGAGGCAGCAGGCGAAGGGTGAGCAAGCCATCGCCGGCATCGACGCTCACCATCAGCGTCTCCATCAGGCCCCCCTGGAGGTCTGGTCCCTCCAGCCCCCAGTCGCCCAACGCGAAGGATCCCGGGGTGACGTCCCGCACCACCACCTCCCGGTTGGAGCCGAGGCACATCTCTGGATCCTCGGGAGCCTCCGCGTCCTCCACGCAGGCCGGGGCCATGATCGGAGAGCGGGTGATCAGCACCTCCCCGGGCAACACGGGCATGGTGTCGGAGAGGTCGCCGTGGAGCGCCCGCCGGGCGATGGGCACCAGGGTTTCCAAGGTGCGATTCGTGTAGCAGAGAATGCGGGCCAGATCGGGGTTGTCCGTTTCCGTGCAGCGTCGCAAGCCCCGCTGTGCGGCCAGGAGCCATTCCTGCCGATCCACCAGGGCCACCAGCCCCGAGGCCGTGCGACAGGGGGGTAGCAAGGGAGGGCGCCGGCAGGGGAGGGTTCCCTGCCGCAGGCCGGTGGCAAGGCGCAGAACCGGGCCCTGGTGGCGCACCACGTGGGTCAGGCTGGCCTGGCAGACCCGGGAGAGGCTGAACACGGGACTCTCCCGTTCCCCCACGGGGGGAAGCTGGGCCGGATCCCCGATGAACACCAGCCGGCAGCCAAACGGGTGGGCGCAACGAAGGGTGATCTCCAGCAACTGGCGATCCACCATGGAAGCCTCGTCGACCAACACCAGGCTGAGGTGTTCGAGGGCTCCCGCTGTCTGGGCGGTTTCCGTGCAACGCTCCACATCCCCTTCGCGCCGCACTTTCAAGCGGAGCAGGCGGTGGATGGTGGAGGGGAACCAGGTGGGCCGAAGCCCAATCTGCTCCAGGTGATCCCGCAGCACCCCAACCGCCTTGTGGGTTGGGGCGACGACGGTCCAGCACAGACCCATCGCTTCAACGCGGGCGAGAAAGCGCATCGACAGGAAGGTCTTCCCCGTGCCGGCATAGCCGCTCAACAGAAACGGGCGACCATCAGGGGGGCCCTCCAACCACTCGGCAAAGGCGTCCGCCGCGGACCGTTGATCGTCGCTGAGCCACTCCTCGGCGGGGGGGCCGGGGGGAGGAGGGGTCACCCGATGCCGTGGAACAGAGTCCGGGCCAAATGGAGGGGGGATCCGGCCCAGACCAGTCCGGGCAGGGCCACGGCAGGGCCGATCAAACTGCCGGCCAGCACCTCCAAGCGGGTGTGACCAATGTTTTCCTTGAGGGGGCGGAACATCGGTTCCTGGTCCACTGCGCCCTGGGCTGGGTGAGTGTCCCACAGGCCATCCGGGAGGCCATTGACGCGGGCAGCGGTCAGCCCCGCGGCGCGGCGCACACCGCTGGCGTCGTAGAGGATCACAAAGGAGAGCACGGCGGCCAGGGCAAAGAGCGGGTCGCCAAAGCCATGGAGCCAGCCGATGCAAGCGCTGGTGCCGGTCATCAAGGCGGAATGGCTGGAGGGCATGCCGCCCGTTTCAATCAGCACACTGGGTCGCCAGCGGCGATGGGCCACCAGCTCGATCACCAGCTTGGAGAGTTGGGCCACCCCACAGGCCGCCAGGCCCCAGGCCAGCACAGCGTTATCAAAAATGTCAATCAGGGGGTGGGTCATCGATCACGGCTCGTGATGTAGTCGGCAAGGGCCAACAGGGGCTCGGCTCTGGTGGTCCATGGCGCCAGGGCACCTTTGGCCTGGCTCACGAGCGCGTCGGCACGCTTGCGTGACTCCTCCAATCCCAGGAGCTTGGGGTAAGTGGTTTTGTCGGCGGTCAAATCCTTGCCAGCGGTTTTGCCGAGCACCTCGCTGCTGGCCGTGACATCAAGGATGTCATCAATGATCTGGAAGGCAAGGCCAATGCCGCGGGCATAGACCCGCAAGCCATCCAGAATGTCGGCCTCCGCCCCCCCGATGAGGGCGCCGCAGACCACACAGGCCCGCAGGAGGGCGCCGGTCTTATGCAGATGGATGTATTCAAGGGTCGAAAGATCGACATCCTTGCCTTCGGAGTCGAGATCCACCACCTGCCCGCCCACCAGCCCTGGAGCGCCAGCGGCCAAGGACAGTTCACCGACCACGGCCAGCAAGCGCTCGGCACTCACGCCAGGGCTGCGTCGCGCCACCATCTCGAAGGCCCGGGTCAGCAGGGCGTCTCCGGCCAGGATGGCCATGGCCTCGCCGAATTGCTTGTGGCTGGTGGGCCGGCCACGGCGCAGGTCGTCGTTGTCCATGGCGGGAAGGTCGTCATGGATCAACGACATGGTGTGAACCATTTCCAAGGCGACGGCGGTGGGAAGGGCCTGCTCGGCCGTGCCACCCGCCAGCTCACAGGCCGCCAGGCAGAGGATCGGTCGCAATCGCTTTCCCCCTGCCAGCAGGGAGTAGCGCATGGCCTCGCGAAGCGATTCCGGTTCTTCGGGCCCCAAGGAGCTGTCGAGGGCGACCTCGATCCGTTCCCTGGCTGCCTGGAGATAGGCGCCGAAATCAAATGACGTGTGAACCGCCGTGGCCATGGCGGATAGCAAAGGATCGGCGGATTCTCTCATCCGTTCGGCAACCTCCGCTCCACCCCTCAAGGGAGCAGATCCTCCAGCCCATGGGGCTGCCCATGGCGACGGCACCAGGCCACCACCGTGTTGAGCAGCAACATGGTCACCGTCATTGGCCCCACGCCCCCAGGCACCGGTGAGATGGCGCTGGCGAGGGGCTCCACCTCCTGGAAGTTGACATCCCCGCAGAGCTTCTTGGCACCGGTCGGACCATCGCTGGCGGAGGAGGGCAGCTGATGAATGCCGACATCCACCACCACCGTTCCAGGGCTGACATGCTCGGCGCCAATCAGGCGCGGCCGCCCCGCCGCCACCACCAACACCTCCGCCTGGCGGGTGAGGGCCCCCAGGTCTCGGGTATGGGAGTGGGCCACGGACACCGTGGCGTTGGCGGCCTGAAGCATCAGGGCCATGGGCTTGCCCACCAGCATGCTGCGGCCCACCACCACGGCACGGCAGCCCTCCAGGGAGACCTGGGCCTGCCGCAGCAGGGCCATGACCCCGGCGGGGGTGCAACTGCGGGGACCGGGCTCCCCCTTCACCAGCCGGCCCAGGTTGAGGGTGTGCAGCCCGTCGGCATCCTTCTCCGGATCAATGGCCGCCAGCAACGGCCCCTCCCGCAGACCCGAGGGGAGGGGAAGTTGCAGCAGGATGCCATCCACCTGGGGATCGGCATTGAGGCGCTCGATCACGGCCAGCACCTCCGGCGCGGAGGTGCTGGCGCCGAGATGGGCCCCCAGATTGCGGATGCCAACCCGATCGCAGGCCTTTTCCTTGTTGGCCACATAGACGCCACTGGCTGGATCATCGCCAACCCGCAACACGGCCAAGCCCGGGGGACGCCCCACTAGATCGAGCCGGTCGCGGATCAACGCCGTCAGGCGTTGTTCAATGGCCGCGGCCAGGCGGCGCCCATCCAGAACAGCGGCCACAGGGGGAACTGGCAAAGGTCTCCTCACCAGCTTGCAATCCCACCGGGCTCGGCAAATCAGCGGCGGTGGCTAAATTGTTTTGGCCTGTCTGCTTCCGTGGCTCGGCTTTTGCCAACCATTCCTCGGGCCTTGCCAAGCATTCAAACCGTGGCGCGTCGCACCTGGAGATGGTTGTCGCGCCTGGAGCGTCCCCGGCAAGCCATCGCTCCCTGGACGCCCCCCGGGCTGACCTCGGTGGTGCTGGCCTCGGTGCTGGTGGCGCTCGTGTCGAGTTGGCCCTGGCTGCTGCGGCCCAGCCTGAGCCCCGGGCTCCCCTCACCCTTTTCCGTGCGGGCGCCCAGGGAGGCGCGGGTGATTGACAGTGCCGCCCTGGAACAACGGCGCAGCGTGATGGGCGCGCGCTCCCAGGTGCAGGTGGTGGATGAGGGGGCCAGCCGCGTGCTCCAGGACGAGCTGGATCGGCTGCTCAAGCAGCTGCAGCTCCAGATCAGCAGCGCCCAGCCCCGCCTGGATCCCTTCAACCTGTCTGCCTCGGAGCGCGGCTGGCTGCTGGGATTGACCTCCCAGGACCTGCTGACCTGGCAACAGGCCGTGCAGAAAGCCCAGCTGAGGATGCTCAGTCAGGGGGTGGTGGCGTCGGTGGCCGACGGCCCCCTGTTGATGGCCGCGCGACTGCAACTGGAAAACCAGCCCATCCCTGGTCAGAGTGTGGGCAGCCGCTTGGTGGTGCGCAGCCTGCAGGGACGCACCAACCTTCGCAGTGACCGCCTTCTCAAGCAGCAGCGCATTGAGGAGCTCATCACCCAGGAGGGGCTGCCCACCATCACCGTTCGCCGGGGGGATCTGATCACCCGCCAGGGGGAGGCGATCTCCACCCAGGCCTTCGATGTGCTCGATTACTTCGGCCTGATCAACCGCCGCCCCCAACCCCTGGCCTGGTTGAGCCATTTCAGCGAATCCCTGGCGGCCTGTGGCGTGATGGTGTTGGTGATGCGCCGGTGGAAGGCCAGCCTGGAGCCCCGTCAGGCCCTGCTGGCCCTGGCAACCCTGCTGGTGGTGCAAGGGTGCAAGTTGTGGTTGGGCCCCCAGGCCTCCCCCCTGGCCTTGCTCGTGCCCCCGACCCTGCTGCTGGCCCAGGGGCTTGGAACGGCTCCGGGTTTGGGTTGGTTGGCCATCGCCGGCCTGCTCTGGCCCCATCCTCTCGACCCCCTGTTTCAGTGGCGGGCGTTGCTCGCGGCCGCGGTCGCCGCGCTGGCGGCGGTGCTGGCGGGTCGGCAGCGCAATCGGGCCCAACTCCTGCAGCTTTCGCTGTTGTTGCCGGCCGCTGCCGTGTTGTCCCAGGCCCTGATCGGCCAGGTGGCCAGCCTTCTCTGGAACGGTGAACCACGCCTGCCAAGAGCCGCCGATCTGGTCAACGAGGCTGTCTTGGTTGGAGCACTGCTGATGGCCGGCTTGTTGCTTGCCCCATTGGTGGAAAGTTTTTTCGGGCTGCTCACCCGGGCTCGTCTGATGGAGTTGGCGGATCTGGAGCGGCCCCTGTTGCGTCGCCTGTCGTTGGAAGCGCCTGGCACCTTTGAGCACACGCTGATGATCCTGGGATTGGCGGAGGAGGGCGCCAGGGTGATCCAGGCGGATGTGGACCTGATCCGCACCGGAGCCTTGTATCACGATGTCGGCAAACTGCACGGGCCCCAGTGGTTCATCGAAAACCAGGAGGGGGGCATCAATCCCCATGATGCCCTTGACGATCCCCAGGCCAGCGCCCGGATTCTCCAGGCCCATGTGGATGAGGGGCTCAAGCTGGCCCGTCGGTACCACCTGCCCAGGCCCCTGGCGGACTTCATTCCGGAACACCAGGGCACCCTGAAGATGGGCTATTTCCTCCATCAGGCCCGCGAGCGCCAGCCGGGCGTGCCGGAAAAAGACTTTCGCTACCGGGGCCCCATCCCCCGCACCAGGGAAACGGCGATTTTGATGCTGGCCGATGGCTGCGAGGCAGCCCTGAGGGCGCTGCCCCCTGACACCAGCGAGGCCCAGGCCACCGCCACGGTGCGACGGATCGTGGAAGCCAGGCAGGAGGATGGCCAGCTGGCCGCGAGCGGCATCAGCCGGGCGGAACTCGAGTTGGTGATCCGGGCCTTCGTGCGGGTTTGGCGCCGCATGCGCCATCGGCGCATCGCCTACCCGCTGCCGGCGGGGAAAGGGTTCAGCGCCTGAGCCGCTGGCGCTGCAGCAGACGATGGAGGGCGGCACCGAAGCCGAGGGCCCCCAGCCCGAACACCCCATCCCGCAGGATCAGGAGCAGCAGCTCTGCCCACTGGTGTTGTTGCAGGTGCACCACCAGGGAGAGGATCCAGGTGCTGAAGGTGGTGAGGGAACCGGCGAAGCCAATCCCCACCAGCAACCTCCGGCGGGGGGAGGGAGAGGTGAGCAGTCCGCTGGCCCCCACCACAAAGCAGCCAAGGGTGTTGGCCAGCAGCGTGTTGGCGAGACTCCAACGCAGAAGAGCTCCAGGGATGGCGCCGAGGGCCACCCAAAGGAGCGCTTCCCCCAACCCGGGGCCCGCCTCCCTCATCGCCAGGCCCGCGCCAACAGGAGCCCCAGCTGACAGGCGAGCAGCCCCGCCGCAAGGGAGGCCAGCGCTACCGCCAGGGCCTGGCGCGCCCCCTGGCGTCGCCAAGCCGTGACGAGCTCGCCGATGAGCGTGGAAAAGGTGCTCAAGCTGCCCAGGAAGCCGATGGCCAGGCCCAGTTCCAGGGTCAATCGGGTGGCCTCCTCCCAGCGGGGCTGCAGGCCCGCCACGAGCCCCAGAAGAAAACAGGCCAGGGTGTTGACCAGCCAGGTGGCCCAGTGCCCATGGCGAAACATCGGGCCCGCTCCCCGCACGATGGCGAATCGGAGCCAGGCCCCGGGGACCGCTCCCATCGCGACGATCACCCCAGGCGGGAGGGGGACACTGGTGGTGAGCGGAGCCCCCGGATGTGCCATTGCGGCACCATCAATGTTGCGTTCTACGACATCGTTGCATCCGAGCGGCCCGCAGACCCCGAGGGCTGAAACGGCCATCCCCTGCCCTGGCCTCCCTGGCATCGACCGGAGGGGCCTGTCGGACGCTTCATCAGGCCGCCCGGCGGAGACCAGCGGGGGGAGATCCGTGCGCCACGATGCAAAATCGAACATTGGTCAATGGACCATGCGCGATCCCTTGGAATCCTATGGGCCTGGTCCTGAGACCGATCCAGCCCTGGCCTTCCCTGGCCGGAATCCACTCCGATGGCTGCCCTGGCTGCAGCTGGCCCTCACATCTGCCCTGTTGGTGTTGTTTATCAGCCAGGGGATTGAAGTCCAGTCGGTCAACCGCAAGATTGCCCGGCTCCATGAACGCATGGATCAAATTGAAAGCAGTCGAATGATGGAAATAACTCCAGCCATGGAAGCGCAACAACGGGCCACCCAGCAACGGTTGACACAACTGGAATCCGCACTGCGCCAGCTGGCCTCCGAGGGTCAAGGCTCTTCTGGGAGCAAGGTAGATATTCCGGCCTTTCAAATTCCTCCTCCTCCGCGCATGTTGCCCTGATGAGGTGAACGAATCCTGAGCGGTTCAGCCCGTGAGCCGCTGACTAGCCTTTGACCGCATCCGCCGTGGCGGTGGGCAGGATCGTTCGTTGTAAAACGATGAACAGGGCCAAGACCGGAAGGATGGACACCACTGAACCGGCGGCAACCAGGCGCCAATCGAGGGAAAAGCTTGAGGCCAGTTGTTGCAAGCCCAGGGGAAGGGTGTAACTCCCAGGCTCGTCGATGATGATCAACGGCCAGAGAAAATCACTCCATGTTCCAATGAAGGTGAGCATTCCCAGGGTGATCAGATCCGGCTGAGCCGCGGGAATCAAGACATTCCACCACTCGCCAATGGCTGTGCAGCCATCGATGCGGGCCGCTTCTTCCAGCTCCTTGGGGACAGAGAGAAAACTCTGGCGCAGGAGAAAGATGCCAAAGGCCGTGGCGGCCTGGGGCAATACCAGGGCAAGCAGGGAATTTCGCAGACCGACTTTCACCATCAAGACATAGAGGGGGATCATCACCACCTGAAAGGGAATCAGCACCGTGGCAACGATCAGGGCCAGCACGGCACCCCGGCCGCGGAAGGACAAACGGGCCAAGGGATAGGCGGCCAGGGAAGAAAAGAGGAGATTGGCCCCCACCGCCAAGGCGCTCACCACCGTGCTGTTGATCAGGTAGGTGCCCATCGGGTTGTCACGGAACAGGCGGCCATAGGCCTCCAGGCTCGGCCGGCTGGGCAGGAGCGCGGGAGGGCTGGTGAAGATGTCTTCGCTGGGGCCTTTCAAGGAGGTGCTCACCAACCAGAGCAGGGGGAGGAGGGTGAGCAGGGCGACCAGCAGCAGCAGGGCCAGCTGGAGCGCCGCGGGAAGGGATCGTTGGCCGACAGAGGGGCGGCTTCTCACAACCAGGGCAACTCCGCCAGGGGCAGGGGGGTCTTCTGGGGGTGAAGGGGGGCCCGCTGCTCGCCGGCCACCAGCCGGTTGAGGGCATTGACGAAGGCCTGGGCCGCCGCCACCACGATGTCGGTATCGGCCGCATGGCCGGAATACAGCACACCGTCGCGGCGCAGGCGGATGGTGACATCCCCCATGGCATCAATGCCCTCGGTGACGCTCTTGACGGAGAACTCCACCAGCTCGTTGGGGACCTGGGCCAACTGGTTGAGGGCCTGGCAGACCGCATCCACGGG
>JBKDSY010000034.1:0-13001 GCA_046340755.1 Cyanobacteriota bacterium
GTGGAATTCGACACATCCAATCCCCGTGGGACTTGATGGCGCTTCCTG
This sequence comes from Cyanobacteriota bacterium, assembly GCA_046340755.1. Classification (GTDB taxonomy): domain Bacteria; phylum Cyanobacteriota; class Cyanobacteriia; order PCC-6307; family Cyanobiaceae; genus Cyanobium. Next base: position 49 of record JBKDSY010000034.1, read on the forward strand.
AGTGTCTTGACCCTTCAGTGGAAGGTGATGGCTGGTGCAAACAATCTCGCTTAAATCATGCTAAAATCTTGTGGGAGGTTGGATCTCAGCCGAGGTGAATGACTATGCTTATTTCTTTTTAATCTGCCGCATAGCGGCTTGGTCCAACACGGTTTATACGGATCCGCATAATACCCCAAAATCCATCATCCCGGCCGCCTAAAATTCTTTATCAGACAATCGAACTCCTTGAGATGCCCTGCGGGACAAGAGATCTCGTTCAACACGAAGCGGTTCCTGGCTTGATAGGCGGATCCGCCCATAAACGTTCGTTGTGTTACAAAAATCTGAGGCACTGAATAAGGATAGAAGGTCTCAATCTATTGATCTACCCAGATCATTGTAGGTGTTGATGTCCTCGCAATCCTCCAGATCTTGAATCAATCAGATCTCTTGGCCACGCAAAGCCATGCATGCGTAGGATTATCAGAAAATATAACCAAGTACTGATAACTCCGACCAGCCCCTCAATCCAATCGCAAATGTAAAAGGGGCCCTTCCAGGCCCCATGGGTCAGTTGGGTGACAAGGTTGACCTCACCCCGTCTCCGTTAAGAGTGTCAGGCAGCCACGGGGGCGGCTTGACGGGAGAAACGAACGTAGTTGTTCGCTGTTACGGTTTTGCTCTTACCGAGCAGGCTTCAGTCATCCTCCTGGCGCCCCGTCGAAACCATTGCAGCCCCTGAATGGGCTTCCGCGGTGAGGCGGAAGCGGGAATGGAGCTGAGCGGAATCGAACCGCTGTCCGAAACACTGGTGTGGACCACCTAGTTCGGCCGAAGCCGAACCTCTGCATTGTGCCACCCCTGGCCCGCAGCGACGCGGGCGGCTCCAGGTGGGCATGACCGTACAGGCCGTCAGCCCAAGGCCGGGTCGGGGGCAGGCACTGGTGCGGCTGCGGGGGGTGGTGCGGCTGCGGGGGGGGTGGGCAGGAGACAGCAACTCGGTCGCTCCAGAAGCCGGTGGGCCACCTCCTGCGGGGCATCGAAGGGTTCCAGCCAGGCGCTGCACTGCCAGGGCTCCTGCCCCGGCTCCTCGCACCAGCCCTCCAGACACATCCGGCTGCCATGGAGCACCAACTGAAAGCTGCCGTGACGGTGGCCCGGCAGATCCAGGGCCGGGGTCGACGGCTCGGCTGGAATGGGAAAGGGAGAACAGACGTTCATAAAAACTCCGGTTGGAGCCCCCTCACCTTCCCGCTGGGGAGGGCGGAGGCCAGGGCAGCGGGTCAGTTTGGGGAGTGTTCGTCGCCATACAACTGGCGTAGCCCCTCCGCCGTGGCCGGCGCCACCCCCCGCTCCGTGATCAGGGCCGTCACCAGCCGGGCGGGCGTGACGTCAAAGGCTGGATTGAAGCCGGGGCTGCCATCGGGGGTGAGCTGCACGCTGGTGATCGCTCCATCCGGGGCGCGGCCACTGATGTGGGTCACCTCCCGGGCGCCCCGGGCCTCGATCGGGATCTCCCCCACCCCATCGGCGATCGACCAGTCGATGGTGGAGGCGGGCAGGGCCACATAAAACGGCACGCCGTTGTCGTGGGCGGCCAGGGCCTTGAGATAGGTGCCGATCTTGTTGCACACATCCCCCTGGCGGGTGGTGCGATCGCTGCCGACGATCACCAGATCCACCTGGCCGTGTTGCATCAGGTGACCGCCGGCATTGTCCACAATCACCGTGTGGGGCACCCCCTCCCGACCCAGCTCATAGGCGGTCAGGCTGGCCCCCTGGTTGCGGGGACGGGTCTCATCCACCCACACCTGCAACGGCAGGCCGGCCCGGTGGGCCTTGTAGATCGGGGCCAGGGCCGTGCCCCAATCCACGGTGGCCAGCCAACCCGCGTTGCAGTGGGTGAGCACCTGGAGCGGCTGGTCGCGGCGCTCCGCCGACCGGGCCGCCATCACCTGACGGAAGATCGCCAGTCCATGCTCACCGATGGCCTCCGCCATGGCCACGTCCTCCTCCGCGATGGCGCCTGCCTCCGCCCGCGCCGCCGCGGCCCGCTCCGCCAGGGGCAGGGGCGCGACCCGCCGCCGCACCCGCTCCAGCGCCCAGCGCAGGTTGATCGCCGTGGGCCGGGTGGCATTCAGCCCTTCAAAGGCTTCCTCCAGGGCGTGATCGCCCGGGTCGGCCTGCAGGGCCAACATCAGCCCGTAGGCCCCCGTCACGCCGATCAGGGGTGCGCCGCGCACCACCATGGTGGCAATGGCCTCGGCCGCCTGCTCCCACTGGGTCAGGGAACGGGTGGTGAACCGATGGGGCAACAGGGTCTGATCGATCACCCCCACCGACGTTCCCCCGGGCTCCAGCCAGATCGTGCGCCAGGGCTTGCCGTCGATGTTCATCGGGAGAGCTTCGCTTGCTCCGATCCTCGCCTCCGGCTGGCCCCCTCCCTTCAGACGGGCCGCTCAGCTGGGTCGGTCAGATGGGCTGGTCAGATGGGCCGCTCAGCTGGGTCGGTCAGATGGGCCGATAGCCAAACCAGTCGGGTCGCTGCGGCGGCGCCGGGTCGGTGGTGGGCAGGAGATGGACCCGCCACCCCTCCACCACCACCAGCGGCAGGCTGTCATCCACCGCCTCCAGAGCCCGCAGGTCGTCCTTGTGGCGCCCCTGGACACCGGGGAGCCAGCCCGCCAGGGCCTGCCGCTTGGCCTTCTCCGCAGTGGGGGCCACCACCAACCCGAAGGTGTGCTCCTCCGCCAGCTGCTCCGGCCGATAGCCGCCCACATTCACAAACCAGAGACGCTCCGGCCCCTCAAAGGGCTCCCGGCGCAGCTCCACGGCGAAGGGGCCCACCTGGCGCACCACCATGAAGCTGTCGATGTGGAGCCCCCTGCGCCGGCCAAACCACTGGCGGCGCAGGGCGGGAAGGGTGTCGTCCAGGGTGGCGCCGGCCACAAAGCGCACATCGTGCACTTCGATCTGGGCTCCCTCCACCCGGCCGCCCAGCACCACCAGAAACAACAGGGGAGCTGGGGCCGCCTCGCCCTGCGGTGCCTGTGGTTCAGGCGTCGGGCGGCGTTCCATCCAAATCCGTCTCCCCGGCCTGCCGCTGCCGTCGCCGACGGACGTTGAAGACCACCGCCGCCACACCGCCCGCCAACAGCAGGCCGGCCCCAAGCGATCCCCAAGGCGCCCAGGGTTGGGAAGCGCTGGCCCGGATCCGCTCCCCGCCGGGTGGCAACCGTCGTCCAGGAGGCATTGCACCCGGCGGCATCGCGCCCGGCGGCATCATTCCAGGCCGCGTCATCCCAGGCGGCAGGGCCCCGGGAGGCATCGCCCCAGGAGGCAGGGCCCCAGGAGGCAGAGCCCCGGGAGGCATCGCGCCCGGCGGCATCATTCCCGGTCGCATCATCCCCGGCCGCATCGCCCCAGGCGGGTATCCACCAGGAGGCATGGCCCCAGGAGGCATCCCGCCAGGAGGCATCATCCCCGGCCGCATCCCGCCAGGGGGCCAACCTCCCGGAGGAATCGAGCCGGGCGGCATCATCCCCGGTCGCATCGCGCCGGGAGGAAATCCACCAGGCGGCATCGACCCAGGAACCATGGCCCCAGGAGGCATCCCCCCAGGAGGCATCGCCCCGGGAGGCATCGCCCCGGGAGACCTAGCCCCCGGAGCCATCATTCCCGGCGGCAGCGGCCCTCGCTGCACCGCTCCAGAAGGGGCCGTCCCCGCAGGGGCCATCCCCGGCGGAGCCACCATCAGCGGCTGCCTTCCCCCAGGGCCGGCCGGACGGGGCGCTCCGGCGGATCCACCCGTCGCTCCCGCCGGTTTGCGGCCGGGGGCGGAGGACGGCGGCACTGGCCCCTCCGGCTGCCAGATCAACACCGGCTCGGGCGCGAACCTCGGCGGCTTCAAGGGCGCGGGAACGCCCGGCCGTGGGCCCGAGGGCTGGGCCGGCGGTGCCGCCGTCGCCGGCGACGGCGTGGCAGGCGACGCCGGTTTGGCCGGAGAAGCCGGCGTTTGCGCCGGGCCCTCGCCGCTGGGGTTGGCCGTCGCCGCTGGCTCGACCGGCGTGCCCGCCCCAGACCCAGGGCTCGGCCTGGCCGGAACCGCCCCTTGCCCCCGAACCGGGCCACTCGGCAGAACGAGGCCCGCTCCCAGAACCCCCAGAAGCGCCACGGTCGTCCAGCGCCGCGGCCCGATCGTCATCCCCTGCGTCAACACGTCATCCCTGTGCATCACCAGGGATCATCCAGGATTTCTGGCTCCACATCCACCGGCTCGTTCTCCAGCGCACCGGCGGCACGGCGCCCAGGGGGCGGCCCTTCAGGCCGGCGGCGGCGAGCTGGCTCCTCCTCCCCCCGCTCCCGAGCCCCCCCCATCGGCTCCCACTCCCGACCCTCCAGCTCCCGGCGCTCAGCGCCACGCCGCTCCGGCTCCGGCTCCCACTCCCGGCGACCAGGCTCCCGATCCCGCTGCCAGTCCCGCCCTTCGGGCTCCCGGCGCTCTCTCTCCCACCGCTCAGCCTCCCGACGCTCAGGCTCCCGGGGCTCCACCTGCCAACGCTCCGGCTCCCGGCGTTCAGCCTGCCCACGTTCAGCGTCCCGGCGTTCCGGCTCCCGCGGCCACGGCCGACCTCCCTCCTCCTCCCGGCTCCACCCCGAACGCTCCCGCTCCGGCTCCCAAGACCGCCCGGGGGCTCCAGACCCATTGGCCCCCTCCAGCCCCCGCCCCCGGAACGACGGCTCCCGCTCGCCGAAGCCCTCCGGCTCCAGGTAGCTGGGTCGCCCGTCCTCCCGGGGCCCCTCCTCATCCAGATAGCGGCGTTGCCGCAGGGGCTCCCGCTCGCGCCGTTCCTCCAACTCCACATACTCCATCTCCGCCTCGGGCTGGAAAACCCGAGCCCGGGTGGGCTGGATCAGCCGTTGTTGCTCCTGTGGGCTGGGTTGTCCCGCCGGCAACTGGTTCTCCGCCGGCACCGGACCCATCCGCCAACGCTCCCGTTCCTCCCGCTCCCAACTGTTGCCGCCAATCCCCATCTTCTCCAACAATCCCGTGCCGAGTTGTTTGAGTTTTTGCTCCGCTCCCTCATACACAATGATCCGATCGCTGCCGCTGCTCACGATTTCCACCACCGGCAGTTCCCAGGTGCTCAACACCCCCTCCGCCAACAGGGGCACCCCGATCGAGCCGATCACCAGGGTGACCAGTTCGCCGGTTTCGATGTCAAAACTGAAGCCCAACACCCGCCCCAGGGTTTCGCCCGATTCGGTGATCACCTGGCAATTGATCACCTTGCTGTAACGCTCGGGGTTGAAGCCCTCCGCCAGGGAGTCGGACGACTCCACCAAAATCACATCCCCCACCTGTCGGATGCGCTCCAGGGGCATCCAGCGGGGCAGGCCCGGCAGGAACCGGGTGAGGGGGTTATCCCGCAGACCCAACGCCACCACCTCCCGGCGGTCGATGTCGACCACCACCTCCCCCACCACCCCCAACCGCCGGCCGGTGTCGCGGGTGATCACCTGGGTGCCCATCAATTCCGAGCGCAACCACAACCGATCGCTGGGCACGGAGGGGCCGCTGGGGGGAGGGGTGGATGCGGTCAAAACCCGGGGTTCTTTCTGCCCATTGTGAGGCAATCCCTCCCCCGGGGCCAGCTCAGGCCGCTGGGGGCAAACCGACCACCTGGGTGTGGGCGCCCCGGGCCTGGGTAACGCCGATGGTGCGGGTGGCCGCGGCGATCATCGGCCGCCGGTGGCTCACCACAAGAAACTGGGCCCCCTCCGCCTGGGAGGCGATCAGGCCCGCCAGCCGCTCCACGTTCACCCCATCGAGAAAGCTGTCCACCTCATCGAGGGCATAGAAGGGTGACGGGCGAAACCGCTGCAGGGCAAACAGAAAACTCAAGGCCGTCAGCGATTTTTCACCGCCCGACATGGAGGCCAGCCGGCGCACCGCCTTCCCCTTGGGATGGGCCACCAGGGTCAACCCCCCCTCCAGAGGCTGCTCGGGATTCTCCAGCTGCAGGTGGCCCTCACCATCGGAGAGATGGGCAAAGATCGTGCGGAAGTGGCCATCCACCTCCCGGAACGCCTCCAGGAAGGCTTCCTGCCGCAGGGTGGCCACGGTTTCAATCCGCAGCAGGAGCTCCTCCCGCTCCCGGCCGAGCACCTCCAACCGCTCCTCCAGGTCCGCCAGCCGCTGCTCCAGCTCCTCCAGCTCCGCCAGGGCCAACATGTTCACCGGCTCCAGGGCTTCCATCCGCCGCTGGATCTGCTCCAAATCAAGGCGGAGCGCCTCCAATCCCGCCTCCCGCACGGCATCCGGCACCACGGGCAGGGGATCGGGCAGGGCAAGCACCAGCTGCTCCAGCCGCTGCTCGCCCGCCCGTTGCTCACCGTCCAACGCCTCCAGCTCCTCCCCCAGCCGCTGCAGGTTCCACTGGCGCTGTTGCAGGGCCTGGCGTTGCTCCGCCAGCTGGTGTTCCGCCAGGTCCCGGGCCCGCCGCTGTTCGCCGAAGCGGGTGCTCAACTCCTGTTGCCGCGCCTCCAGGGCCTGGCGCCGCTCCCGCTGCTCCCGCTCCCGCTGCTTCCAGCTCTCCCGCTCCGCCAACAGGGTGTTCACCGCCGCGATCAGGCGCTGCTCCTCGCTGGCCAATCCCTCCAGCTGGCTGGTGAGGCGCTCGGCGGCCAGGGCACGGTCGCGCCGCTCGGCCACCAGCTGATCCCGCTCCCGCCGGGCCTCCAACAACAGCCGATCCGCCGCCTCCAATTCCGTTTGCAGGGCCTGCCACTGGCCGGCCGCCCCCTGGGCCTCGGCGCTGGTGTCGGCCTCCTCCAGGTGGGCCAGCCGCTCCCGCAGGGGCGCCAGCTGCTCCCCGATCACCCGTAGCCGCTCCCCATCGGCCGCCAAGCCCTGCCGCAGGCTGGTGGAGCGCTGCTCCAGGGCCTCGCTCCGTTGGCGGTGGGGGCGCAGGGTGCGTTCCGCCGCGCCCCGCTCCGCCTCCAGGGCCGATTGCCGCTGCCGCCCCTTCTGCACCTCGGGCCGCAGGGCCTCCAGTTCGCCCCCCAGGGTGGCTTCCTGCCGCCGGCAGGCCACCAGGCTCTCCCCCACCTCCAACAGGCGCCGCCGCAGGGGCTCGGCCTCATCCCCCTCGGAGGCCAAACCAAAGCTCAGCTGGGAGGAGCGTTGTTGCAGGCTGCCCCCCGTCATGGCGCCGCTCTTCTCCAGGAGCTCCCCCTCCAGGGTCACGGCCCGGCAGCGGCCCAGCTCCCGGCGGGCATGGGCCAGGGTCTCGAACACCAGGGTGTCGCCAAAGACATGGCGGAACACCTCCCCGTAAACCGGCTCATGGCGGATGAGCTCCACGGCCCGACCCACCAGGCCGGCGGCGCCCCCGCCACCGCCCCGCTGCAGGGCGGCACTGGACCCCCCCGGCCCCCCCACCCGCAGGCGATTGAGGGGCAGGAAGGTGAGGCGGCCGGCCCGGCGCACCTTGAGCAGCTCAATCGCCCGGGCGGCGATGCCGTCGTCGTCCACCACCACATGGCTGAGGCGGGCGCCGGCGGCCACCTCCAACGCCAGCCGGTGGCGCTCCTCCACCTCCCCCAGCTGGGCCACAGGCCCGTGGATGCCCTCCAGGCCCGCCTCCAACAACACCCGCAGGGCCCCGGTGCCCCGGCTTTCCTGCAGGGTGTCGCGGCGGCTCTCCAGCCGGGCGATCTCCCGCTCCAGCTGGGTCTGTTCCTGTTCCAGGCGGGCGCGGGTGCGCTGCTGCAGGGCCAGGTGTTCGGCCACATCGCCCATGCGGGCCTGGCGCCCGTTGAGCTCCCCCTCCAGCTGGGCCAGGTCGACCTGCAAGCGGGCCAGGAGCTGCTCCGTTTCCAGCGACACCCCCCCGGCCTGGCTCCGTTCCGTCTCCAGCTCCCCCAGGCGCTCCTCCGCCTGCCGCAGGCGCTCCTGGAGCTGCTCCATCTCCGCCTGCAGGGGGGTGATCCGCTCCAGGAGACCCCTTCGCTCCTCGCTCCGTTGCTTCTGGGCCTCCATCCAATCGCCGGAGCGACCGGCCACCTCCTTCAGCCGCCGCCGGGAGTGCTCCACCGCCGCCTCCCCGTTGCGGCAGGCCTCCTCCGCCCGGGCCAAACCGTCGTCCCCCTGGGGCGCCTGGAGCTCCCCCAATTGCTGGCCCAACTCTCCCCGCTGGCGGGTGAGGGCATGGCGGCGCTCCTGCAGCTGTTGGGCGTCCTGGCTTTGCTTTTCGGCCTGGCGCGCCAGCTCCCGACCCTCCGCCTCCTGGCCCGCCAGTTCGGCCTGCACAGCCAGGAGCTGGTCTTCCCCCAGGGCCTTCACCTCCGCCTGCAGGGCCTCCAGGGCCCGGGCCGCCCCGGCCACCTGCTCACTGGCGGCGGCGATGGCCACGGTTTCCGCCTCCTGCCGCTCGCCCAGGGCCTGCCGCCGTTGCACCAGCTCCCGCAGCAACCGGCGCGCCTCCTCCACCGCCAACACCTGTTCCTGCAGCCGGCCCTGGTGCAGGCGGTCCCGCAGGTCTTGGTAGGCCCGGGCCTTGGCGCAGTCTTTTTCCAGTTTCTGCCGGCTGAGGCGCAGCTCCTGCTCCACGATCCGGCACCGCTCCACCCGCTCCTGGGCGTCATCGAGCTTGCTTCGGGTTTGCTCGATGCGGGAATCGAACAGGGCCACGCCCGCCAGCTCATCAATGATGCCCCGCCGCTCCTTGGCGCTCATCGAGACGATGCGGGTGACATCGCCTTGCATCACCACATTGCTGCCCTCGGGATCCACCCGGATGCGCCGCAATTGTGTCTGCAGTTGTTGCAGATTGCAGGGCACCCCATCAGCGCTGAAACTGCTGCTGTAGGTGCCCCCCGGGGCCACCCGCAGGCGACGGCTGACGCTCCATTCCTGTTGGCCTGGCCGGATCCAGGGGCCCTCCGCGGGGGCATCCAGGCCCTCCTCGGCGCTGTCGGGTTGCCAGTCGTGGAGATCGAAGTGCACGGTGACGGTGGTTTCCGCCGCCTTGCCCGCCCGCACCATGGCGCTGTTGATCAGATCGGGCAGGCGATCGGCCCGCATGCCCCGGCTACTGGCCAGGCCCAGGCAGAACAACACACCATCGAGAATATTGCTCTTGCCCGACCCATTCGGCCCTGTCACCACCGTGAAGCCCGGCTCCAGGGGAATGCTGATCGTGCCGCCAAACGACTTGAAGTGGCTGAGCTCGATTTGCTTGATGTAAACCAACCGGCCTCATCCTCAAGCCAGCGCAATGTAGCGGAGGTTCGCACGCTGCCAACCCCGCCGGCTGTCCCTACCTTGGACCCAGGTCCCCCCCTTGAGCGACGGACGGCGCCTTCGCCAGACTTCCCCTTACCCACCCCCATCCCATGACCCTCGAGCAGCCCGCCTCCCCGTCCCTGGAGGGGCCCGACACCGCCGCCGCCAACGGCCAGCCCGCCACCCCGCCGATCCTGCAGAAGGCGTTTCGCGACCGGTTTGACACCCTCCTGCCCACGATCCAACAGCAGTGGCCGGAGGTGGCCCGCCACACCCTGGAGGCCACCCGGGGGAGCTTCGATCAGCTGGTGGAGGTGATCAGCCGCCAAACCGGCGGGGCCACCCCGCGGGTGAAGCAACAGTTGTTGGATCTGATTGAGGCCACCACCCACCAGGCCCAGCAGGTGGGCGATTCCCTCAAGCCCCTGGAGGAGCAGCTGGAGCAACTGCTCGACGACCTCAACCGCACCCTGCGGCCGAAACTGGAGAAGCCCGTGCGGGAGCGTCCCCTGCTCGCCCTGGGGGTGGCGGCGGGCGTGGGGATCCTCCTCGGCCTGCTCCTCTCGCCCGGACGCCGCTCGGCATGAACTTCAAGGGCGCTTCAAGGCTGTCGGGCCTGCTCACCTCCGTGGTCGACCTGCATGTGCGCCTGGCCATGCAGGAGGTGGACAAGGAAAAGCAGCGCCTGATCACCGGCGCGGTGATCGTCGGCGGGGGGCTGAGCCTCCTGCTCTTGGCTCTGGTGATGAGCCAGATCGCCCTGGTGCTCTGGTTGCGGCAGACCTTCCATCTCAGCTGGATGGCCGTGGTGCTCGGGCTCAGCGCGGTGTACCTGGCCCTGTCGGGGGTGTTTCTGCGGGTGGGGGGAAGCCTGTTGAACAAGCCCCTCCTGCCGGAGACCATGGCCGGCCTGACCCGCACCACCCGCGCCCTCACCGGCCGCCGCTAGCCGAGGCGCCCCACCCCGGGCCGCCCCCTGGGCGATCATGACCCTTGGGACCCCCCTGCACACCGCCATGGCCACCACCTCCGCCCGCCCCCCCGCCTCCGGCAGGAGCGCCTCCGGTGGGGAGCGCCGCTGGACCGGAGAGGCCATCCGGGAGACCTTTCTGGCGTTCTATGCCGCCCGGGATCACCGGCGCTTGCCCAGTGCCTCCCTGATCCCGGAAGACCCCACCGTGCTCCTGACCATCGCGGGGATGCTTCCCTTCAAGCCGGTGTTCCTGGGGCAGGCGCCCCGCCCGGCGCCCCGGGCCACCAGCAGCCAGAAGTGCATTCGCACCAACGACATCGAAAACGTAGGACGCACCGCCCGCCACCACACCTATTTCGAGATGTTGGGGAACTTCTCGTTTGGTGACTATTTCAAATCCCAGGCCATCGCCTGGGCCTGGGAGCTGAGCACGGAGGTGTTTGGTCTGGATCCCCAGCGGCTGGTGGTGAGCGTGTTCCGCGAAGACGACGAGGCGGCCGCCATCTGGCGCGATGAGGTGGGCGTGAGCCCGGAGCGGATCATCCGCATGGATGAGGCCGACAACTTCTGGGCTTCTGGTCCCACGGGCCCCTGCGGCCCCTGCTCGGAAATTTATTTCGACCTCAAGCCCGAACTGGGGCCTGAAGGCATTGATTTGGAAGACGATTCCCGTTTCCTGGAGTTTTATAACCTCGTTTTCATGCAATCCAACCGCGATGCCCAGGGGGTGCTGACGCCCCTGGCCCATCGCAACATCGACACCGGCATGGGGTTGGAGCGCATGGCCCAGATCCTGCAGGGGGTGCCCAACAATTACGAAACCGATCTCATCTTCCCCCTGATCGAGGCCGCGGCCCTGCGGGCAGGCCTCACCTACGCCACCACCGATGGCCGCGGCCAGACCAGCCTGAAGGTCATCGGCGATCACACCCGGGCCATCACCCAGCTGATCGCCGACGGTGTCACCGCCTCCAACCTGGGCCGGGGTTACATCCTGCGGCGGCTGCTGCGGCGGGTGGTGCGCCACGGCCGCCTGATCGGCATCGACGGCGCCTTCCTGCCCGACCTGGGCGAGGCGGCCATTGCCCTGATGGGCACGGCCTATCCCCACCTGCGGGAGCGGCGCCAGGCCATCCTCGCCGAACTGGAACGGGAGGAGACCCGTTTCCGGGCCACCCTGGAGCGGGGAGAAAAGCTGTTGGCCGAGGTGTTGGCCAGCCAGCCGCGCCAGATCAGCGGCGAGCAGGCCTTCGAGCTCTACGACACCTACGGCTTTCCCCTGGAACTCACCGGCGAGATCGCCGAGGAGCACGGCTTATCGGTGGATCTGGAGGGATTTGAGCGGGCCATGGAGGCCCAGCGCCAGCGGGCCAAGGCGGCGGCCGTGAGCATCGACCTCACCCTGCAGGGGGCCCTGGAACAGGTGGCCGCCGAGCTGGAGGGCACCGCCTTCACGGGCTACGACGCCCTGGAGCAGCCCGGTTGCGTGGTGGCCCTCGTCGCCAACGGGGAGACCGCCGAGCGGGCTCTGGCCGGAGACACGGTGCAGATTGTGCTGGATTCCACACCGTTTTATGGCGAAGGCGGGGGCCAGGTGGGCGACCACGGCGTGCTCAGCGGTGGTGGCGCCGGCGACCCCTCCGAGGGATTGATCGTGTCGATCGATGGGGTGAGCCGCAACCGAAGCGTGTTCGTGCACAGCGGCCGCGTTGAGCGGGGCCAGTTGAACGTGGGGGATGTGGTCACCGCCCGGGTGGACCGGGCCTGCCGCCGCAAGGCCCAGGCGCACCACACCGCCACCCATCTGCTGCAGGCGGCCCTCAAGCTGGTGGTGGATCCCGCCATCAGCCAGGCCGGCTCCCTGGTGGATTTCGATCGCCTGCGCTTCGATTTCCATTGCCCGAGGGGCCTGACCGCCGAGGAGCTGCGGCGGGTGGAGGAGTTGATCAACGGCTGGATCAGCGAGGCCCACGCCCTGGAGGTCCAGGAGATGGCCCTGGAGCGGGCCCGGGCGGCCGGGGCCGTGGCCATGTTTGGCGAGAAATATGCCGATGTGGTGCGGGTGGTGGACGTGCCGGGGGTCTCCATGGAGCTCTGCGGCGGCACCCACGTGGCCAACACGGCGGAGATTGGCCTGTTCAAGATCGTGGCGGAGAGCGGCGTGGCGGCGGGCATCCGGCGGATCGAGGCGGTGGCCGGAGCGGCGGCGATGGCCTTCCTCAACGAGCGCGACGCCGTGGTCAGGGCCCTGGCGGAGCGGTTCAAGGCCCAGCCGGCGGAGATCGTTGACCGGGTGAGTGCCCTGCTCGACGAGCTGAGGGCCAGCCAGAAGGCCCTGGCCGCCGCCCGAGAGGAGCTGGCCCTGAGCAAGGCCCTGGCCCTGGTGACCCAGGCCGTGCCCCTCGGAGCCACCGCCGCCGGCGGCCCCTTTCAGCTGCTGGTGTCCCGGCTGGATGGGGTGGAAGGCGGCGCCCTGCAAAGTGCCGCCCAGGGCCTGGCGGAGCAGCTGGGCGAGGGAGCGGCGGTGGTGCTCGGCGGGTTGAGCGATCCGGCGGATCTCGGCAAGGTGCACCTGGCGGCGGCGTTCGGCAGCGCGGTGATCGCCCGGGGGCTCAAGGCGGGGGCCTTCCTTGGGGGGGTGGCGCGGCGGCGCGGCGGGGGGGGCGGCGGTCGGCCCCACCTGGCCCAGGCCGGAGGGAAGGATGGGGC
>JBKDSY010000035.1:0-11485 GCA_046340755.1 Cyanobacteriota bacterium
AGAACTTGCGGAGATCATTACAGCGCCAGATTTCATCCCAGAACCGGATATTCTCGATTCTGTTCTTCCCGACTGGTTCGACATCACAACACGTGGTGAGTGGGTCAGGCATCTGCGCCGCTATGTCGGCCGTTACGGATCCGAGGCCCACCATTTGGATACTGGCACGATTGGACGTGGTCAGCGAAGGTAAGTCGCACACGAATCAATCAGGAGAACGTCGTCACGGGCGGTGTCCATGATGGGCACCGCGTTGGGTAACTGCTTGCACCGGAGGTGCACTCGGTATCTCTGCCAGGCGCATCTCTGGAACATGCACTTGATCGTCCCGCTCAGCTCCAGGTGGGCATTGGAGATCAGCAGCTGGGTGCCCTGCAGACCACGTTCCTAGATTGAATCCAGGAACTGTCACCAGACCCCCCTCCGCGACGCTGCCACCCGCGACAATGCCCAACGCCTCACGGCTGCCGTGGGCAATGATGCCGATCGCCACCACCACTGCCCGCAACACCACTTGCATATTGCGGCCGCCATGGCCATGGCAGTTGGGGATAATCCAAACCGAGAGGGCTCTGACGAATGCTTGAACACGACCAGCTTCTGCTAATCTGTGGCGACGATAGAAATCTTTCAAGTGCCCGAAGAAAAAAGCACACTTTTCCATCCTAAGTACAGGCCTGATATCGATGGCCTGAGAGCTTTGGCTGTGGTATTTGTTATCGTTTATCACACCTATCCAAGCCTGCTGAAGGGAGGCTTTATCGGGGTTGATATCTTTTTCGTGATCTCTGGCTACTTAATCTCCACCATTCTCTTTAAAAGCTTTGATCAAGGAACCTTTAGTCTCACAAACTTTTATATCAGACGTATTCGCAGGATCCTTCCTGCTTTGACGCTGGTTTTATTTGCTTGCCTAGCTTTTGGCTGGTTTGCCCTCCTCCACGATGAACTTCGACAGCTGGGGCTCCATGCCTTAGGGGGCTCGACATTCATCTCCAACCTGATGCTGTGGCGAGAATCTGGATACTTTGACAACACGTCCGAGACGAAGCCCTTACTGCACCTATGGAGCCTTGGAATCGAAGAGCAGTTTTATATTCTCTGGCCCATACTGCTTATCATTGGCTATAAGTTCAGAACCAACCTCTTATTCATTGGGCTTTTTGTACTGGTGCCATCACTTGTCTTGAGTTTATATCTCTCTTCATTTGACTCCGTTGCCGCCTTCTACTCACCCTTATCACGGTTCTGGGAGTTAATGGTTGGAAGCATTATTGCTTGGATTAATCTATACCGACCCAAGCTTAGTCTGAATGAAAACCGCCTGGTCTTGGCCAATATTTCATCGATCCTAGGCCTCTTGTTGATCGCTATTGGAGTGATGAGCATTGACAAGACGACAGAGGGGTTCCCGGGTCGTTGGGCACTTCTGCCGGTTCTAGGGGCAGCGTTTATTATTTTTGCTGGTCCAGACTCTTGGGCGAATAAAAACTTTTTGTCCAACAAAGTCGCGATTTTCATTGGATTGATTAGTTATCCTCTCTATTTATGGCACTGGCCTATTTTAACTTTCACCAGAATTGTGAACTCTGACAAGGTGCCAAGTCATGCCTTTCGATTTGCGGCATTGCTAGTGATAGTTTTCCTGTCCTGGCTTACGGCCGAAGTCGTTGAAAAACCATTTCGGTATGGATCGAAGAATCCAAAATTTAAGGTGTTGCTCCTGATCTGTGCCGTGGTCATGACTGGCTTAATCGGTTTAGGCTTTAATTTGTACGACTCTAGATCTTCGCACGCCATTGATACTCTTACAATCAAAAGGAAAAGCTTTGAACATGGTATAGGTTATTCGCTGAATTGGATTGAGGGGAAAGAAAAATGGCTATTTCTTGGTAATGCTTATGAAAATACAATCGCAAAACTGAAGTCAGCCATCGTTCCAGATCAAACTGCGATTGACCTAAACTATCAACAGCTTTCTGATCTTGCCCGCACTGCTGCAGAATACAACACAAAAGTCGTGTTATTCTTAGGTCCAGACAAGCCCAGGATTTACCCTGAGTACCTGCCGAGTGCTATTCCTCCATCAAATACCCGGTACGTCGACCATTTCTTGAAAAAGCTTAAGAATGTTCCTAACCTGATCGTTTATGATCCAACTCTGGAATTAATTGAGCGCAAGAAAGGTGGTGAATTGCTCTATTGGAGAGCAGATACACATTGGAATAATCTGGGTGCATACACAGCTTTTTCAGGTTTTGCAAACCGTTTAGGAATACAGATTCCTGACGTTCGTTTCAGTAAAGGACTCATTAATAAAGGCGATTTAATCGACATCTCAAAACTTCAAGACCACCCATTTGAGCAAGAAGATGGATATGAAGTTCGTTTCCCCAACAAGCCACAACTGAAGCACGAAAAATCATTAACCCAAGCACCCACCCCGTTTGGAACAGTTGAAACAGTCACCAACAATAATGCCACTGAAAATAAATACGTGTGGGTTGTTGGGGATTCCTTTACCAATGACCTAAGGCAGTATTTCAATTCCACCTTCAAAAAAGTTCGTTATGTTGGCTATTGGATAGATAGCATGCAGGGGCTTCCAGCACAGCTTACAAAAGCCAAGACAAAACCCGATATGATTGTCATCGTTCGAGTTGAGCGTTCATTTTGACCATTCTTTCCGGGGTCAGTTTAGGATTTGCACATGAGAACGATTCGTTTTTGAAACGGATTTAAACTAGCAGATGCAATTAATCGAGCGACTACACATCTTGCTTTTCAAAAATCTATCGGATGCAATCTGCTTGGGAGCCACTAGGCGTGAAAGTGAGCAAATCAGCGAAGATTATTAACGATTTGCTGCCCTTCCACCGATTGCGCTACCCCCAGCTTGACAAACACTTATTCGCTCTCCTGTTCACGAATCTCCGTCTTCTAGCCCATCACATCTTCAGTGTGAGGCCACTGCACAGCTGGTCTCAGCGCATTTCGGATCGATTTGGTGGCATGGAGAATGTCCCAAGCCAGCAATGTTCCGGGCAAAGGCGGCAAACCCCCCACCCGACTAAAGACTTCCAACCTCACCTTGAGCAACGGTGTCGGGACATCAGCCTCCCCCCAACGCCGCCGCGACCTCAGCCTCGCCCCAACGCGGTCGCGACCTCAGCCTCCCCCCAACGCCGCCGCCAACCGCCCCCGATCGTCCCCGCTTCGATGGAGCAACTGCCAGGAGGCCAACAGGTCGGGCCCCTGGAGGGAACCGAGCAGGGCAGCCCGCAGGCTTTTCATCACCACTCCTTTTTTCACGCCGGCCGTGGTGGCCGCCGCCGCCAACAGCGCCTGGGCTTCGGCTGTGTCGAGGGTGGGGCTGTCGGGCAGCTGGGCCTGGAGGGCAGCCAGACAGGCCTGGGCGTCTGGTTTGGCCAGGGCGTCGCGGGCTGAGGCGTCGGGCACGGGCTGGGTGAAGAAGGGCTCCGCTTGGCTCACCCCATCGCTGAGCACGGTGAGGGAGGAGCCCAACAGGGCGCAGAGCTCCTCCAGCCAGGGGTCCGGGAGCGTGGCCGCCGGCCAACCCTTGGCGACCCAGAGGGGCCGCAGTTGCTCCAGCAGTTGGCGGGGGGGAACGGCGTGGAGCACCTGGCCGTTGAGCCAGTTGAGCTTGTCCCAGTCGAAGCGGGCACCGGCCCGGTTGACCCGCTCGAAATCAAACACCTCGGCCGCTTCGGCCAGGGTGAAGCGCTCCCCCATGCCCTCCGGCGGCGACCAGCCGAGCAGGGTCATGTAGTTCGCGAGAGCTTCGGGGGTGTAGCCCATGGCCCGAAAGTCGCTGATGGAAGTGACCCCATCCCGCTTCGACAACTTGCGCCCCTCCTTGTTGAGGATCAACGGGGTGTGGGCGAAGTGGGGCAGGGACAGGCCGAGGGCCTCGTAGAGCAGGATCTGCTTGGCGGTGTTGGCGATGTGGTCTTCACCGCGGATCACGTGGGTGATGGCCATGGCGGCGTCGTCCACCACCACCACCAGGTTGTAGAGGGGATCGCCGATGGCATCGGCCGGTGCCCGGCGGGCGATCACCATGTCGCCCCCCAGGTCGGCGCCCGACCAGCGCATGGCGCCTCGCACCATGTCGTGCCATTCGATGGAGCGGTCGTCGTCGATGCGGAACCGCACCACCGCCTCCCGTCCCTCGGCGATGAAGGCCTGCTCCTGGGCGGCGGTGAGGTGGCGGTGGCGGTTGTCGTAACGGGGAGCCTGCTTGCTCGCCTGTTGGTGCTCCCGCAGGGCGGTGAGCTCCTCTTCACTGGTGTAGCAGCGGTAGGCCTTGCCCTCGGCCAGCAGGCGGGCGATGGCCTGGCGGTGGTCGTCGATGCGGGCGCTCTGGATCACCGGCTCCCCATCCCAATTCAGGCCAAGCCAGGCCAGGCCCTCAAGGATGTTGGCGGTGTACTCGGGTTTGGAGCGTTCCCGGTCGGTGTCTTCAATGCGCAGAAGAAAGGAGCCACCCTGGCGGCGGGCGAAGAGCCAGTTGAAGACGGCAGTGCGGGCGGTGCCGATGTGCAGGGTGCCCGTGGGGCTGGGGGCAAGCCGGACGCGCACAGGGGAGGAAGCCGCTGTCATCTGCGTTCTGCTCGCGGAATGGTTGAACGGGACTGACGGGGCTCGAACCCGCAACTTCCGCCGTGACAGGGCGGTGCTCTAACCGATTGAACTACAGTCCCAAAACAAGGAACGGCGAGGGGGAGCAAGTGCTCCGACCGATCCGCTGGCGTCATCGCCAACCCACCAAGTATCCACTGCCGCGGTTCCTTCCGTCAAATGGAAGGCTGCTGCTCGGTGGAGCTGCCTGGCCAACGCCGGCAAGGGCGATGACAGACGCGTCAGCTGCCGCTGACGGCCAAGCCGAGGATCCGACACCCAAAAGGGCTCGGATCACCAGCTCACAACCCGTGCTCAACACAGTCCTGGTGTCTCACCGAGAGGAATCACCGTGGCCCGTTGCGATCAGGGGGCACGGTGAACCCAGGGCACCAAAACCACCAGCCATCTCGGCGAAACAACGCCCGATGCCAGCAAAATTGGAACCCAAGGGGTGCATGAACCATCAACCAACTCCGGGGGAGAGTCCCCCGCGCCGCTCAGGGGCGAAAGCCGGCGGGCTCGATCAGCCGCACCTGGTTGCCCCGGGCCGTGAATTCCCGTCCTTGATCGCTTTGCACCACCACCCGGCCACCGGATTTGACCCGGATGACCCTGGCGCGAACCCAACCCAGAGCCGCGGACTCCAGAACTTTGACCACATCACCGGGTTGAAGATCCAACTCCATGCTCGGAACAAGGAAACTACAAAAAAGGGTGCATCGAACGCGCCGTGGAGGACTTGAACCCCCGACATCAGGTTTTGGAGACCTGCGTTCTACCAACTGAACTAACGGCGCAAGGCGATGCACCAAGGCGTTGTTTCCACAAGGAAAACAACCGGTTTGCAAAGGGAAAAACCCTCAGCGATCGAAGCGCTGCTTGACCCGTGTGGCTTTACCCACCCGGTCGCGCAGATAGAAGAGCTTCGCTCTGCGCACCTTACCGCGACGCTCGACCTTCACGGAAGCCACCTGGGGGCTGTGCAACAGGAACACCCGCTCCACACCGATGCCTTGGAAGATCCGGCGCACGGTGATGGTGGCATTGAGGCCCCCATGACGCATGGCGATCACCACGCCTTCATAGGGCTGAATCCGCTCCTTGTTGCCCTCGCGGATGCGCACGCCCACCTTCACGGTGTCGCCCACGAAAATTTCGGGCAGGTCGTTCTTGAGCTGCTCCGCCTCGAAGGCCTCGATCAGCTCCCGGGCGCTGCGCTTGCCCACCACGGCCTGGCGGCCCGAGGGCTGGGTGTCTGCAACGGAGGGCTCCTCCGTTGACGCTTCGGTGGTGGAGGCGTCAACCTCGACCTCGGTGGATTGGGGGGCCTCCGCGGAGGGTTCATCCCCCGTGGGTAGGGTCACGCTCTCGGGGGGTTCCGCAGCCATTCCAGCGTCCTGAAGATTTGGGCCAAACCAAGAGTGTACCCCGTCATGGAACCCGGGGGCCCTTGGCGCCGCTCCGCCGCCGCAGCCGCTGCCAGGCCATGGCCGACCCCGTGCCCGCCATCCAGAGCAGGCCCAACCCGTTGAGGGCCACGTAGACCGTTTCCCCGTGCACCCCCACCAGGGCCTTGAGCCACTCCCCCTCGTGGAGGGTCATCAGGCCGTGGGCCCGGTCCCGCTCCCAGCCCAGCCAGTCCCGCAAGACGCGATAGCCCACTCCCGTGCATGCGGTGAGCACCAGGGGCGCCAACACCACGGGCGCCACCAGGGCGTGGGCCTGGCGGCACCAGGCAAGCAAGGCCCGGGGACGGCTGGTGGGCGGTGCGTCAACCATGGCCTCCACAACAGACGACAGCCCTTCACCGATAGCGTGGGGGAGCCGTTCTGTCTCTGTGGCGATTTCCGCCGCCGCCATGAAGTTTGCTGATCTTCTTGCTTCCGCCAGCGGGCCCCGGGGCCGAGACGCCGGTGACGCGGGCCTTCTCGATCGCGGCGGTCCCCGCATCACCAACACCCGCCGGGGCGTGGAGGTGAAATCCGCCCGGGAGATCGCCACCATGCGCACGGCCAGTCGGATCGTGGCCACGGTGCTCCGGGAAGTCGCCGAGCTGGTCACCCCCGGCATGACCACGGGCGACCTGGATCGCCACGCGGAGAAGCGCATCCGTGAGATGGGCGCCGTGCCCAGCTTCAAGGGGTACCACGGCTTCCCGGCAAG
Source organism: Cyanobacteriota bacterium (assembly GCA_046340755.1). Taxonomy (GTDB): domain Bacteria; phylum Cyanobacteriota; class Cyanobacteriia; order PCC-6307; family Cyanobiaceae; genus Cyanobium. The sequence continues at coordinate 6,808 of JBKDSY010000035.1, forward strand.
CATCTGCGCGAGCATCAACCATGAGGTGGTGCATGGCATCCCCAGCGGCAAACGGGTGATCAAGGCGGGGGACCTGCTCAAGGTCGACACGGGCGCCTGTTTTGACGGCTACCACGGCGACAGCTGCATCACCATCGGCGTGGGCGAGGGGGTGAGCGAGACGGCCCAACGCCTCAGCCAGGTGGCCCAGGAGGCCCTGATGCAGGGCCTGGCCACCATCCGCTCCGGCAGCACCCTCCTGGAGCTGGCCGGCGCCGTGCAAGACCACGTGGAGGCCCACGGCTTTGCCGTGGTGGAAGACTTCACCGGTCACGGGGTGGGCCGCAACCTCCACGAGGAGCCTTCCGTGTTCAACTACCGCACCCGCGACCTCCCCAACGTCACCCTGCGCCCGGGCATGACCCTGGCGGTGGAGCCGATCCTCAATGCCGGTGGCAAGGCCTGCCGCACCCTGCGGGATCGCTGGACCGTGGTGACCGTGGATGGCAGCCTCTCGGCCCAGTGGGAGCACACGATCGTGGTGGGCAGCGACGGCTGCGAGATCCTCACCGACCGCGACTTCTAGGGCCCCGGCCCTAGGCCGCCCCGCGGGTGAAGCAGCGGAAATAGGCCCAGCGGCCCAGGGCGGCCAGGGGCATCAACACGTAGGTGAGGGGGTTGATCGTGACGATGATCAACCCGCAATTCCAGTCGGCCTGCCGCAGGATTTCTCCGGCCACCCAGTCGGGGGCCATCACCCCGAAGGGGTTCAGGTCGGAGCGGAAGGGGCCGAGCACCAGGCGCCGCAGCCGCAACGGGGGTCGGCCGGCCGCCTCCGGGCGGGGGCGGGTCAGATCCAGGGCCCGCAGGCTCAGGAGCTGGCCGAGCAAGCGTTTGCTGATCTCGTAGAGGGGGCTGAGGGCTGGCTGAATCTCCGCCTCGGAGGTGTTGATCCACACCTCCGCCCCGGGGCGGGCGGCGGCCGGCTCCGGCGCCCTCGCGGTCCCGGCTTCCCGCCGGGCCACCGCCGCCGCGAAGCGCTCCAAAAGCCGCCACTGGCTCAGGGCATTGACCTCCAGGGCCAGGGTCACCGCCTCCCCGTCCCGGGCGCCGTAGGGGTTGACCCCATGGTTGAGCACGAGCACATCCACCTCCGCCAAGAGGGGATCGAGCTCGGCCTCCTGGCCGCATTGCCAGGCCACCTGCCGCAGGGGAATTTCCGCCCCATCCCCATCGGTGAGCCGCAGGGGCGCCAGGGGCTGGTCGCCGTCGGGCCGGTGGGTGAGGGCGATCAGGCGGGCGCCGCGGCGGTGCCAGCGCCGGAGCAGGGCCTGGCCGAGGGCGCCGCGGGCTCCCGTGATGGCCACTGTGGGCGGCGTGGCCACGGACAGAGGGGGATGGGCTGCCAGAATCTGCCACAGCCTGGCGCTGAAGAGGACACTCCATGCCCAAACCGCTGCTGATCGGCTCCTGCGAACCCTTCAGCGGCAAGTCGGCTGTGGTGTTGGGCCTGACCCACCAGCTCCGCCGCCGGGGCGTGCCCTTTCTTTACGGCAAACCCCTGGCCACCTGCCTGGACCCCCTGGAGATCCACCAACCAGGCGATCCCCTGTTGGATGGCGATGTGCGCTTCATCGGCAACCATCTCGGCCTGGAGGAGAGCCAGTTGGTGGCCTCCCTGGCCGTGTTGGAGCCGGCGTCGGCCCACCAGCGCCTGCTCAGCGGCGTGGTGGGCGCCGGCGATGGCATCGAGACCCTCAAGGCCCGGCTGGCGGCGGAAGCGGGTGCCCTGGCCATCCTGGAGGGGGCGGGGCGTTTGAGTGAAGGGCTGCTGTTCGGCTTGGGGCTGGTGCCCCTGGCCCGGGCCCTGGAGGCGGCCGTGGTGCTCGTGCACCCCTGGAGCGACTGCCGCGACGTGGACCCGCTCTTGGAGGCCCACAGCCAATTGGGCGACCTGCTGGCGGGCGTGGTGATCAACGGCATGGCCCCCGAGGCCCTGCCCGCCTTCCGTCAGGACGTGATCCCCGCCCTGGAGGCCCTCGGCCTGGTGGTGCTCGGGGTGATGCCCCGCAGCCCCCTGCTGCGAAGCGTCACCGTGGGAGAGCTGAGCCGGCGGTTGGAGGCGCGGGTGCTCTGCTCCCGCGAACGGCTGGATCTGTTGGTGGAGACCCTGTCGATCGGGGCCATGAACGTGAATTCCGCCATGGAGTTCTTCCGGCGGCGGCGCAACATGGCCGTGGTGACCGGGGCAGACCGCACCGACATCCAGCTGGCCGCCCTGGAGGCCTCCACCCAGTGCCTGATCCTCACGGGGGTGGGGGAACCCCTGCCCCAGCTGATCAACCGGGCCGAGGAATTGGAGGTGCCGGTGCTCAAGGTGGAGCACGACACCCTCACAACCGTGGAGGTGATCGAGGCCGCCATCGGTCATGTGCGCCTCCATGAAACGGTGAAGGCCACCTTTGCGATCCGGCTGGTGGAAGAGAATTGTCACTTTGAGCGGCTGTTCCAGCGCCTGGAGCTGCCTTGATCCCGGGAAACGCTGCTAGTTTCCAGGAAACAATGCGGGCGTACGACGGGTGACCCGGTCTCTCGATCTTCCAGCTCTCGACAGGATTGACACCCTGGCCCAGGAGCTGGCCATGCTCCAGGACACGGGCAAGCGCCGAATTGCCATCCTGGGCAGCCGCCATGTGCCGGTGGTGTCGATCCACCTGGTGGAGCTGGTGGCGCGCTCCCTTGCCCAGGAGGGCCACAACCTGATCACCTCCGGGGCCCAGGGGGTGAACGCGGCGGTGATCCGGGGCGTGCTCGAGGTCGACCCGGGTCGGCTGACGGTGTTGTTGCCCCAGAGCCTGGAGCGTCAGCCAAGCGAGTCGCGGGCCCAGCTGGAGCAGGTGTTGCACCTGGTGGAAAAGCCCGAGCACGATGAGTTGCCCCTGCCCATGGCCAGCAGCCTCTGCAACCACGACATCATCAGCCGTTGCGACCAGTTGATCTGTTATGCCTTCCACGACAGCGAAACCCTGCTCTCCAGCTGCCGCACGGCGGAAGACATGGGGAAGGTGGTGAGCCTGCTCTTCTTCGATTGATCTGGTTGGCTTGAACCGCCTTGGGGGTCTTGGTTGGCGTATCGCCGGCCTGGACGGCGGCGGATCAAGTCGACTGCCGCAAGGAGGGGTTAAGTCCCATCCCGCTCCGGGGCCGGGCTTGGGGCGATGGGTGGCCGGGCCATGGGTCCCTGGGCCAGGGGTCGTCGGGCCATCACCTGGAGGCAGTTGCCCTCCCGACCCATCACCGTCACCCACTCGCCGGTGCCGAGGGGTCGGGAGCCATCCAGGTTGCGGGCAGCCCAACTCTGGCCCTGCCAGCGCACCCGTCCCCGGTCATCGGCGGCGAAGGGGCTGATCACCTCCGCCTCCTCCGCCTGGGGCAGGGGCAGCGGGGCCGAGGGGATGCCCGGGCCCCGGTTCAACCACCGCCGCACCAGGCCGTAGCCGGCCGCCACCAGGGCGAGGAACACCACCGCCTGGAGCCCGGCGGGCAGGGGCAGAACGGCCAACAGGAGCGCCAACAGCAGGGCGACACAACCGCCCACCAGCAGCAGACCATCGCTGTCGAGCCCAAGCAACACCAACAGCCAGAGGGCCGTGGCCACCAACAGCCAGAGCAGGGGGGGAGATGGCATGGCCGGGGTGAGCCCCAAGACAACCTCTGTCCTAGCCCGATCACCGCTGGGCGGGGGGGCGCTTGACGCGACAAACCAGCGGGCAGTGAAGGCCAGCTGAAGCGACAAACCACCCCGGGATGGAGCGCGGCCTGGATGGCGTTCCTAGCCTGGATGAATCGCAGGCATCGCCATGGAACCCCTTATTCCCTTGGTGTTGGTGTTGCTCAGTGCCCTGGGCCTGAGCAGCGTCAAGGTGACGAGCAGCAGCAGCTCCAAGTTGGTGGAGCGACTGGGCAAGTACAACCGCCATCTCACGCCGGGTCTTTCCTGCGTGTTGCCGGGGGTGGAGAAGGTGGTCAGCCACGAATCCCTCCGCGAGCGGGTGCTTGACATCCCCCCGCAGCAATGCAACACCCGCGACAACGTCTCCATCGAGGTGGATGCGGTGGTGTATTGGCAGCTCCTCGAACATGAGCGGGCCTATTACGCGGTGGACAACCTCCAGGCGGCAATGGTCAACCTGGTGTTGACCCAGATCCGGGCGGAGATGGGCAAGCTCGATCTCGACCAAACCTTCACCACCCGCTCGGAAGTGAATGAGGTGTTGTTGCGCGAGTTGGATGAGGCCACCGATCCCTGGGGCGTGAAGGTGACCCGGGTGGAGCTGCGCGACATCCAGCCCAGCCCCGGCGTGCAACAGGCCATGGAGCAGCAGATGACCGCCGAACGGGAAAAGCGGGCCGCCATCCTGCGTTCGGAAGGGGAGAAGGAGTCGCAGGTGAACGCGGCCCGGGGCCGGGCCGAGGCCCTGGTGCTCGACGCCAAGGCCAAGCAGGAGGCCCTGTTGTTGGAAGCGGAGGCCCAGGCCCAGCAGCAACGGATGTTGGCCCAGGCCCGGGCGGCGGCGGCGGCGGAACTGGCGGCAGCCATCGAAGCCCACCCCGCCGCCGCGGAGGGCCTGCGGCTGCTCCTCGCCCGCGACTGGATGACCATGGGCCAGGAAATGGCCCGGGCCCAGGGCGGCAGCGT
>JBKDSY010000036.1:0-18589 GCA_046340755.1 Cyanobacteriota bacterium
TTGGAATACCCCAACAATTCAGAAGGAAAGGTGAAATTCAGGCCAACGTATCTGCCGTAAAAGCATTGTCATTAGCACCAAAGGGCTAGTCCAACACCGGATAAGATCGCGGCTGACGCGCGATCTATCCTTGTTCGTTAGCTGTGTTGATGCCCAACAAAGCTGAACAACACTATGTGCTATTTCATCAATTGGTTTCGTGATCAAAATATCGTGGAATTCACTTGCCGGGCTGCATCTCCGGGAAAACCCATTTGCCTGATACGATTTCGGACCGTGGTCTGTACGTGCGGGCTACATAGTTCCAGCCCTTGGTGATCGGAATGCAGTTGATGCGCCCATCGTCACAACCACCGGCATTGATGGTGATGCTGCCATCCTTGTTCCTCTTGGCGGTGACGTTGTTGAGTGCGTTCACACCGAGGGCGTTGGGTTTCATATAGTTATCTTCGCCGTAGACCGTGATCGACCAGAAGCCGTCCACCGGCACATCCTTGAGAGTTACGGAGTAAGGCGTCTTGCCGTCGTTCTGCGCAGGCGAGTACGTGAAGTACATCGCGCCTTCTTTCGGGTTGCCACCCCAGCCGGCGGCGGTTCCCATCAGAAAGTCGAGCCGATCGAGCTTGCCCTTGTCACCGAAGAACCCAGATGTGTCCGACACAGTCGAGGCCAACACCGCCAATGCATTGCGTACCTTGAGAAGCGATCCTTCATCCCATTTGGGTACGTCAAAGTTGCCTTCTCTGGCCTGACTGACCTTGACCGCATCCTGCAGCGCATTCGCCTTGGCTATATCTTTCTTGTCGGTGGAGTCCATGAAGGTACGCAGGGCTATGATCACGTAGCGGGTTCCCATCTGCTCCTGCGTGATGGTGAACTCGCCCGGCGCGTATTTGACTGGCAGCATCGAGTGATCCTGACTGATAATCAGGGCAGACATGAAACGCTCGCCCGAATCCGGCAGCGTAATGGTGATCGGCGCGGAGAGATCGAACACGCCGAAGGAGTAGAGCGTGTCGAGGTTCATCCGAACAACCTTCTGCTGGTCGAGTGGCACCGGCTTGCGGATGTGGTGGAACTTGCCGAAGCCGCCCAATTTCACATAGTCCGCCATGGTGCGATCGGTCTCAGCGCGGGAGAAATTGTCTACGGTGACCCGTTCGTCGGCATGAACCTGCTGGGCTAGCACAGCGCTAAGGAATAGGGCTGCGAACCTTAATGATGTTCTTATGAACATGATGCACCTCCTGTTTGATTGCAAATGATTGTAGCTAGTCATTTCAGACTCTAGCTTCATTCTGCTTAGCTTATTGAACAAGCTCAAAATCACCCGGCTTCCAGGTCTTATCGAACCATGGCTGAAGCGGACCATAGAGCCTCAACATCGCGTTCCAGCCTTTGCCCGGCATAGTCTGGACCCAGTTGCCTTCCTTGCCTTTGGGTGCCTTGGGACTGAAGTAGACGGTATACGACCCATCCGCGTTAGCTTTCACGTCCCGGCTATTGCTGTCCAGGCCCGCTGACTTCTGATCGGTTTCCAACATGGAACGGCTCTGGTTGTCATACACCATAAACGACCAGAAATTGTTGACTGGTATGGGCGCTGGCAGGGTGATCTTGTAAGTCTTGCCGCCATCGAGATAGGTGCCCGTTGAATCTCGTTCTGCATAGGCATACACCGAACCCGTACCCACTTTGGGTGATGCCATAGCGGGCGTGATGACCGTGGCATAGTAGTGGAACAGCACACGGGCGTCCTTCATGCGTTCGCCGCTATTCTCAAACTCCGCGCTACCGCCTATGAAGGAGGTCTTCCACTGGCGGTCATCGAAATAATAGCCACGCTTGTCACGCTGGGCGAAGACGATCGCGCGTGAGGTTGCGTTCCCAACGGCGATGGCGTCCTCGAGGATAGCCTTCATCCGGGCGTCCGGCTTAAACGGTTGGCCCTTCTTGATGCCGATCGCCGCCAAGGTGCCGACGACCTCGGCCGGCAGTGCATTGGCAGGTTCTTTCTGGATGACAGCGTCAATTTCCTCATAGAACTCGAAAGTGTTCGCATGCACTGTGTTGACCTTCATCCCCGACAGGTTGACGAAATCGGTCTTCGGCGGGTTGTTGCGCTGCGACCACGGATAGACGCGCATCGTGTCTTTCACCCTCTTCACTGTCGCCTCGATGCCATCTTTATCCACGAAGGCGCGAATTAGCTGCATGTTCGTATAAGTCGGAGAGTGATGAATGAAATAGCCTTCATTTGGCAGTTCGCCCTTGTATCCTGGGGGAACGATCAGGTATTTGCCGCCGTTGCCCTGGTCTGGTCCGGTAACCCCGAAATCGACAACATGACGGAAATAGGCATCATCAAGCGGCCCCAGTACGCCCGCCGGCACTTCGACCACGATGGGTCCATTTTCCAGGTCGTAGCACCTAGATACATAGACCGTGGTTGATTGAGCCGTCAGGAAAACCGAGCGAGCATCCATCAGGTCTTCAAAAATGCCGACAGATTGTGGCCCCATACCGGCTTCCCTATATCCCCGGCACAGCGCGTAGATTGATGCCGCTGGAACACCATCGAGGAAGGCTTCTACACCGCGCATGAAGTCGAGGTTGTCGTAGACCAGTTCAACGGTTTTTGCATCGGGAGCGCCATCTTTAAAGCGCAAGGTGCCAAGGCGGGTCTCGACCTGATCCGGTGTGAGAATAGAGGACGGCACATCCGCTTTAAACTTGGGTTCCGCTGCTGACGGCGAGACAGACGCCGAAAAAAATAGCAAAACACTGAGCGCGACACTTGCCTGAGTTCTCATGATGCTCATGGTTGTCCTTCCTCCATCGTATTGGCTGTGCGTGCTCTGCTGGCTGGACAAGCAGCTAACAGTGTTTCGGCGGTCCGCAGAAGCTGCCGTTTGGGGGCTTTTTGCCGCATAAGCTACCGATCGCTTCACCTCCTGGCAACCAACTCCCTACTCCTAGCAAGACCACCGCACCCCCCCATCCGTCAAGGTTTGTTACGCGGACCGCATAACATCCCCGGTTTCAGAGAAGGTCCGCAGGGCTGCGGACGCCTGATGGCCCCCGATTCAACACATGTGTGTAGATCATGGTGGTCTTCACATCGCTGTGGCCCAGCAGCTCCTGAATCGTGCGGATGTCGGCTCCCTGCTCAAGCAGGTGCGTGGCGAAAGAATGGCGGAAGCTGTGGCAGGTGGCTGGCTTGCTGATCCCCGCCGTCTGCACGGCGGCACGCACGGCCCGCTGCACAAGGCTTGGTCCATGTGGTGCCTCCCTTCCATTCTCTGCCGGGGATCCCGCCAGCGCCGGCCCTGGGGAAACAGCCACTGCCAGGCCCATTCCCTTGCCGCATTGCGGTATTTCCTCTCCAACGCATGGGGCAGCTCCACCGCACCCCATCCCGCCGCCAGATCGGCCTGGTGCACACGCCTCACGACCTGCAGGTGCCGTTGCAAGGGCGCCACCAGGCTCGAAGGGCAGGACCGTGCGGCGGTCTTTGTCCCCCTTGCCGCAGCGCACCGTGATGCAGCGCTGCTCCAGGTCCACATCCTTGATCCGCAGCCGCAGCGCCTCCATCAACCTCAGGCCACTGCCATAGAGCAGCTGGGCCACCAGTTCCTCGGCACCACCCAGATGGCCAAGCACGGCCCTTACTTCACTCACTGTGAGCACCACGGGAAGGCGCGGCCGTCTGCGCGCCCGGATCACGCCCTCCAGATTCCCCACATCCCCACCCAGCACCGTGCGATAGAGAAATAGCAAGGCCGCCAGCGCCTGGTTCTGCGTGGAGGCACTCACTCTCTCTTCTGTTGCCAGATGACTCAGGAATGCATTGATCTCTACCTCCCCCATCTCGCGCGGATGACGCATCCGGTGAAAGCGCAGGAATCTCCGCAGCCAGTGCTCATAGCTCGACACCGTGCGGCGGGCGTAATGCCGCACCTGCAGCTCTTCTCGGTAGCGCTGGATCAGGCCCGGCGGCTGGTTCGGGTTGGCCATCGATGGGGTGTCTGCGCACTGGGAGTGTTCCCCCACTTCGAGAATCATCAGCAACAGCTGTTCACAACATGGACTGGCGATGCCTCCCTACGCCCTGCCTGATATACTCAACACTAGATGGAAGAGCCGAGTAACTCCTCCGGATTGATTGACGCAGCCAATATGAAGAACCCTCAACATTGTGACTACCTGCCTGATCGTCACGGGTCCTTCCGTTTACGAGGACGGGAGAGACTCTACGTTGAGAGCATGATTAAAACCATCTGAATCTAAGCAATCGACGCCCGGATCAACCACTCTGGGAGCAGAGGCAACAAAAGAGCCCGCGCCAACCATGCCATTCATCTGAGCCCCCACCTCATAGGCACTGATGCCATGGAGCCCTACCCGATCAAGCTCTCTGCAGCCAGGTGGGGGCAAGCGGACGATGACCAGGCCACGTCGATGCCCCAACCCGGCTCCTATCCCCAGCCACCCCCCAAACGCAAACAAAAATCCCCCCGCCGATGAAAATCCGCCTCCGGGCCGCCATGGGCCAGGGCCCAGTAGCTCAGGGCATCCTCCCCTTGCTCGATCACCGCGGTCACCCCCAGGAGCAGGGCGCTCTGGCGGCAGGCCTGGAGCAGCTCCCGGGGTAGGAGGAGATCCAGGGTGAGCTGAAGAAGCCGATCTTCGCGGGTGACGGTGAAGGGCAAGGTGTCGCGATCGGCCACGGGGGTCAGGCCCTGGCGGTAGTCGGCGAGGCGGTAGAGGTTCCAGTTGCCGTTGGGGGCGAGGTTCACTTCCCAGTAGGGCGCCTCGCCCTCGGCGGCCAGGAACAGCTCGAAGCAGGTGTGGGTCCAGAGGCCATCGGCCCGGGCGGGCGGCTCGCCGGTGGACGCGGGCACCACGACCCGGGCCAGATCACCCTGCAGGCGCCAGGTGATCTGGAGACGCTCCCCCGCCAGGCTGAGGTGCCCCCCCAGGCGCAGGCTTGCCTCGGCCACGCCTGAGTCGAAGGGGTGGAGCGTGAAGGCCCGCTCCAGGCCTAGCCGATCGCCGCTCATTGCCCCTCCCGCAACCGCGCCAACAGCGCGCGAATCTCCCCTTCCTGGGCCTCGATGCTCGCGGTGAGCTGGAACTGCACCAGGGCCCGATCGAGGTTGTGGCCAGGACGGCGCGTGTGGAAGTAGACGTCGCCGGCGAGGTGGTCGCTGAAGAAGCGCAACCCCAGCTCGAAGCTGATCAGGCGGATGGCATCAAACAAATAGTGGTGGTCGGCGGGGGTGAGGATCGGGCCGGCCGCGGCGCCGTAGCCCTCCAGCAGGGCGGCGCAGCGCTCAAGGTCGAACACCACCTCCTCGGGGGTGGGGGCATCTTCCCCGAGGGGGTTGCAGGCGGAGCGCAGGGCATCGCCGATGTCGTAGTGCACCAGGCCGGGTTTCACCGTGTCGAGATCCACCAGGGCGACGGCCTGGCCGCTGCTGGCATCGAGGAGCACGTTGTTCACCTTCGGGTCGCCGTGGATCGGGCGCAAGGGCAACTCGCCAGCCGCCTTGGCCCGCTCCAACACGTGCGCCAGCTGCTCCCGCCGCGCGACGAAGCCATGGGCCCAGGCCTCCCGCTCGGAATCGCCCCCCTCCCGGGGGGACGGGCCGGCCTGGCGCAGGGCCTGGTAAGCCGCCAGATAGCCCGGCGTGATGTGAAAACCCTCCAGGGTGTCGGCCAGCTGGTGGGAGGGCAGGTCGTGGAGCAGGGCATGGAAGCGGCCCAGGCCATGGCCCACCTCCCGGGCCTGGTCGGGGGTTTCCAGCACGTCCAGGGCGATGGTGTGCGGCACAAAGGCGATCGCGCGCCAGAAGTCTTCCCCCTCCTCCAGCCAGGGATCCCCGTTGGCGGCTCGGAGCACCCCGGGAAACACCCAGCGACGCTCCCCGGAGCCCGAGCCCCCCTCCACCCGGACCGCGGCCTGGAGCGCCGCTCGCTCCCGCTCCAGCCGCTCCTCCACATGGCGCCCCACCACCACCAGATTGGCCATCACCAGCCGGGGCTGGGGGAACACCGCCCGGTTGATCCGCTGCAACACGAAGGGCTCCGCCTCGGCCCGCTCCACCAGATAGGTGGTGTTGATGTTGCCGTTGCCCAGGGGGCGCACCCCAACCACGGCGCTGGAGCCCGCGAAGGCGGCAGCGATCGCGGCCAGACGGGGGTCGACGGCCGCTTCGGCGGGGGAGTGGATGGGATCAGTCATTCGCGGCTGGGATCAGTCATCGCTGCTGGGATCAGTCATCGCGAGCGGGGTCGTAGGCGCCGCGCACGCCCTGGCCATTCCAGGGCGTCAGGCGCACCATCAACAGAAAGGCCGGCAAGGCGGAGGCCACGGTGAGCAGGAAAAACCAGCTCCACCCCACCCCCTCCGCCACAAACCCCGCCTGGCCCGAAAGGATCGAGCGGCTCAGGGCATAGACGCCGGAGAGCAGGGCGTATTGGGTGGCGGAAAACCTCGGGTTGCACAGGCTCATCAACAGGGCCACGAAGGCCGCGCCCACCATGCCTCCCCCCAGGTTCTCCAACCCCACCGCCCCGAGCAACGCCGGCATCCCGCCGCGAAAGGTGGCCAGGGCCCAATACGACAAGTTGCCGAGGGCGCCTACCACCGCAAACACCCACAGCGACCGATTCAACCCAAGCCGTCCAAACAACACACCCCCGGTGATGGTGCCCACAACCGTGGCGGCAATGCCCCAACCCGCAAGCACCGAGCCCACCGTTTCCGGCGAAAACCCCTGCTTGATCAAAAAGGGCACCGCCATCACGTTGAGCAGGCCATCGGGCCAGCGGTAAAGCAGGATCAGCGCCAAAAGCATGGCGGCCCGGGGCCCCCCGGTGCGGCCGAGGAATTCCCGGGCGGGGCCTACCACGGCCTGGCTCAGGCTGGTCACCCGGTGGGCCAGGGGGGTGAGCGTGGGGGCGGTGAGGGTGAAGGGCACCACCAGGGCCATCAGGCCGGCCGCCGCGGCAAACGCCAGGGGCCAACCCCGCTGGCCCGCCAGGATGAAGCCCCCCGCGCCGATGGCGAGCATGGCGGCCCGGTAGCCCAGGTTTGCGGCGGCGGCCCCCGCGCCCCGCTCCTCCCGGGGGAGCAGGTCGGTGCGGTAGGCATCCACCAGGATGTCTTGCGTGGCGCTCACCACCGCCAACAGCAGGGCCATGGCGCCCACCGCCGCCAGGCTGGTGGAGGTTTGCTCCGCCGGGCGCAACAGGGCCATGGCGCCGATCACCGCCACCAGGGCCAGCTGCACCAGCAACAGCCAGCCGCGTCGCCGGTCGGGCCAGGGCAGGGGCCAGCGGTCGAGGGCCGGCGCCCAAACCATCTTCAAGGTGTAGGGCAGCTCCGCATAGGCCAACAGGCCGATCAGCCCCACCGACACCCCACTGGCCGTCAACCAGCCCTGGAGCAACTTGGTGCCCACCATGTAGGGGATGCCACTGGCCACCCCCTCCGCCCCCACCGCCAGCAGGCGCCTCCAGGAGGAGGCCGGTGGCGGACTGTCGGGCATGGGGAAGGGGGGCGTCGCGGGTCATCCTGCGCGGCGATGCCCGGCCCGTCAACGGAGGCGGCCTTCCCACGCCGGGCCCGACAGACAACAGCTGCTTGCCCCAGGCAGGATGGGGGCCCTGCTGGATCCTCCGTGTCGTTTTTGCGTTCCAAACTTCTGCCGGCGGCCATCGTGATCCTCTTTGGCCTGGCCCTGTTCGCCGTGAGCGCCCGGATCTGGTTGCCGGGCGACATGGCGGCCCCCGCGCCACTCTCCTGAGGGGGCGTCGGGGTCGCGCCTACGATCGCAGCGCGGAGCGCGCCTGATGCCGGAGGACCCCCAACCCTTCTACGAACCCTATCCGGAATCGCAGGACCAACTGGCCCTCGATCCGGACGTGTTGGCGCGGGAACTGGCGGCGGAATTGCTGGGTGATCCCCTCGACGAAATCGATCCCCGGGAACCCACAGCGGCCGATGTGGCCCGGGAGTGTGACCAGGGCCTGGCCTGGCTGGGCGGTGAACGGGAGCAGCGGATGCAGGGTTTGCGGGTGTTCTGTGAACATCGGGACCCCCGGGCGGTGCCCCTGTTGTTGCCCCTGCTCGGCGAAGGGTGCCCGATCCTGCGCATGAGCACCGTCTACGCCCTTGGCCGCAACCCCCACCCGATGGCGGTGGAGCCCCTCCTGCGCCTGCTGGCCAGCGACGACAACGGGTATGTGCGCAAGGCGGTGGCGTGGAGCCTGAGCAACTATCCCGATGCCCCCGTGCTCAACCCCCTGATCCGGGCCCTGCAGGTGGATGTGGCGGCGGTGCGGCTCTGGGCGGCCAGCTCCCTGGCGGATGCGGGCGCCTCCGCGCCCGCCAAGGCGGATCCGGCGGCCGCCCAACTCCTGCAAACCCTGCGCATCGACAGCGAACCGGCGGTGCGCTGCAACAGCGCCTGGTCCCTCGGGCGCCTCTACCCCGACCTGGTGGAGCCCCGCCAGCGGGAGGTGGTGGAGGCCCTGGTGCATTGCCTGCTCCTGGATGAGGATTCCGCCGTGCGGGATGAGGCCCGCATGGCCCTGGAACAGTTGGAGCAGCCGGAGGTGCTCGAGCGCCTGCACACCCTCGTGGAGGAAGGGCTCCTCAGCTGAAGCGGGCTCCCGCCGACCCCCTTCGCCCAGCGCCGGGAAAACGCGGCTAACATCCGCAAATACATCATCGCCTGATCCGGGATGGCCCAACAAACCATCCGCTTCCGCATCCGACCCGATGGTCGCGTTGAAGAAGCCGTGGAGGGCGTGGTGGGTGACGCCTGTCTGGCGCTCAGCGAGCGCATCGAAGCCCAACTGGGCACCGTGCAGACCCGCCAACCCACCGCCGCGGCCTTCCAGGCCACCACCCAGATCGCCCAGCAACCCCTCTCCGACCACCCCGCCGCCTGACCGCCGGCTTCCGATCGCTCGTCTCCTCTCCCCCATGTCGCACTTCAGCACTGTGAAGACCGAACTGCGCGATCGCGGTTCCCTCCTCAAGGCGCTCACCGATCTGGGCCACGCCCCCAGCGAGGGCGACCAGCCGGTGCGGGGCTACCGGGGCCAGACCGTGCGCTGTGATCTGGTCATCCCCAACGACGCGGGCGGCGACATCGGCTTCCTGCGCAATGAGGCCACCGGCTGCTATGAGCTCGTCACCGACCTCGATCTCTGGCGCCAGCCCGTGCCGGTGGAGCGGTTCCTCTCCCAACTCACCCAGCGCTATGCCCTGCGCGCCATCCTCGCCGCCAGCGAAGCCGAGGGCTTCCTGGTGAACGAACAGACCAACCACCAGGATGGATCCATCGAGCTGGTGGTGAGCCGCTGGGCGTGATGGCCTTCGAGGGCGGGGTGGATCCGGGGCTGGCCTTCACGGCGGAGGCGGATCCCGCACCCACCCCCACCGGTCACGAACCCCTCCTCGGCGGCGCCCTGCGCCAAAAAGCCGTGTGGGTCGACGAGGCGGTGTGCATTGGCTGCCGCTATTGTGCCCACGTGGCCACCAACACCTTCGTGGTGGAGGCCGATTGGGGCCGCTCCCGTGTGATCCGCCAAGACGGCGATAGCACCGATCGCATCCAGGAGGCCATCGACACCTGCCCCGTCGACTGCATCCATTGGGTGCCCTACGAACAGCTCCCCGAGCTGCAGCGCCAGCGGGAGGGCCAGGATCTGCTCCCCCTGGGCCTGCCCTCCCCGGCCCGGGTGAAGCGCCTCCTGCCCCGGGTGGCCGGCGGCCATGGGGCCGTTCCGGCGGCCCCCGAGGGCTAAATGCTCCCCACCCGCCGTTTTGGCCGCACGGGCTTGGCCATGCCCGTGCTTTCCCTCGGGGGCATGCGCTACCAACAGAGCTGGAACGACCTCCCCGCAGCTGAGATCACGGCCGCGAGCCAGGCCCATCTGCGGGAGGTGCTGGAGGTCGCCGTGGCGGCGGGCTTCCACCACATCGAAACAGCCCGGGGCTACGGCACCTCCGAACGGCAGCTCGGTGAGCTGTTGCCCCTGGTGCCCGATCCTCGGCGGATCCTGCAAACCAAGGTGGCCCCCGAGGCCGACCCGGAGCGGTTTGCGGCCCAACTGGCCCTGAGCTTCGAGCGGCTGGCCGTCGAGCGGGTGGATCTGTTGGGCCTCCACGGGATCAACACCCCCGAGTTGCTGGAGCAGACCCTGCGGCCTGGCGGCTGCCTGGAGGTGGTGCGCCACTGGCAGGCGGAGGGACGCATCGGCCACGTGGGCTTCTCCACCCACGCCCCTCTTCCCGTGATCCTGGAGGCGATCGCCAGTGACGCCTTCGCCTACATCAACCTGCACTGGTATTTCATCAAGCAGGAGAACAGCCCCGCCCTGGAGGCCGCCCGCGCCCACGACATGGGGGTGTTCCTCATCAGCCCCACCGACAAAGGGGGGCATCTGCACACCCCCGCCGAGCGGCTGGTGGAGCTCTGCGCCCCCCATCACCCGATCGTGGTGAACGATCTTTTCTGCCTCAGCCATCCCGCCGTGCACACCATCAGCGTCGGCGCGGCCCGGGTCAGCGACCTCGACCTCCATCTCCATGCCGTTGCCCTCCTGCCGGAGGCCCCAACGCTGCTGCCCCCCATCCTGGAGCGGTTGGAGGCCGCCCGAGTGGAGGCCCTGGGGGCCCCGTGGCTGGCGAGCTGGCGGGAGGGGTTGCCCGCCTGGGAGGACACCCCCGGCCAGATCAACGTGCCCGTGTTGCTCTGGCTCCACAACCTCCTGGCGGCCTGGGACATGGAAGACTTCTGCCAGGGCCGCTACCGCCTGCTCGGCCAGGGCGGGCACTGGTTCCCCGGCGAAAACGCCGATGCCCTCGATCAGACCGTGAGCGAAGAGGAGCTGCTCGCCGCCCTGGCGACCAGCCCCTGGGCGGAGCGCATCCCCAACCTCCTGCGGGAGCTACGGCGACGGTTAGGCGGGGGAGTGGCGCGGCGGTTGCAGGTGGACTGAGGGGAGGAGAGAGGGGAGGAGAGAGGGGGATCAATGGTCAGGATTCCATCCTTAGCGGGGGATAGACCATCCCCTCGCTCCCATCAGTCACCATCCACTGCAGCAAGGTCTTGAGATGGAGAAAGGATCGACATTTGTGCTCTAGCTGGCCAGGATCAAGGGCAGAAACAAACCTGACTTGATCACGTGTCTCTTTGTAGGAATAGTTGTTCATTCTTCGGTTCAGCTCACCCTTGGCACCGCGCAGGGCAGACCAATCTTTTGTCTCATCAGCCCGGCTGACTTGCCATCCATAAGCTGGATAAGCCTTGCAAAGTTCAGGCAAGGAATAGAGAAATAGTGTTTCAAATTCTTTCTGTAGCAATGCCAGCCCGATTCTCTTGTCATACCGCTCAGCAATTGGCAAAAGTCTTGACGCAAATTCTTGGGAGATTTCAACGGGACAATCATCATCGCAATCAATTACGATCAGAGCCGATGTGGCCTCTGGACGACGACAGGCATACTGTGCAAATTTTTCCAACTCACCCTTCCGCTTTAGACTAGCGATCTCTCCACATTTAATCGGGTTCGCGCATGGTGCCAAAGTAAAGATCTGAAGCGCATCCTTGAGGCGACGAATCAGTGCTGGCACGGCCGCCATATCTCCGTCTCCCTCTACAAGCAAAACCGGCTTGCAAATTTGTACACCAGTCATCATGAATGCAAGCCTTCCATGGCCATGAGTTCACCGAGAGAGAACAAATGCTCACGTACAGCTTCAATTTGGTATGGACTAATTGGGCCAATCGTCGTCAGCCCATCAACCATGGCACACGAAAGAACGACCGAAGGGTCTTTGAATTTGTCCAGAAAATCAGGGCTATGCGTCGTGACCAACACCTGTTTGACGCCACTGACCTCAATGATGGCCTCAGCAAGAATGGACAGGACACCAGGATTAATGGTTTGTTCGGGCTCTTCCATGGCCAAGATGTCAGGCGCCGACGGTTGATAGAGAGCCGTCAGCAAACCAAGAACCCGAAGCGTCCCATCGGAAATCTGGGACACATTAAAATCATGTATGTGCTCTTTTCCAGATGTGTCCATCTGGCGAACCTTAAACAGCGGCACCTCTAATCCAGCAATACTTTGAATGCGGATCCCTTCCAGCTGGGGCATCACGAGCTGCATGTAGGATTTTATTTCTTCTAGTGCTTTTTTGTAAGATTTTCTCTCCGAGTCTAGCAACTGCTTGTAGACGGAGTTCAGATTCTCTGCATTGGCATATAATCTAGCTTCGCTAGACGGCTTTTGGGGGGCGCGAAGTATGTTTGGGTAGATGCTATAGGCTTCCATGCTACCAAGAGCATTGGCGAGTGGGCGAAATGGTTGCGCCTGAAATTGGGAGATAAACAGCTCTGTGGGCCTTTCGATTTCGATCGTTTCTTGCTGAGGTCTAGATACTTTTTTGACTACAGCGGTATTTAGCGTGTCTCGTTCATACACGATCCATCCCCCTTTCTCGCTGCGCCAGAAACCAGTTTCTCTCTTGACCGCATAGGAGCCTCGCTTGGAAGACAGGGTCAACTCAAATGAGCCGGAACCATCTGGGTTCTTGACTTCTGCTTTAAGCGTTATGTCGTAGGGTTTAGACGGAGACCATTGACGGATGCTATTAATACCATGGCGCTCAGCAACGGAGCGATCAAGCCCATGCACAATTGCATCCCTGATAAACCGTACTGCATCAATCACATTGCTTTTCCCAGATCCATTCACTCCCACCAACAGGGTTAACCGTCCTAGCTTTAGATCAGCCTTCTCGATGCTTTTGTAATGCTCGATCTGGAGCCTCGTAATCATGGCTGGCTGGAGTGATTCGGAACGTGTCTTTTTGGTGGCTAGGCCACGAACAAATTCAGTTCAAGCGATCCGTAAAACATTAAGCCTCCGTGATGCCGGCTTGCCCATCCCGTATCCCAGCAGCACAGATTTCCCGCAGGTGATCCTTGCTGTCCAGTTTGGAGGCTTCCAACGGGTTGCCGATCATGCGACAGGCCAATCCGTTGAATTGACGATGCACGGCCACTGGCTCGATCCGGCTCACAGCCCTTGCCCCAACGGCGCCTTGGCCGGCAGGCCCACCGCCCGCGGATAGGCCTTTGGGCAGGACGCCCGGGGCACCAGGCGCACCGCGTGGCGCAGGCCCCGCCCGGCGGGCAGCTCCCGCCGCTCCACGCTCTCCAGCCGGGCCCGCAGGGGCACCAGGGCCCGCTCCAGATCGGCCTGGTCCTCGGCCGACCATTGGCCGCGATAGAGCACGGCCTGGCCCCCGGGCGCCAGTAGCGGCACCAGGTATTCCGCCACCACGGGGGCGCTGGCCACGGCCCTCGCCATCGCTCCATCGAAGCGGCCGCGGCACTCGGAGGCGTGGCCCGTGCACTCCACCCGCTCCCGGCGCAGGCTCACCCGCTCCGCCAGGCCCACCCCCCGGGCCATGGCCTCCACCGCCTCCAACTTGCGGGCCACCGAATCCACCAGGGTGAGGTGGGCGGCGGGCAGGGCAATGGCCAGGGCCAACCCGGGGAAGCCCCCGCCGGTGCCCACGTCGATCAGGCGGGGGGAGGGGGGATCGGGGGCGGTCAGGAGGGGCAGCCAGGGCCAGAGGCTGTCGAACACCTGGGCAATCCAGTAGTCGTCACCCTCCACCAGGCGGGTGAGGTTGAGGCGACTGTTCCACTGGCAGAGGGCCTGGCGGAGCTGCTCAAACTGCCGGATCTGGTCGGCGTCTGGCTGCCAACCGAGCGGTTCCCACACCCGAGCCAGGGGATCAACCATCGGCATCTCCAGGGAGCCACGACAGGCGGGAGGGTTCTTCCTAGGATGGCGCCTGACTTCGGGGTCCCCCACGCTGCCTGGACCATGCCGTCGTCCTCCGCGTTTCCCGATTCGGATTCCGCCCAGGCGGCCCCTTCCCCCGGGGCCGAGGGTGCCAACGGGGCGGGTCCCCTCGGGGGGATGGGGGGTAGCTTCTACGCCCTGCTGCAGGTGTCTCCCACGGCGTCTCCCCAGCAGTTGCGCCAGTCGTTTCGTCGCCTGAGCAAGTGCTACCACCCCGACACCACCACCCTGCCGGGGGCGGAGGCGGCCCAGGCCTTTCAGCGGCTGCGCCAGGCCTACGCCGTGCTCGGCGACCCCCAGGCCCGCCGGCTCTACGACGAGCGCCTTCGGCTCCAGCCCTGGGCCGCCGGGCCCGCCACCACCACCGCCAACGGTTCCTCGTCCCCACCGGCGAGGGGTCCCGCCTCCATTCGCCGATCCCTCTCGGGAGGGGAGTGGTTTGCCCTGTTGCTCCTCGCCATCGCCCTGGTGCTGAGCCTGGTGCTCGGCCTCGGCGTGGCCTGGGCCCGGGGCGCCGAACTCATGCGCTGGCCCAGCTGGTGGACCGACCTCCATCCGGCGGCCCTCACCCCGCCGGGGTCCGAACCCACCCCCGGCGCCGACTCAACCCCTGGCCCAGCCCCCGGGGTTGACGCCGCCCCGGGGAGTGGCCCCGCCCCGGGGAATGGGATGGTGGAAGGGCCCCAGTCCCCCCCGCTGACGGCCGATGCCCCCCATGTCCCTGCCCTCTGAGGAGACCCCGCTCTACAACCATCCCTTGCCGGCGCTGGAGGAGTGGTTGCAGGGCCTGGGCGCCCGACAGGAGGCACCCCACTCCCCCTGTTGGGAGCTGCGCCGCGAGCAGTGGAGCGCCCGGGTGGAGCTGGCGGTGGAGGAATTGAAGGTGAGCTGGCGGGAACCGGGCGGCGAAAGCGTGCGGCTGTTTCCCTATGGCCTCTCCCGGGCGGACGCGGAGGCAGCGATCCTCGCCGGCCCCTGAGCCAATGGGGGCTACAGCTCCCGCAAGGCCGTGGTGAGGGCGCTGTAGCACTGGTCCAGCTGGGCGTCGGTGATGCACAGGGGGGGCAACAGGTAGACCACCTGGCCCAGGGGCCGCAGGAACACCCCATCGGCCAGCAGGCGCCGTTGGAGCTGGCGACCGATCGGGTTGAGGTAGCCCGCCGGCGCCGCCCCATGGGGGGGCACCACCTCAACGGCGGCGATGCTCCCGAGCAACCGCGGCCGGCGCACGCTGGGCTCCAACGCCAGCCCTTCAAGCCGGGGGCGATGGCGGGCCTCCAGGCCCTCGTGGCGCTCGGGGTGGGCCAAAAGCAGGTCCAGACTGGCCAGGGCGGCGGCGCAGCCGAGGGGATTGGCGGTGAAGCTGTGGCCGTGATACAGGGTGAGCGAGGGATCGGTGCCCACGAATCCGGCGTGGAGCCGCTCGCTGGCCATGGTCACCCCCATGGGAAGGAAGCCACCGGTGAGCCCCTTGGAGAGGGCCATCAAATCGGGCGTGAGGCCGGCCAGGCCACTGGCGAAGAGGGCACCGCTGCGGCCGAAACCCATCAACACCTCATCGGCGATCAACAGGGCACCGGCCTGCCGCACCCGCCGCTCCACCTCCCGCAGGAAGCCGGGCCGCACCTGCCGCATGCCACTGGCCCCCTGCATCAAGGGCTCGAGGATCACGGCGGCGGTGGGCGTCTCCAGGAGGGCCTCCAGCTGGGCCAGGGCCTCGGCCTCCCGCCCCTCAACGGTGTCGTCGTTCCACCAGGTGGCGGGCCAGGGAGCCCGGGCGACCTGGAACAACAGGGGCTCGAACGGGGCGGAGAACAGGGAGCGCTCCCCGAGGGCCATGGCGCCGACGGTGTCGCCGTGATAGGCCCCCTCAAAGGCGATCAGCTGGGAGCGGGGGGTGCCCTGGTTGCGCCACCACTGCCAGGCGACCTTGAGGGCCACTTCGACGGCGGTGGAGCCGTTGTCGGAAAAGAACAGGCGCTGCAGGCCGGTGAGGGCACTCAGCCGTTCCGCCAGGCGCTCGGCGGGACCGTGGCGGAAGTTGGCGAAGATCACCTGCTCCAGCTCGGTGGCCTGGCGGGCGATGGCCGCGGCAATGGTCGGCTCCCCATGGCCGTGGAGGGTGACCCACCAGCTGCTGATGGCATCGATCAGGGTGCGGCCGTCCTCCAGCTCCAGCAAGGCGCCCCGGCCAGCCATGACGCGCGGCGGGGGATCGGCGAGGGCCACCTGGGTGGTGGGGTGCCAGAGGTTGGGATGCCAGCCCGTGGTCGTGACCGTGCCCATGAACAACACCTGCCCGCGAACTTGCCATGATGGGAGGGATCCCTTCCATCCGGGGCTCTGCCGTGACCCGGTCTCGCCCTCCCTCCAATCGCTTTCTGCCGCCGGTCGATGGCCCGGCTCCCCGGCCCCGGTCCTCCAGCCAGCCCTGGGGACCCACGGAGATCTTCGCCGAGGGGCAATGGCAAGCGATCCGGGTGGCGTTGGAACGGCAGGGATGGAGCGCCAGCCAGATCGAGCGGCTGCACGATCACCTGCGCCAGGGGTGGCCCCTCTCCATGGCCAAGCAGAACGTCGCGGCGCTTTCCCGCCGGTGCCCCCTGCGGTCTCGCGGCGTGGATGGCTAGGGACAGGCCCTCAACGGCAGTGGGGGGGGCGCTGGCCGGGGAGCAGGGCTTCCGGGCACTGGGCCCAACTGCGCAGGGATTCCTCGAAGTCGGTGAACAGGGTGAGGATGGCCATGCAGACACCGGCCACAGCGGCGGTCACCAGCCAGTCACGCCTGCGCATCTTCATGGCGCGAGCTTAGGCGGCAGGGCACTGGCGTGCCATTGGGCCTCCAGGGCCTTCGCGGTGAGGGGATTGAGGGGGGGAAGTTGGGCGAGCACGGGCACACCCCCCATCGCTTCCAGGGTGCGGGGGTTGTCGGGATGGGGAGCACCGTTGAGCACCAGCCCGAGCACGGGAATGGCCCGCTGGCGCAGGGCCTCCAGGGAAAGCAGGGTGTGGTTCAAGGTGCCGAGGCCGCTGCGGGCCACCAGGAGCACCGGCAGGGCCCAGCGGGCGATCTGATCAATCTGCAGGGCGCCCGGGCCCGGGTCGCGGCGCAGGGGCACCAAGAGCCCCCCGGCGCACTCCACCACCAGGGGGCCAGGAACGGCTGGTAGGGCCAGGGCGGCCGGATCGATCCACACCCCGTCCTGTTCCGCCGCCCAGTGGGGCGACACCGGGGCCCGCAGGCGATAGGCCTCGGGCAGGATCCGCTCGGCGGGGAGCCCCAGCAGCTGACGCACCCGCTCGCTGTCGCTGCCGTCGGCCAGGCCGCTCTGCACCGGTTTCCAGTAATGGGCGCCCAGGCCTTGCACCACCAGGGCGCTGACGACGGTCTTGCCCACGTCGGTGTCGGTGCCGGCAATCACCAGGTTCATGGGGCTCCGTCTAACGCCGGGGGGGCCGTGGGGGGTTTGCGGGCCAGGAGCAGGAGCACCTCCCAGCTCAGCTGCCCCCCGGCGGGCCAGGCGGCCAGAAGGCGGCGCCAGGCTCCGGGCGCCAGGGAGGTGCCGTGGGGGGTGGCATCGGCACCGATGGCCCGCAGGGCCCGCAGGGCGCCCAGGGCAGGGTGGACAGGGGGGGGCGGGCCGGCTCCGGGACCCGTTCGCGGCAAGGATCCCGACGGTAGGCCCGAGAAGGTGAGCACCCGCGCCTGCAAGACCTCCAGCCCGGCCACGGTGGCGGCGGCCAGGAGCGCGTCGGCGGCGGGCAGGGGCAGGGCGCTGCAGGGCAGGCCGGTGCGCCGGGCGGCCTGACGCCATTCCGGAAAACTGCCGGCGGTGGGCACCCCCAGCAGCAGCCACCCCCCCGGGGCCAGGTGGTCGCCCCAGTGGGCCAGGGCGACGGCGGGAGCCTCCAGCCACTGCAGGGCGAAGCTGGAGGTGAGCAGGGCGGCCCCCCGCAGATGGGGGGGCAGGCCCTGGTTGAGGTCCCAGGGGAGGGTGGGGCCGGAACCGTTGCGGGCGAGGGACTCCGGGCAGAGGTCGAGCTGCCCCAGGGGGGCGGGCAGGGAGACCCGCCAGGCGGCCAGGGCCCGCCCCACCAGGCCCGTGCCGGCCCCCAGATCCGCGCAGGGGCCCTGGGGCAGGGCCTGGGCGGCCCGGGCCTGGTGGTGGGCCGCCACTCCGGCCAGGCGCCAGGCCATCCCCCGCTGCAGGGGGGCCAGGGGCTCATAGGAGGCAACGCGCCGGCCGAAGGCCTGCCGCACCCGCTCGCTGAAGGGGCTGAGGGTCATGGCGTGTTCAGGCCAGCGGTGGGCAGCCAGGCGAGCAGGGGCTCCGCCAGGGGCACCCCCAGAAGGGCATGGCCGGCCCCCGGCAGGGTGAGGCACTCGGCATGGGGGAGGGCGTCGCGCAGGAGGGCGCGGGCTTCCGGCGCCACGATCCGGTCCTCCCCCGCCTCCACCAAGAGCACTGGCAAGGCGGCGGGGAACGCCTCCGGGAGTCCATCGGTGCGGGCCAGCAACGCCAGGTCGTCCCGCAGACGCCCCAGGCCCGTCGCTGGCAGGTCCCCATCGGCGGGTCCCGGCGCCAGGGCCTCGACCGACTCCGGCGCGGCGGCCTGCTCCAGAAAGCGGCGCAGCATGGGGCGGGCGGTGGCGGCGTCCGCGAGGGCCGTCCCCATCCCCTCC
>JBKDSY010000037.1:0-11120 GCA_046340755.1 Cyanobacteriota bacterium
GGGCAGGCAGTCCAAGAACTTTCGGGATTTCCTGACGGGTTTTTATGACCGCCGCATCAAGCGTTTGGTGCCTGCTCTTGTGGTGTTTGTCCTGATTACCAGTGTGTTGATCTGCTTGTTCAATCCTGATCCCAAGAATGCGCTTGGTCTTGGATGGCGCTCACTCTTTGGAATTTCTAACATCAATCTTTATCAGACATCAACAGACCACTTCGCCCAATCAACCGAACTCAACCCATTCACACACACTTGGTCGCTGGGTGTTGAGGAACAATTCTATGTTCTGTTTCCATTCCTGATTTGGTTCTCGGGATTCGGACGGCAACCAACAAGGCGCAAGGAACTTGTTCTTCTGGGTTGGTGCACTCACCATTGCCGCTCTCACAAGTTTCATTTATTTACATCAGGTCAATCAATCGGCTGCTTGCGTCCTGATGCCTCCCCGATTTTGGGAAATGGCAGCAGGATGTCTAAGTTTTCATCGGGTTTCAGAAGCGTGCAAGGATTGAGGAATTGCTGGAGCAGGTGCCACCGCTGTTGGTCGTGGCGGCAATGGTTGGAGTGATGTTCCTGCCAGTTGCGGCAGCAGTTCCAGCAACCATTGCAATCGTTGTCCTCTCAGCGATTCTGATCGCCTGCCTAAAACGGGGGACCGCCGCATATCAATTCTTTACACCTGAAAAAGTTGTATTTATCGGTCTGATTTCTTACTCTCTTTGCCTGTGGCACTGGGGAGTGCTTTGCATCAGTCGCTGGACAGTTGGGATCCATTGGTGGTCGGCACCACTTCAGGTTGTACTAATGCTACTGCTGGGAGCAAGCTCCTTCCAGTGGATTGAAACTCCACTTAGAAAGATTAGTCTCTTTCAAGAGCGTTGGAAGGCCATCTGTTTCGGTTTTGGAATCCTGATTGTCACAGCAGGCATCTTGGTTGGCTTGCCGTGGACCTCAACCAGTAAGGGCCTATACTTGGGAGATGACAAATATATTTCTGATGAATGGAAGCACATGATTGATCCCCAGAGTTAATGCGTGTCGTCTTTTAGAGATTGCCTGTCAAGCCATTCTGAAGCGCCTGGGTAGGTCTTTTTCTGGATTGGGGACAGTCTACGGCGCATCTTCTTCCGATGGCACCAAAAGCAAGTGATCAACTTGGTGTCGATTTGATTTCTTATCAATCGGGTGGAAATGCATGCCAGCCCTTTCCAACAATTAATTTAGAAAGAAAAGGAATAGATGTAAAAATGTATAATAAAGAGCGGCAAAAACTTGATTTTATATATAATTAAGCCATGGTAAATCTGAGGCCAAACGATATTATTGTGCTTTCGAGTATTCTCCCGAGATATTTCACTGGGTTAGAAGGAGGATCTAGCGAATTCTTTTATTTTTTGGACAACGGCCAGAAGGTCAATGCCCAAATCGCTTTTCTGGCCTGGATGAGAAAGTTGCGTGAGATTGTCAAGTATGGCAAAACAAAGGGAATCAAAGTGATTGTGGTACTGCCAACGCCACATTTTGAGGACTATCCAGGAAGCTCATTGTGCTCGGAGCAGTCTTTCAGGCCCCTTGGTCTGCAGGGATGCAGGATTGGGCGGGACAAAAATGATATCTATGCTAAGTGGCAAAGAATCATAGAAGATCTAAAAGCACTCTCTTCCTCAAGCGAGAATTTATTTTTATTTGACCCGAGCAATGTATTTTGCTGAGAAGAAGGAGAATGCAAGAACTATTCCCCTAAGAACCTTCTTTTCTTGGACGACAATCACCTCCGCAAGGAGGGGCGGCTTGGCTATATCCTGAATTTGAAAGGTTCTTCAGAGCGAAGTCATCGGTGCGATGGATATAGTTGGTATGGCATGCCATTCTGGTGGACATCCCTGTCAGGTTACTCGCTGTTCGTATCCCCAAAACAGTCGTTCTGCCGATGGCAACTCTGATCGCGTGCAAAGAAGGATCTTGCTGATCCTCATGACATCTGGTGTCACTGGCCGCATCATGACATTGCCTTTCCGAGAGGGCCGTTTCCTGGTCGTGTCAAGCCATGAGGCGCTATTGAATTTGGGTTGAAGACTGGTGTGTCAGTGAGAGATGCAGATGCCTTTGGCATGGGATTGATGTGGCCGCCTGTAACGTATGGGGGAATGCCAAGGTCCTTGGGCTGGAAAATACAAACACGAACAAGGCTGCTATCTCATCCAATTGGATTCCATGTAGAAATTCTTGACCTTGCCGCCAAGAACAAAACGACTGCCTGAG
Source organism: Cyanobacteriota bacterium (assembly GCA_046340755.1). Taxonomy (GTDB): domain Bacteria; phylum Cyanobacteriota; class Cyanobacteriia; order PCC-6307; family Cyanobiaceae; genus Cyanobium. The sequence continues at coordinate 2,260 of JBKDSY010000037.1, forward strand.
CAATAACTCCAGGCTTTCTGCCAGAAGATCGGGCGGTCTGCCGAAGAATCCCCAGATTGAGACGGGTCACAAACAGCCGCTCGGACCAGATCGGCAAATAAAAACGAGGGGTAGCTAGGCTTCGGATCGTGAAAGCAAGAACATTCTCATGAAGAGCATGGCTAGTCGTTGGACAGCCGGGCCCGCGAGATCTCTACCTCACTGTGCAGGGAGCGCACACCTTGGACAAAGTGCCGGGTTGATTCAACAGACTGCAAAGATATTTGCTTAGTTGCCGATATGATGGCTCCTTGAAGCCTCGCTCAGTCGCGTCGAAGGCGTGGAGCAATCCTCCCGAAGCCCGCCTGCTGAATCCGGAGGCCCACTCCGCTTGGGGACATCCTCACCTCACCTCACCTCAGCTCGCCTCACCTCGCCTGGCCCGGCAGGGGGCCCTTGGGTTGCCGTTTCCAGACGGCTTGGGCTGCCCCATGAAGGGCCGCCTGCAGATCACCCACCAGCCGCTCCAGTCGTTTGCGCTTGCTTCTGGCGGGAGACAGGTGATCGGAGATCACGCCGGCATGGCAGAGATCCAGCAGGAGACCTGCCTCCTCGGAGGAGAGGCAGAGAAGGTGCTCGTTGTTGTGGTGGATGACTTTCACCAAGTCCGCTGATCGCACCGGTCCTTTGTAGGACGAAACTTCAGCCGGTGGATGGGGAAAGCCGACATTGGGACCGTTGGTTTGTGTTTCGCCCCACTGGTGCCTGGCCCTGGAGCCGTCCCCTAGGCCGTGGCGTGGAGGCGGGTGGCAATTTCCACCACCATCAACCCGAACAGGGCCATGGCGATGAGCAGAGAGCTTGGGTGGGTCACGTCACAACATCCCAGAGAGCCAAACCCTAAAGCAATTCTTAAGTGGCGCTGGTCATGTGGGTGAAAGGCCAAAAAACTGCACATCCCGCAACAAAGAGGCCCGCCCCCGGCGGAGGGCGGTGTCCGCTTCAGTACCCCGAGTCCGCCACGCAGATGCCCTGGCAGGTGAGGCCGTTGCGGGCCGTGCGCCCGCAGTGGAGGCACAAGATGGGATCCTCCTCTGGGCCACCGCCCTGGGGCAAAGCCGGTTGCGGAGCCAACTCGCCCCCCCTGGCCGCAGGGGAGGGGGGGCCTTCAGAGGAGGCCTGTGGGGGTGATGGAGTGGAGCCCGAGGCCACGGAAGACGGTGGAGTTGCCAGATTGCATCATGGCGGCTGCAGTTCTGGAACGAAGGATGGCAAGCCCCCCCAATCCGCACCCCACCATTGGGGTTGGCACCTGGGCCTGGGGCAATCAGTTGCTCTGGGGATATGACCCCGCTCAGGACCAGGAGATCCAGGCGGCGTTTGCTCGGGCTGTCGCTTCGGGGCTCCGGTTCTTTGACACGGCCGATTCCTATGGCACGGGCCGTTGGAATGGACGCAGCGAAACCCTGCTCGGCAGCTGGTGCGCCCAGCTTTCCCCCGCCCTGAGAGACGAGCTGACGGTGGCGACCAAACTGGCCCCGTTCCCCTGGCGCCTGGGGCGTCGGGGGTTTGACCGGGCCTTTGCTGCCTCCCGAACGCGCCTCCAGGGCAAATTGGATCGGGTCCAACTTCACTGGAGCACGGCGCGTTACGCGCCATGGCAGGAGATGCCCCTCCTGGATGGCCTGGCGGATCGGGTGCTGGCTGGTGAGGTGGCTCAACTGGGATTGTCCAACCTTGGTCCCCAGCGGCTGCGCCAGGTGCAGGCCCACCTGGCGCGGCGGGGAGTGCGCCTGGCCAGCCTTCAGGTGCAGTTGTCCCTGCTGGCGCCGGAAGCCGCAGCCCCCGGAGGGCTGGCAGAGGTGTGCCGCGACCTTGGGGTGGAGCTGATTGCTTACAGCCCGTTGGCCCTGGGTTGGTTGGCCTCCGCAGGAGGGGAGGCGGGAACCATCCCTGCAGGCCCCCGGGGGATTCTGTTCAGGCGCCTCGAACGCGGGGCCTCAGCCTTGCGCGAGGGGGTGCATCGCCTTGCCGCCGCCCGACAGGTGCCCGCCGCCGCCGTGGCGCTCAATTGGTGCCGGGCCCATGGGGCCTTGCCCATTCCCGGACTTAGGCGTGTCCGACAGGTGGAGGTGGCGGTGGACGCCTTGTCCTGGTGTTTGTCAGTGGAGGAGCGTCAGGAACTCGACCAGCTGGCTTTTGCCAACAGGGCGCGGATGCCAGCCAATCCTTTTCAAAGCGCCTGAGGGTCGGCACCTGGGGTCCCGTCAGCCGTTGGCGGAGATGACCACGGGCAGACTGGGGCCCGCTTCCTCCCCATGGCTTTCGTCGGAATCTCCTTGCAACAGCCGCAGCATGTCGGCTTCCCCTGGGTTGGGCACCATGGACGGGCTGGAGGGTCCACAGGCGGCCAGGGCTTCCTGCAACAGAGAATCAAAGGTGGAGCCGGGCAGCCGGTGTCGGGCCAACTCCAGGAAGGCGCGGGCCAGGGATTCGCCCGCGGCGGCCCGCAGAGCCGGGTTGCTGCGTCTGAGCTCCTGTTCCTGGGCAATGGCGCTCAGAAAACGTTCCGTGACATCCCGTTTTGTGGTGGCCCGGATCCGGGTGTCTTGGTCGGATGGATTGAGGAAAATTTGGGCATCCAGCTCGGCCAGACGCCGGTTGAGGCTTTCCAATACCCCTTGCGCTTCGTTGGAGATCTGGGTGAGCTGCCCATCGGACAATCGCGGCAGGTCGACCACATACACCTTGCCGTGGTCCCGCAGGGAGAGGAAGGTGGGGCGCTGCCCGCCTGTTTGGGGAGTGTCCCGAGGGGTTTCGCGCACCCGTGGTCGAAGGGGCTGAGGACGCTGCGGGGGGGTGGGGCCTGCGGAACTGCGGCGACGGGTGACGCGTGACGAGGTATTCAACATCGAGGGTATGGCCGTTTGGCTGTATGGGTACGGCGACCAGCGGAGAAGCCCGCGTCGCCTCAAACACACTAGGCAGAATAGGTCTCGGCAGGGTCAAACCAAGCCAGGGTCCTCAGGCCGGATGGGCTGGCACTAGACGGGCAAGCCGGCAAGGCCTGGGCCTGGGGCGTCGCCGGCCTCAATGCGGCCCATGTCCCAGGCGACGTATCCGCATTCGTGGCATAGCTCCATCACGGGGCCAACAACATCGGCCCCGACCACGAGGCAGAAACCCACGCCCAGATTGAAGGTGTTCCAGAGATCGGCTTCCGGCACTTGGCCATGGTCCTGAAGCCAGCGGAACACGGCGGGCCGTTCCCATGTGCCTGGGTCGATCCAGGCATGGCATCCCCGGGGCAGACAGCGGGGCAGATTTTCGGGCAGCCCGCCACCGGTGATATGGGCCATGCCGTGGGGGGTGAGGTTGGCCTCCAGCAGACGTTGAACCAAGGGGCTGTAGAGGAGGGTGGGGGTGAGCAGGTCCACCAGTAGGGGCGGGCCACTGGGGATCAGTGGGGTTTCCAGGCTTACCTGCTGCTCCTCAAGGATGCGCCTCACCAGGCTGAAGCCATTGCTGTGCACCCCACTGCTGGCGACCCCCACCACCCGGTCCCCGGCCCGCACCCGTTGCCCGTCGATGTGCCGCTCTTCCTCCACCACTCCCAGACAAAACCCAGCCAGGTCGTAGGTCCCCGGGCTGTAAAAGCCGGGCATTTCGGCCGTCTCGCCACCGAGCAGGGTGCAGCCGCTCAGCCGGCATCCCTCGGCGATGCCCTCCACGACCTCCGCCAGATGGTCTGGGGCGAGGCGGCCCGTGGCGATGTAGTCCAAAAAGAGGAGAGGCTCGGCCCCGCAGGTGATGACGTCGTTCACGCACATCGCCACCAGGTCAATCCCCACCCCTCGGTGGCGCTGCAGGCGTTGGGCCAGCTCGAGTTTGGTGCCCACTCCATCGGTGCCGGCCACCAACAACGGCCGACGCAGGCCTTCGGGAAGACGGCACAAGCCGGCAAATCCGCCCACGCCTCCCAACACTTCAGGCCTGCGGGTGGAGTCGACACTGGCGCGAATGCGGTCGACGAAGGCCCGTCCCGCCCGCACATCCACCCCCGCACTCCGGTAATCCATGGCCCGAAAACAAGTCATCCGATCCTCCAATGGCGTCTGGCCTGAGCCACCAAGGCCCCACAGGAGGCGGCAAAACCAGAGGACACCTCCCGAATCGGCACGCACTTCAATTAGTCGGGCTTATCGCAGTCATTAGATGTGCTCATAGGAGTGCTGGGGCGAAGGGCCGAGAAAGCCGGGAAAAACGGGACAAATCCTTAAACATGAAAAATTCTGATCAGTCTTTAGGGCGTTCTTCGGGCCGTTTTTTCCATGGAATCCCCGGTAACTTGTGCGAGTTGTTTTTCCACGGTCAGGATTCCGCCCAGAACGTTCATGCCTAAGTGCCTCAATTGGATGGTTCATCCATTGGCAAAGGGGTATGTCCCATGTGTTGAGCATTCCTCTCCAACGCAGTTTTCAAGCGGATTCCGAGCGTTATGCGTACACTCCACCTCCTTGGCTCTGCTGCCCTCCTGATCGCTGGTGCTTCCCTCGCACCGGCCAATGCTGCTGCCCTGTCCGCCCCCAATCTCAGTCCCTTCACCCTGCGTGAAGCTGGGTCCCCCATTCGTTGGGACAACAATTTCCTCAAGTTGCCCCCCACCGTTCCATTGGTGCAGCCTCAGCAATTGGCCTCCGCACGAGGTGTTCAGCGGGGCCAGGCCAGTTGGTATGGCCCAGGATTCTTCGGCAACCGCACCGCCAGTGGCGAAGTGTTCCGTCCCGGCACCATGACCGCAGCCCACCGTTCTCTGGCCTTCGGCACCAAGGTGCGCGTGACCAATTTGAACAACGGACTCTCCACGGTGGTTCGCATCAACGATCGGGGGCCTTTCTCCGGCGGACGCATCATCGATCTTGCCCATGGCGCGGCCCAGGTGTTGGGTTTGACGGCCAGCGGCGTGGCCGATGTGAAGCTGGAAGTTATCGATTGAGGGCGCTCGTGCCTCAATGCCTGCTCCTCTCCTCCTGGCCCATGGGCTGGGAGGATTTTTTTGGCTGGTTCCTCCCCGTTGCACCTTCTCCGAACCCCAGGTGATGTCGCTGCCTGGCGCGGCACCATTGCCTCCAACGCCCTTCACTTTGTGCCCACCATGGGGGCGCTCCATGCCGGACATCTGCGGCTGATCCGGCGGGCCCGGGCCCATCGCTGGTGGGGGACGCCGCGAGTTTTGGTCAGCGTGTTCGTGAATCCCCTGCAGTTCGGGGCCGGTGAGGATTTTGACCGATACCCCCGCAGCCTGGAAGAGGATCGGCGCCGGGCGCTCGAGGCGGGCGCCGATGCCTTTTTTGCCCCCTCCACGGCGGACGTGTATCCGCTCGGGGAAGCGGGCCACACCCAGGTCGTGCCCCCTCCCGCCCTGGTGGCCACCCTCTGCGGCCCCCAGCGGCCGGGCCACTTCGAGGGCGTCGCCACTGTGGTGACCCGGTTGCTGGCGATGGTGCGTCCCTCTCGGCTCTTTCTTGGGGAGAAAGACTGGCAACAGTTGGTGGTGGTGCGGCAGGTGGTGGCAGATCTGGGCCTGCCCGTGGCCATTGAAGGCGTGGGCACCGTGCGCCATCCCAATGGCCTGGCCCTCAGTTCCCGCCTGGCCTATCTCAGCCCAGGGGAGCTGGAGCAGGCGGCTGCCCTGCCCACCTGCCTGGCCGCCGCAGCGCAGGCGGCCAGGCAGGGACAACCTGTGACCTCCTGCCTCAACAGGCTGAAGGAGGACATCCTCCGACAGGGCCTACGGCCGGAGTATGTCGCCCTGGTGGAGGGGCATACGCTGAAACCCCTGGAGCGGTTGCAGGGCTTGGCACTCCTGGCCGCCGCCGTCCGCTGCGGATCGACCCGCCTGATTGATCACCTCTTCCTCATGTCCCGAGCCCCGATCATTGCCATTGATGGCCCCGCTGGCGCGGGGAAGAGCACGGTCACCCGCGCCCTGGCCCAGCGCTTGGGCCTCACCTACCTCGACACGGGGGCGATGTATCGGGCCCTGGCTTGGTGGGTGTTGCGGCAGGGCGTCAATCCTCGCGATCCCCTGGCCGTTGCCCCCCTGCTGGCCGACCTTGATCTGGATCTTGGCCAAAACGAGCGGGGCGAGTTGCGGATTCTGGTGAATGGCCATGACGTGAGCACAGCCATCCGTGGTCCGGAGGTCACCGCCGTGGTCTCCACGGTGGCCGCCCACGCCTGTGTGCGGCAGCGCCTCACTGCCCTGCAACAGCGCATGGGGGTGCGAGGGGGGCTGGTGGCGGAGGGCCGGGATACCGGCACGGCGGTGTTCCCCGATGCCGAGTGCAAAATCTTCCTCACGGCCACGGTGGCCGAGCGGGCCCGGCGGCGGGCCCAGGACCTGCGTCAGCAGGGCTATGACGTGCCTGACCTATCGGAGCTCGAGCGCCAGATCGCCGAGCGGGATGAACAGGATTCCACCCGCCCTGTCGCCCCCTTGCGCCAAGCCCCGGATGCCCTGGTGCTCGTCAGCGATGGCTTGAGCATTGCGGCGGTCATTGAAGCGATGGTGGAGGCCTTCCGCGCCCGGGTGCCCGAGGACGCTTGGCCCGGATCAGGGCCCTCGGCTTAGTCCCTCAGCCGGTCGGAGGCTTGAGGCGGTTCAACAGGCTCTCGCAGGCATCCTCAAGGATGTCGAGCACATGCTCGAACCCATCGGGTCCCCCGTAGTAGGGATCGGGCACCGACTCAAGCTGGTGGCGTTGGCAGTAGCGGGTGATGGGTTCGATCCTCGCCCGGGCGCTTTTTCCCTTGGCCAGGCGTTGCACCGCGGCCAGGTTGTCCTGGTCCATGGTGAGGATGTGGTCAAAACGCTCCAGGTCGGCACCGCTGATCTGCCGCGCACGGCTGGGAAGGATCAGGCCTCGAAGGGCAGCGGCCTCCTGCATGCGTGGATCGGGAGGATGTCCCACGTGCCAGTGGCCCGTGCCCGCGGAGTCCACGTGAAAGGCATCCCGCAAGCCCTCCCGAGTCAGCAGATGGAGAAAGCAACCCTCCGCAGCGGGAGAGCGACAGATGTTGCCCAGGCAGACGAACAACACTCCGATCGGTTGATGGTCAGGGGTGGGTTGGGCGATGGGGTGGCTCACGGAGGGCTCAGACGGGTCAGGGCCAGGCTGGCGCGAAGACGAACCACCGGCACCTCTTCCTGCTCGATATCCGCCAGCTCCGTCAGGGCGCTGACCGCCTCGCCGTGCTTCCGCTCCCGGGGAAGAAGTTGAAGGGCCAGCTGCTCCAGGGCGGCGGCCACGGCATAACGCACCACCCACTCAGCGTCCAGCCGCGCCTCCTGCAGGGCCTTCAAGGCCCGAGCCTGAACCGCCTCTCGATCACTGGGCTCCAGCAGCTCCACCCGCAGGGTCCCCAGGCCGATGGCCGCTGCCCGGCGCACGCTGGGCCCAACATCATCGGCCAGGGCCTGTTCCAGCAGATCCAGACCCCGCACGTCTCCGATCCCGGCCAGGGCCCTAACCGCCCAGGCCCGGGCCCCGTAGTTTCTGTCGTCAAGACCCTCCAACACAGCGGAAACAGCGGCCGGGCCACTGGCAATCAGGCCATCGACCGCCGCCACGGCAGCCCCTGGGTTGTTGTACCCCAGAATTCGCACCAGGCAGGCCAGGGCCTCCCCTGGCGGCGCGGCAGAGCTGGTGTCCTGGCGAAGGCCGTCCAGGGCAGTTGCCAGAGCGCGGGTGGTTTGCAAGAGATGCGCTGCCGAATCGGCCCCCTCCACGGCGGCGATCAGCTCTTCAAAGCAGGTCATCCATGGCCTCCAGCAGGGCATCCGTGGTTGGTTCTCCGCACCCTCTTTCCACCAGACCGCGCAAGGCGATCAGCTTGAGGCTGTTTTCCGCATGGGTGCGGCGAATGGACTCCAGGGCCGCTCGCCACCCCACGGCACCCAGATCCAGGAGAGCGGCACGACGCACTTGCAGTTGGGGATGGTCAAGCAAGGCCAGAAGCGGTTCTCCCCAGGTGGGATCTCCGGTGAGCTGGAGCAGGGCCCGGGCCGCAGCGCTGCGAATCAGGGGCCGCTCGTGTTGCAGGAACGGCTGAATGGTGGTGAGCACCAGCTCGTCGGCGACGCCGATGTCTCCGAGGGCCTCGATCAAGGCCTCGCAGGGTTCCTGCAGCTTGGGGCTGTCGGGTAAGCAGGCGCCAGCACCCTCTGGCCCACTGGCCAGGCGCTGGCAGAGGGGAAGAACCGCCGCCGTGGCTCCCAGATCGCCCAGGGCCCGGGCGGCGGCCTCCCGCAGGCCGTCATCCTCGTCGGCCAGGGCCTCCAGCAAGTCTGGAACCACCCGCTGATCGCCCACCTTGGCAAGGGCCCGTGCGGCGTTGCGGGCCACGGCGTTGTGCTCCACTCCCGCGCCGGCTTCCCGAGGTTGGCGCTGGCGGAGCGCCGAGAGCAGGAGCGGAATGGTGTCGGGATGGTGGCTGCGCATTTTCCCGAGCCACCAGGCCGCGTAGTACTGGTGCGACTGGTCTTCACTTTGGCGCAAGCGCCTGAGGGCCTCTGCTTCGGTGATGGGTTCTCCCCCTCCTGTCAGGGGAGAATCGCTCTGATGCATGGCTGCCATGGGGACAGGAAGCAACGCGACGGACCTCCCTGATGTTGCCATCCCCTCTCCATTGGCCAGGGAGGTGGCCATCCTCCGGCAGGGCGCCAGCGGTTGAGGACAAAAAAAGCCCCCCTTGCGGGGGGGCAGGAGTTGACCAAGGGGCGATCAGGGCTCAGACGAGAGCGTTGATGGCGTAGTCGATGTAGTTGTTGGCAATGACGCCAGGGTCACCGGAGATGCCGTGGTTGTTCTTGATGTAGG
>JBKDSY010000038.1:0-2656 GCA_046340755.1 Cyanobacteriota bacterium
TCGGATCTCACCAGAGGGTTTGGCAAGGGAACGTCGAAAGCTGGGGATCGGCGGTGAGCAGCACCAGACGGTCCAGTTCGGCCTGGGCCGCCAGCATGCGATCAAAGGGATCGCGATGGGGTTGGCTGTACCCCCCCGCCCGCAGCCCATGGGCCAGGGAGATCGGCAGCGCCTCGAAGCCATCGGCCTGCAGCAAGCCCGGGAGATCGGCGATGGCGTCGCTCAGTTCGGGCAGCTTGCCTTGGTGGTGCTTGAGGCTGAGCTCCCAAAAGGAGGCCGCGCTCACCCGCACGGGCGTGGCGGGGTCGCTGAGCAGTTCGCGCACGGCGGTGGAGAGGCGATCGGGATCGAACCACCACCACAGCAGGACGTGGCTGTCGAGCAAATAGGAGGCACCATCGCTCATGACTGCGGCGTCTCAGGCAGCAGGGGGCCGGACTCCCAGCCTTCCAGGTCACCGGGGTCGAGGGGTTCGAGCAGCGCGTTGGGCTGGCTGAGGGGACCCCGGCTGCGCAACCGGCCCGGGATGCGCTGGGGAGCGGGAGGCGCCAGGGGCATCAGCCGCGCCCAGGGCTTGCCGGCCTTGGCCAGCAGGATGGTTTCACCGGCATGGGCCTCATCGATCAGGCGCGACAGATGGGTTTTGGCCTGATGGACGTTCACCACTCGCATTTCACCCTCCCGCATGGCTGCGCCTCCAGCGACCAGATTAGTTTAGGCATGGGCTAAGCCCATCAGAAGTCGTCAAAGTCGCTGCCGAAGGGCCGCTGCAGCTTGAGCTCCACCGTCTTGTAGGGAACGGGGGTGGCGACACCCTCCAGCTGCCGCTCCAGACGCAGCTCAAGTATCTGGTTGTTGTAGTCGCCAGCAGCGTTGGAGAGCTCCAGGACCACCGACTCTTCGCGCTCCCGGGCCTCGCGGGCGGCTGAATCCAGCAGCACGGTGCGGGGGGCACAGAGCGGGGCGCCATCGGCCTTGGCGTAGAGGCCGATGCGCAGCTGCAGGGGGAGGCGCTTTTTGGGCTCCACCGGCTCCAGCTGGAACAGGCCAAAGGAGAGCTTGCCAGTGGTGATCTTTGCCGGCACCCGCAGCAGCTGAGCCTCCACCACACGGCTCACGTCCTTGCGATCGCGCTTGAGCCGGATCACCGGCACCACCACCTCCTGCAGGGAGGTGCCCCCGTGTACAAAACGGGAGCCCGACCCTGAGCGGGGGAAGCGGTCCAGCCCCAGGGGGAAGACAGCCTGCCAGTCGCCCGTGAGGCCCAGCGCACCGGCCGTGAACACCTTCTGTCCGGCACTGGCCTTGATGCCCGTGCCCAGGGCGAAGCGCCGGTTCTTGAAGCTGAGCTCCTTTGCCGCGGGGAACTCGGCGCGGTCGTTGGCGTCGACCGGCTCCTGTTGGAAAAGGAAGCCGTGATCGGCGGTGATGACGGCCTGGCTGCCCTTGAGGCTGGCGATCTTGCGCAGGATCAGCTCCAGCTCCTCGAAGCTCTGCTCCACCGCCTGGCAGGTGTCGGCTTCCGTGTCGCGCTTGTCGCCGATCCGATCGATCCGGTTGTGATACACAACGATCAGGTCGTGCTCCTTGATCAGTTCAGCCCCCTCCTTGGTGGTGGGCAGGTTGAGGAAGTCTTCCGCCTGAATTGCCTTGGCACGGCCATTGGCGTAGGCCTTGAGGATCTTGTCGCGGTTGTCGGTGCCGGAGGCGCTCTGGCCATCCACCAGGGCCCTCGCCTCTGGGGTGTGGATATCGATGTCGAGCTGTACTCCCGGTAAGTGGCACGCCATCCCCAGCTGCGTGTAGGAAGGCAGCACCCCCAGCAGGGCATCCACCTCAGCCTTCCAACCCTTGCCCGCCTGGCTGTTGAGGCGATCGGCGAAGTCGCGGGCGGCCTCATAGCGCAGGGCATCAGAGATCACCACAAACAGGCGCTTGAGGCTCTTGGCCCCCAGCGGTGCATGCACGTAGCGCATGTGGAACTCCTTCTGCCGCGGCAAGGTGCTCGAGCTCCAGCTGCTGAGCTGACTCACCTGATCGCTCCAGCGGTTGATGAGCGGCAGCAGCACGTTGTTCACGTACTGGTTCTCCAGCCATTCCCGCAGCGGCTTGAAGAGGGTGGGCTGCTGGTAGGTGCGGGCGTGGAAGATGCAGCGCCGGTAGGCCTGATCCAGCCGCCACCAACCGTTGCAGTAGCGCTGCAGACCCTCTTCAAAGCTGGGCACCTGCAAATCAGCCTTCGCGAGCAGGCCGCGGAAGGTGATGGCCTGCTCCAGGGCGCGGTAGCCGTGCAGGTGCTTCTCGAACCAGCAGGAGCTGCTGCGGCCTCTGAGCGTCTCCAGCAGCTCGCTGTCTGAGTAGTCACCCTGGAAGCGTTGCAACAGGCGGCTGAGCACAAAGCGCTCGATCACCTCATAGCTGTCGTCGTCGTCTGGCTCGTAGCTCTCTGGCGCGTCGTTGAGCTGCTCCTCCACGCGCAGCACTCCCGCGAGGTGATCGCTCCACAGCTCAAAGGCCGGCCGGGAGCTGAGGCTGTCTTTCCAGATGCTGAGGAACACGCGGGCGTGGGGCAGCAGGTCGCCCGAAGGGCCGATGCTGCTGACGCTGTTGAACAAGGCAACAGCGAAGTCACGCAGGTTGGGCTCCGGGCTGGTGT
>JBKDSY010000039.1:0-2007 GCA_046340755.1 Cyanobacteriota bacterium
ATGCCCCATGGAGCCCACTGGATGATCCGCTGGCGACAGGGCTATGCCGCCATGTGCCCAGTGGAGCCGCCCGACCCGGGAAGCACCTGAACCCAGCGCTGTGAGACCAACCCACCCGCCCAGTGCGGCCGGCCCCTCGGCAGATGGCAGGCCCCTCGGCTGATGGCAGGCCGCTCGGCTGATGGCAGGTCAGAAGGCCGACGGGGCGTTATCTGGAACGCCGGTTGATCTTTCACAACCCTAACAGCTTTCCCCCTTTCTGCTTGAAACCTGGCACATTTCCTTATCCCAGAGACTTTCTCAAGAAGTATGTCTTGGCCGGGTCGATCCACGCGGGCTTTTTATGCTGTGTGCAGAGGCCATCTAGCTCAAAGGAGATCTGCAATGAAGCGACGACTCATCATCTGTTGTGATGGAACCTGGCAAGACCTTGATCAGAAGCATCCCACCAATGTGGTGAAGATGACCCAGGCCATCCTGCCCAATGGGACAGACCTCGCTGACCCAGCCATTGCTGTTGATCAGATTATTTACTATGACGAAGGCTTGGGCACCAAGCAACTCAACACTCCTGATTCGATCAGTGATTTCCTCACACAGCTGGGTGGAGGAGCCCTTGGCTTGGGCATCGACCACAAAATCCAAGACGCCTATCGATTCCTCTGCCTGAACTATCTGCATGGTGATGAAATCTACCTCGTTGGGTTTAGTCGAGGTGCCTATACGGTGCGTTCCCTGGCTGGTTTGATTTACAACTCAGGCTTGCCACGTCGCGAATACCTGAGAATGATTCCGATGGCTTATGAGCTCTATCGCGATCGTGATCACCGCGAAAAAGATCCTGATGGCGCGGAAGCGAAAGCCTTCCGTGCCAGCTACGGCGAACGTGTGCCCATCAAGGCTCTCTGCTGCTGGGACACCGTGGGTGAGCTGGGCATACCGGATCTGTTTCGACACTTCCAGGTGGATGGCGCCCTCAACCATCGCTATGCCTTCCATGATCACAAGTTGAACCCCACAATCGAACACGCCTTCCATGCGGTCTCGATTGACGAAAACCGCAAGGAGTTCTACTACACCCCCATGGAGGTGTCTCCAGAACAGAACACTGAGCTCTGCCAGGTTTGGTTTCCCGGTGGACACGGCTGTGTGGGTGGTGGTTCCGAAAGTGATCGGGGCCTCTCCGACGGCGCCCTGGCGTGGATGCTGGAGAAGGTTTCCGCTCTGGGACTCACCGTGGATTCAACCAGAATTGCCTACAAAGGCAGCCATGGAATAATGGTCACCGGCCTGGAACCCAACCCAACCATTCAGGTCAAAGCGGCACCCTGTCTGCTGGGGGCGCGGCTGCGCGAGATTCCTGTGGCCACCAGTTTCACGGATGAGGTGCACATCAGTGCCAAGCAACGCTGGCATGATCCTGGCTGCGCCTACAAACCCGAGAACCTGCGTCAGCGCTTCGCTGCCGACCTGGCGGCCTGGCCTGGGCACGCCTCACCCCCTGTCGTCTCACCTCCTGTCGCTTCCCGTTCCGTCGCCCGCGTTTCCTAGCGCACTCCCCGGGCCAGGCCCTAGAACACCAGGGTCTGGCCCCTGGCCTTCCCTCGCCGCCCCACGCCAATGGCGCTCCCCCTCTCCCGGCGGCATGTTCTGCGTTTGTCGCTCGCGGCGGTGCCCAGCGCGGCCTGGCTTGTGGCGCGGCAGGCCCGGGCGTCCGCGCCCTCGGGCCCAGCCGATGCCCGTCCCACCGTGCGGGTGCTCATGCCCGCCCCCTTCGCCGACGCCACGGCCGCCGCCGTGCGGCGCTTCAACCAGAGCCAGACCCCTTGTCGGATCGCCGTCACCCGCGGTCCCCTCGACACCGAAGCCCTCTCCGATCTGGCCATCAGCAGCCTGCTCCTGGGCGACACCCCCTTCGACCTGCTGTTGATGGACGTCAGCTGGACCGCCCGCTACGTGGCGGCCGGCTGGCTTGAACCGTTGGAGCCCCTTCTGGGGGAGGACGCC
>JBKDSY010000040.1:0-14322 GCA_046340755.1 Cyanobacteriota bacterium
GCCCGACACGGTGGTGGATGAGTACCTCACCCTGCTCACCGACCTCGACCTGGCGGCGCTGCCGGCCAATCCCCGAGACCGGCAAAAGGCCATGGCCCTGGCCGTCACCGCCAGCCGCCACGGGGAGCCGGCGGCCCTGGAGGCCCAGGCCAGTGCCTTAGGGGTGGTGCTGGGGGGGGGGCAGCGGTCGCCCGAGGACGGCGCGAGCGCTGACGCGGAGGTGGCCCTGCCGGAGGCCTCGTTGGCTGGGGTGTCGTTTCCGGCAAGAGCCTTTTACTTGTTGGGCGCCCTCAAGCTCTGCAAAAGCACCAGCGATGCCCGACGTCAGATCGAAGGGGGTGCGGTGAGACTGGATGGGGTAAAACTGACTGATCCTAATCAGGAGTTTGCAAGTGCCAAGGAACTTGATGGGCGAGTTCTGCAGCTGGGCAAAAAGTTGATGCGGAGGTTAGTCGAATTTTGAATGACTTATGATTGGTGTGAACTTCAAATTCTTTCAATCTCTTCGTCGAGTGTGGACATGAGATCTTAGTCTGCCCTTGAGATCCTCCCATTGTGATCGTTAAAGGTATCTGGAATTATTTGTCTGCAATTTGCTAAATTTATTTCTTTGTCTTGCGCGATCAAACTGGACTAAATAAGTGCAGATAGAAATCGCACGCAATGCAAAAATAAAAACCAGAGCCTGCTAACGGACCTCAGCTTCACGAAGCCACTCATTTATAGATCTCACCCCTAGAGCCAGCAGTTGATCTTGAATTGAAATCACGCGTTCGAGCATCTTGCCTTCATCAGATTCTTCCCTTTCCTCAGCATCTGAAAAAAGACCCGTTATGACTTGTGCAAGGCTATGGTCATCATCATAAATATTTTTCTTGATGCAACATAGGCATTCCAAGTATAGTTCTAACGCATCTAAAGTAAGCTGAGGATCTCTTGTCAAGTTGGCAATCAACCATTTTGAGAATCTAGAAGAAATGGTTACTTTGCCCTTATTGTTCTTTAGAGATTCAAAAAAGAGCCTAAGCACATTTATCGGAATAGAAAGGGGAGCGGTTTCCTCAGTGAGTAAAGCCGCAAATAAGCGTGCAACAGCGGTTGCACTAGAGATGCTCCCATTTAACCCTGATTCAATTCCTTTCATACATTGTTCCCTGTATTTGGAGTCTTTGATGTTATGGGGCTCCGTCCAAACACTTGCTGCACCTTTCCAAGCTTCCAAAAGTTCCAAGGTATGTAATTCTTCAAGAAAATCAGAAAGAAGGATGTGGCCGCTAAGAGCAGATAAAGCCGAGATACGCCCCCAAATTTCCATGTCTTGCCTGCTTCCCTCGCGCTTGATTCGAAGAAGTACAGGCGCCACCGATTCAAAATGCTCAAGATATGCATAATACATACAGGATTCGGCATATTTCCAAAGCCCAGCTGCATCTTCCAACGCAAGGCTAAATAACTCCCATCCCAAGGTAGGGTTCTTCCTTTGGAGAGAGGGCAACTGCCTTAAAATGAGAGCCCGAACAGCTTGATGTTTGCTGCCAGATAGTTGTCGTAAGGTAGGAGACAGTAAAATGGGAAAAGGAATATCATGGTCGATTAAATTACTGGCGACAACTAAAAATGCTTGTGCAATACATCCGATCGGCATGTTGATAGCATCATTAAAAAGATTTTCTGAGTCGGTAGGCCTCCCATTCTCTTCATGATACTTTGCAAAGATTGCTCCCAGTTTTATTAGATCTAATGCGTTCTGTTCGTCTTGGATGGCGTGAGCACAGGCGTTTAAGGCATCAGCACCGTATCGGTTGAACTGCCAGTAGGCAAGATGCCTATCCAACTCGTTAAGAATCTGTCTGACTAGGTCAGCTGAATCAGGGGCTTCAATTGCACTCCAACTTTGAGATGGATGAAGGCTGCCATAGCGGAACTGGATATATTTTGAAATTCCATCCAGGATCTTATCACAATAATATGAGGGGATTTCATCCCAGAAGGAAACCAGAAGTTTCATGAATCGTAAAGATGCACGTGATGAAGCCTCACACAATTGGTCACCTACCAATTGCTCAACATCGGAAAAACCAACATAATCTCGATTATTTACGGATGTTTCGTAGTGGATTAGCAAGCGAATGATCTCGCGATCACTGGCTTTTAGAAAGCTCTCATACGTAAAAGGGATCGTGTTTGAACGTTCTCGAACTCCAGTGATGTCTGGTTGCCAGTAAATTTCTCCATGCCTTTTTTCATAAGTATCTAGACTTAATTGAGCCTTCTCTGTGCGCAGATGGCATGGTATGGCGTCTATGTATTTGGCTCTCTTTCTGAGGATAAATAATTCATTTCCATCCTCCGACAAATCTTCTTGCCACACTGTTTCGATGGCCGAAATTACTGTATCCTGAATGAAGTCTTCAAGATATATAAAAGCCGCTCTAATCAATTGGCACAGCTCATCAGATAGGTCAGACTCTAGAAGGGTCTGATTGCATAGGAGATGACCAATCACATCCAGATTCGGCTGAGGGCATTCAATGCAAGCAAGACAAGCAAAGTACAACACTGATCCTTCGTGGCTGGAACACAGTCGTTCTCGATTTCTCTGCCACCATTCGGAATGTTTTCGAGCATGGGCTAAAATAGATCTTTGAATCGAGTCGAAGAGAATCCTTGCCTCGTCAGCGAGCCGTATCTTGACTGAAGAGTGATCATCATTGTATGAAGTCTTATGGAGAAAACCATATCGAATCTCGATTTTCTTCTGCCTTCTTTGAGTATCTCGAGCCTCGCTCCACTCCTCAAGTGTATTGATTGCTAAATTGAGAAGAGTGGTTGAATTCGTCATCCGTTGTGTTAAGAAGTCGTCATTCCTATCACCAAATTCATCAGGGCGGCAACGTAATTTATTGATAGTATTATAATCATTGACATCAATGTAATTGACATCCCGAGTCATGTATGCCCAAAGCAGGTTGTCATCAATAACGTCAGCCGTGAGGGCTCTGGCAATAACAGTGCCGAGTTGGTCATTCTCAATTTTTTGTCCATTGATAAGGGTATTTATTAATTCCCTTGCAGAAGCTAGATACTCCACTTTTAAATCAGTCAGGTAATATGGTATATTTTGTATAATTCTACTCTTGTCAACCCATTCAGTGCTCAGTGCTTTCATCCAGAAATCAATAACGCTGATAGGGTGATCATTTTTCCATTGCGCTACGTGAAAAACGTGAGCCAACATACCGTGGTTATCACAAAAAACCTCAAACTCAGGCACCAAGTGCTTTAGCCAAAAATGATGCCACTCAACCGAATATGCCTGGCTGTAAATAATCTGAAATACGTCTCTATGGTTTCTTCTTAACTCATTAAGAAATCGCCAGTCCTCATCTTCGGGCGGCTGATTGGCATATACCTCAGCAATTAAGCGGCGGATGTGAAAAGCTTCCTTACCTGTCAATACGCCGCGTACTTGTTTTCTGAAATCAGAGCGGTTATCAATTGCTAACTGAGATACAAAACTGCGAATACTTGGTCGAACAAAGGGAACTTGCGGTAGATTACGGATGAATTCTTTCAGAGTGATTCCTCGTCGTGTAGCGCCTGAAATCACTAGGGCATCTAACAGTGTTTGGTGGCCAAAGGTTAGCTTTTCTCGATCAATCTCCTGCAGAATTCTTAAGCTGCATAGTCTTCTCCGTATATCTGTAGAAGCCGAAAAATCTTGAGAAGGTATTGATAAGCTGCGTGATCGAAGCATTAGCTCTGCTGCGGCTTCAATCGCAATCATCGCGTGATCTCCTAAAGCCAAGTCATCCTGAACTATTTTTTTGAGATAGCGTGTAACCAGAGCTTGGGTTGTTACGATATTGAAGCTTCCTTCCCTCTTGGCAAGTTCAATGAATAGGGAAAGTTCATGTGGATTTCGAATAAGTTCACGTGTGTCAGCATCAACGGAAGCCAAATGAATTCCTTGTTTTTCAAGAATTGGAACAATTACACTATTCCAGTCTAGCGGAAGACATTGGCATTCATAATCCCAGGATCTGCGGGCAATTCTTTGATCAAACCTTCGGTCAAAATCACGGCATGCTGTGATAACAGTAACATTTTGGACTGTTAGCAACCGATCAATTTGTGCTAGAAAATATGACAATATATTGTGCTCTCTGGCGATGGATAAGACATCAAGTGAATCAATGATCACAATCACATCCATTGTGTCGCCTAGGCGGGCAACCTTATTCACCCAATCCTGTGGCAGACCCAGTTCCTGGCGAGCCTCGGGTGTATCAAGATCTGCAAATTCGCGAGATTGTATGAAAATTGTCTGACATTCTCGATGCCCTCGTGCTTTCTTTTCAAGTGCTTCCACAAGATTAAGCATTACACAGGTTTTGCCGGATCCTGGGGGCCCAGTAAGCAAAATGCTGCGTTTCCCAGAATCAATAGCTTTCTCTATGTCTTGCACAATTGGGGTTGCGACACGCTCCCCAGCAATCTCTCGAATCCATGACCTGTCGACAGCTGAGAGGTTTTTGAATTCTTGCTGTGCATCTTTCAGCAAGATAGGGGGGCTACGTAGGGATCCAGCCTGAGTGAGAATCTCTTCTAGGTCATCTTTGCTTAAACGATGATGAGCTGAGGTGCATGGATTGTAAAAATCTAATCGCGAGCTAAGTTTGTCTAACTTAGTCCAGAGTTTGTCGTATGCAGCTTCAGGATTGCTAAAATATATAGCTAGCCTGCTCTTTATTTCTTGATTTATCTCATCAAAATCTCCTTTGATATTGAACTTGGTCCGCTTTAGAAAGTCATAGGTAGAAAGCTTCAAATCCTTCTCGGAAATAAGTTGACTTATTAAATAGTAGTGCCTTTTCTCCCCTTGCCTAAGAGAATTGAGATAGCTCGTCTCATCATGATGGAGCCCTGCAGATCTTGATAGGTTTTCAAGGTCGCCAAATGGAGTTCGAGAATAGAATTCGACTGTTGTACTGTCATTATTAGCTAAGGCCTCAAAAGCTTTTTTAAGATCATCTTTGAGATCGTTGATCACCCAGGCCCTATTACCCTTCTGATTCATTTTGCACTGACAGCAAATCAGGCTGCCATCAGATTTGCAGATTACGATGTCGTCGACTGGGCATGTCTGTGATTCAATTTCAAGCCAGTGATAATCACTACTCGATAAAATTCTTAATGCCCATAGAAAGGCAATCTGCTTCTGATAATAATCGCCTCGGCTGGAGAGAGAACCTGCTTTGCTCATCTGATTTGTCTTATATTTTTTTTATGAAACTTAATATCATTATCTCAAGCAGCTGCAGGGGGTTTAAAAGCCGATCTAAAAGGCGGCTTCACAGGTGGTCCTCCTGGCTGAAGCTCAAAATGACCATTATAAGAGTATAGCATAGATTGAATCTTGGCCCAATCGGCTTTGGGTTCGGGCTCATGCGGCTCTTCAGAAAGCGACAAGGCAGTATAGGCAATGACATTGTGATCCTTTGGTTAAAGTATTGACGCGAATCCTGCGTTATCGTGCGGCGCTGCTGTATTTGGCGTCGCTGGCTCTGTTATGCTACGCATTAGAGTGTAAAATTAATATCCAGCAATTGCCGTTGATGTTGACTGATTAAATTCTTGTCCTGAGCTGCTTGTTATGGTTTGTTTGTTCTGGCTCCTCCCAGGCCTTTCCCTCAAACCGGCGTGGCGTCGCGGGCGGTTTCAAACAGGTCGATGTCCCAGGCCACCAGGTCGCGGCGGATGGCGTCGGCCCGGGCCCGGGGCAGCAGCCGCGCCAGGTCTTCGCCGGTCACCACCCCCTTGAGCTCACCCGCTCCGTCCTCCCGGGGATCGGCCAGGGCATGCCAGGCCAGGATCGCCGCCCCCACCGCCGTGGGGTAGGAGATGTAGGTGGCGCCGGCGTAGGGGCTGCCGAGCAGGCCCGGGTAGCGGAGGTAGCTCAGTCCGACGGTCTCGATGGTGGTCTGCCGGTCGTTGCGCACGGTTTCCGTGTAGCGGATCTCGGCGGCGGCGGCGAAGTGGGCCCGGCGAATCACGCCGTTGCGCAGATACTCCTCAATGCGGCGTGGTTTGTTCATGCCGGGCAGGATCGCCCGCACCATCGCCTCCACCGTGAGCTCGCTCTGCTCGGGCAGGGTGCGCTTGGAGAGCAGGTTGAGCTTGAACAGCGCTTTCACCAGCTCCACCTCCGAACCACCGGTGTAGACGCCGATGGATTCGATCTCGGGAAAGGAGCGATGCAGGGAGAGCAACTCTTCTTGATAGAGGGGGTATTGGCGCGTGGGCTCCACCTCGCCGGGAAAGTGGTGTTCGCGGGCGGCGCTGAAGGGTTCGAGCACCTGAATCCGCCCATCTCGCAACAGGCGGGGGCGCTCCGCCAATTCCTCCAGGGCCACCAGGGGTGACCAGGAAAAGATGATTTCATCGGCGTCGATGTCTTCCAGCAGGTAGAGATCCACGCTCTTGATTTCCAGATCCCGCCGGCTGGAGCCCCGCAGCTGATGGAGCCGCAGCCCGATCAGAAAGTTGGTGACCCCCGGGGAGATGCCCAGGTTGATCAGGGCGGCCCGCCCCTGCTCCCGGTAGGCCTGGTCGAAGGCGTATTGGGAGAAGGTGAGGCTGCCCTCGGTCTCGGTGTCATACATGTCGGAGGCCAGGTCCACCACGTGGGCCCGCAGCCGCAGGCCCAGCTCCAACAGGGGCCGGTTGAAGCCGGGGTGGGCCGCGTTCACCAGCACCTGGGCCCCCGCCAGCCGCTGCAGCTCCGGCGCGCTCCCATCAAACAGGGGGGCAAAGTCGGGCAGGCCGACAAAGTCGATCCGATCGAACAGCCGCTCGGCGTGGAACAGGGCGTCGCGGGCCAGCTCCACGTTGAGCACCACCACCACGAAGCGCAGGGGCACCCCATCCCGCTCCGCCAGCTCTGAAAGGCAGATCAACATCGACGACCCCACGGCCCCGAGCCCGAAGAACGCCATGGTCAGGGGCCCCGGCGGCGTGCCAGCGGGGGTGGGGTGGGGGGAGGTGGGGGCGATGGCCATCGGCTGCCGTGGTGGGCGACATCCCTCTTCCTACAGGCCAAGGGGCTTGTGCCGCCACCGGCCCCGTCGCCGGGGCCCTCCCTAGCCTCGGCAGCGGCAGTTCCCCCTCTCCATGCCCGCCCGTCCCGCCGATCGCCTCATCGTGGCCCTCGATGGCCTGGACGCCGAGCAGGCCCTCGCCCTGACCCGTTCCATCCCCGAGCTCCGCTGGGTGAAGGTGGGCCTGGAGCTCTTCACCAGCGCCGGCCCCGGGGTGGTGCACCAGCTCCGGGATCAGGGCCAGCGGGTGTTTCTTGATCTCAAGTTTCACGACATCCCCGCCACCATGGCCGGGGCTTGCCGGGCGGCCGGCCGCCTGGGCGCCGAGCTCCTCACCGTGCATGCCTGCGCCGGTAGCGAGGCCCTGCGCGCCGCCCAGGGGGCGGCGGCGGAGGGTGCCGCCGCCGCCGGCCTGCCCGCCCCCACCCTGTTGGCCGTCACCGTGCTCACCAGTTGGGACCCGGAGCGATTTCAGCAGGAGCTGGCCATGGCCGAGCCCGTGGCGGCCCGGGTGGAGCGGCTGGCCGCCCTGGCGGCCGCGGCGGGGGTGGGTGGTTGCGTCTGCTCGCCCCGGGAGGTGGCGGCCCTGCGGGCCTCCCACCCCGAACCCTTCGCCCTGGTCACCCCGGGCATCCGCCCCCGGGGCAGCGGCAGGGGCGACCAGGCCCGGGTGATGGCCCCGGCCGAGGCCCTCGCCGCTGGCGCCAGCCACCTGGTGATCGGCCGGCCCATCACCACCGCCCCCGATCCCGCCGCCGCCTTCGCCCGCTGTTGCCAGGAGCTGCTGGAGGCTTAACGGCGCTCCACCCGCACCAACAGGCCGCTGCGGGGCAGGGGGGTGGGACTGACGGCCAGGGTGAGGTCTTGCTGGGGCTCCAACGACAGGCTCACCCGCTGCAGCAGGCGGGTGAGGAGCAGGCGCATCTCCAGTTCCGCCAGGGGTTTGCCGAGGCACACCCGGGGGGCCAGGCCGAAGGGCACGGCGGTGGAGCCCGGCGGCGGCGCCTCCAGGTGGCGTTCCGGACGAAAGGTCTCCTCCCCCGGGCCCCACCCCTGGCGATGGCTGGCGGTGATGTTCACCTGGATCACCCGCCCCGGGGGGATCGTGTAGTCACCGAGCCGCACGGGGGCGACGGTGCGGCGAAACACTCCGCCCACGGGGGGTGCCAGCCGCAACACCTCCTTGATCACCGCGTTCAGCCGGGGCAACCGCTCCAGTTGGTCCAGCGGGGGGCCAGCGGCGGGCCAGGGGATGGCGTCGAGCTCCTCCAGGAGCCAGGCCAGGGTGGCGGGATGTTGCAGAAGCATCATCACCAGCACGGTGAGGGAGGAGGCAGTGGTTTCGTAGCCGGCGAAGAGCAGGAGCAGCAATTGATCGGCCAGGTCGGCGTCATCCAGGGGCAGGCCGGCCTCGTCGCAGGCCCCTTCCAGGGCGGTGAGGCCGGGCAACAGCCCCCGGATGCGCTGGATCAGACGGCGCCGGGCGGCCAGGGCGCGGGCCAGGGGACTGGTGGGATAGGCGATGGGCAGGCTGAAGAGTCCGCCGGCCCAGCGTTCAAAGTCTTCGAACAGCTCCGTTTGCCCCTCCGGCCGCAGGCCGAGCACCTCCTCGGCGATCACCTGGAAGGCAAAGGGGCGCATGCGCCGCGCCAGGGCCACCGGTGGGGGGGCCGCGACCAGGTCGTCTACGAGCCGGTCGCAAATCCGCGCGATGCCTGGCCCGTAGCCCTTGAGGGCCTGGGCGGAAAACAACCGCCCCACCGCCCGCCGCCGGGCCAGATGGGCCTCCCCATTGCGGTTGGAGAGGGAGAGGGGCCCCAGCAACTGGCTCACGCTGGCGGGCCACCAGCCCTCCAGGGCGCTCGCCTGGGCCATCAGCTCCTCCACGGCCCCCGCCCCCCGCACGAACACCACGGGCTGGCCCGTGATCACGGTTTCAAACACATCCCCCAACCGGGCGAAATGCCGACTGGCGTAGTCGGGTTCCCGCAGGAAGGCCAGCTGCTCCAGTAGGCCCGTCACCGCGCCGGTGTGGGGTGGGGCGGGGCTCTCGGTGGCTGGCATGGGTGGAGGAGGGGCGTGGGCTTCATCATGGGCATCCCGGAGAGCTGGTGCGCCGGGCGCCCCGTTGCTAAGTTGAACCCTGATTTGGGGCTGTGGTTCTGGCTCCCCCCAACGGCCAATCCTGCGCAACGGCGGGCGATCGGGCCGCCAAGCGCCAGTGCAAGATCCGCATCTCCACCGACCTGCAATCGGAATGGTTGGCGCGGCTGGCCTTTGGCCCTGACCGGGCGAGCGCCCGCTTGGTGCAGGTGTGGACGGGGATTTTCCCCGTGAGCTGGCGCCAGTTGCCCCATGCGGGGTTGCTCAAAACCCAGCTCACCACGATCGAGGCCCAGTTGAGCGGCAGTTTTGACCAACTGCTCACCGCCATGGTGCTCGATCCCGCCCTGCAGATGTCGCTGAATGGGCCCGCCAACCACCGGGCCCGGCCCAATGAAAACCTGGCGCGGGAGCTCCTGGAACTCTTCAGTTTGGGGGAAGGGAACTACAGCGAAACCGACGTCAAGGAGGCGGCCCGGGCCCTCACGGGCTACCAGCTCGACGCCAATGGCCAGTTGGTGCTCAACCCCAACCGCCACGACCCCGGCCCCAAAACGATCCTCGGCCGCACGGCCCCCTTTGACGGCACCAGCCTGGCCGCCTGGCTCGCCTCCCAGCCCGCCACCGCCCGCCACATCACCACCCGCCTCTGGCGCGCCCTGGTGGGAGCCCTGCCCCCCCCCAGCCGCCTTGGCGCGGTGGCCGAGGGCTGGCGGGCCCAGGGCCTCTCCCTGCCCTGGCTGCACGCCACCCTGCTCCAGTCGCCTGAGGCCCAGGCGGCGCGCGGCCAGCGGCTGGACGACCCGATCCTGATGATGGGCCGCAGCCTGGCCCTGTTGGGCAGTCGCCACCGAGATGCCTTGATCATTGCCCGGGCCCAGCTGGCCCGCATGGGACAGCCTGTGTTGGACCCCCCTTCGGTCAAGGGTTGGCCGGTGAATGAGGAGTGGCTCAACCTGCGCTGGCTTCAGGCGCGGCGGCGGGGCCTCGCCCTGTTGCTGGCGGATGAGGAGGTGTGGGCGGGCCGCCAGATGCCCGAGCAGCTCGCCCCCTCGCTCACGCCCATTCCCCCGTTGGATCTGACCCTTCCCGCCCCCTCCGACCGTGGCTCGCTGGCGCGGTTGTTTGCCGATCCCGTCTGGCAACTGGCCTGAATCCCCCATGAAGCGCCGCTCTCTCCTGCAGTTGCTCGCCGCCGGGGCTCTCACCCCGGCGGCGCTCGCCCAGCCGTCCGCCCGTCGCGACAACGATGGGGTGCTGGTGTTGGTGGAGTTGCGGGGCGGCAACGATGGCCTCAACACCGTGGTGCCCTGGCGCGACCCCCTCTACCGTCAGGCCCGGCCCACCCTGGCGATTGACCAACCGCTGGTTCTGGCCGATGGCCTGGGCCTCCATCCCGCCCTGGCGCCGTTGGAGCCCCTCTGGCGGAAGGGACGTCTCAGCTTCGCCCTTGGCGTGGGGTGGCCCCAGCCCAACCGCAGCCACTTCAAGGCGATGGATCAGTGGGCCACGGCCTCCCCCAGCGGCGAGGGCCACGGCTGGTTGGCCACTGCCCTCGATCAGCGGGGGTGGTCCGGCCCCCTGTTGGCCCTCGGGCCCACCGGCTCCGCCAGTGTGGAGGGGGGGAAAGCGCAGTCGCTGCAGCTGGCGGCGGAGAACCTGCGCCGGCCCAGCCCCTGGCTGCTCGATCCCCAGCTGGCCGTCAACAACCCCATCCTGCGGCGCATGTTGGAGATGGAGAGCGCTGGGGCCCGTGAACTGGCCCGCATCCAGGACCAGCTCCAGCCCCTTCCCAGTGGCCTGAAGATCCCGGCCACGGCCCTGGGTCAGCAGGTGGCTCTGGCTCTCCGACTCCTGGCCATGCCCCGCTGCCCTCCCGTGTTGGCCCTGTCGCAAACAGGTTTCGACACCCACGCCAAGCAAGCCACGCGGCAGGCCCTTCAGCTCACCCATTTAGCGGAGGCCCTCCAGGCCTTTGACGCGGGTCTGGCCCGCATGGGCCAACGCCCGCGGGTGCTTCTGCTGGCGGTGAGTGAATTTGGTCGTCGCCTGCGGGAGAACGGCTCGGCCGGCACCGACCACGGCAGTGCCTCCGTGGCGATTCTCTATGGCGATCCGGTGGGACGCCAACTGCCCCATCCCTGGCTGGGCACCTACCCCAGCCTGGGCCAGCTCGATGGCCGCGGCGACCTGATTCCCGGTCTGGCCCCAGACGCCCTCTACCGCCAGGTGAGCCAGAGTCTTTGGGGGTAGGTTGCGCCCAAGTTTTTTTGTGCTAAGTTTTTTTTGCGGGAGTTAAAGCCGCCGTTGGCGGAAACTGAACCACCTCCCTTCATTCCCTCTCACCGCCGATGGCGGTCATTCCAACCATGAACATGAAAGAGCTCGTCTTGGCTGTTTCCGCCGAGACCAACGTGCCTGCTGCCCAAGTGCGGAAGGTGGCCACCTCAGTTCTGGCGAAATTCGCGGATCTGATCGAAACCGAAGGTCGTTTCACTTCGCCCAAAGTGAACATCATCGGTGTGGTGGCGCCTGCCAAGCCCGCCATGGAAGACAAGCCCGAGCGCCCCGCACGCAAGTACGCGCGCATTCACCTGCGTTCCAAGGTCGCCTGAGGAGTCCCAGCTGGGATCGTCCGCCGCCATGGATCCTTCCAACCCTGGCCCCGCTTGGTCTGAGCGGGTGGTCACGTCATTGGTGTCCACCTGCTCAACCCAAGTGACCCTCGCGCCGAGTTGATTGCCAGCCGTGGTTTTCAAGCCACAGCCGCCAAGCCACAGCTACCAAGCCACAGTTTTCAAGCCGTCTGCCCTATTTCAGCCCGTTGGTCATTCCGAGGGTTTGAAGGAGCAGCATCTTGAGACTGTGGTTTTTGTTTGTGGCGTGCCCGGAACCGGCTTCTCCAGGAGGTGGACGCCAGCTCAGGGAGAAGCGCAAGTCCAACCTGGCTGATCGTGAAACTGACACCCCAGATTAAGACCTGGTTTGATCTATCCAATCTTCAGATATCGCAAGCCAACTCAGACCAAGGTTCAGTTAGATGAGATCCAGACTCAATCAGATGAGATCTAGGCTCAATTAGATGAGACCAAGGTTCAATCAGATGAAGATCTCTAGGGCTTTTTCAAAATACTGATGCAATCCAGGTTCTTCACCATTTTTGGACCCATGCCCCAATTGATCACATCCTGCTTCACAACCTCGAAGCCAGCTTTGTAGGCGTAGTGGGCAAAAAGTTGCTTGCTCATGAAATTCCGTGCATGGGCATTCTTTTGGAAGTCACCGCCGGGATTATTCATGAGGTTTGAATGATGCAGGAAGGCGTAGGATTCCGGCTTCATCACCCGATAAAACTCGTGTAAATAGCTGCGTACAACATCACTGTCAAAGTGAATCATGGAGTCCCAGCAGAACACAAATGTAATGGTGTTGTCGATCACCTCTTTGAGATCTACTCCGTTATTGAGATAGAGGCGAAATTTGTAACCCGGGACCTCGGAAAATCGTTCACGGCAAAATTTGATGTTTTCTTCAAGTAAATCAACCCCCACCAGAGACAAGGATTTTTCCAGAAGAATCTGCGTCATTCTTCCGTGACCAATGGAGAGTTCTAGGGCATAGTTCCAATTGATGGGCAGGTCAGCGATCCGGGGATAGATGAGCTTGTCCCACTGGGCTTGGGCCGCCTTTTCGACCGCATCGTAATAGGGTGTCTTTGCCCACCTCTGAGAAACTTCCAGGTTACCGGCAATGAACTCACTGGATAGTTCCTTCATGCGATCGACGAATGGTAGATATCAGATTCTATTTTCCAACTCGCGCTCCCGCGAGAGTCGCCGAAGGAAATAATCTGTAACCCGTCAGCGGAGAACCTGCGGGGATCTTTCGGTTCGATGGCCCTAGCCACGCTGGATCCCGTGTGGCAATGGAGATTCCGCTCCCGTTCGAGCTTAGAACTTTCCAGGCCTACAGTATGATAAGGTAGTGTATTATTTCCTTTCTTTGTCTAAACTCCAGTGAACAACAAATGTCGATAAATCATGATTTGCCTTTCCCTTTGTTGGGATTGCGGGTTCAATTCTAGGTCCACAATCCGACCTTTGCCGGGCCTTGGGTTTTTTCAGACCGCCGCGTCTTGGTTGAATCAGTCGCTGATACGGTAAATTAGTCCCCATTCGTTAATCCTCATTCGCACCAAGCTTTCCTCCTCCATGTTTTATTCCTGTCATCTCCCCAAGACTGGTGGAACGTCACTCCTGCATAGCTTTCTGACCCATTACGGCGAGGATAAGTTGTTTTCTGTCGGCCATCAAGCTACGACACCAACCAACCTGGCTTTTGTTGATTTCTGTTTGCGGCCTGACCCCGAACAGTTTTCCTTGTCAGACTTCATTTTTGTATCCGGCCATTGGAACACCACAAAATTGCTGCGTTTCTGGCAAGCCAGCCCTGAACACCTCCATACATTTCTTGTGATTCGTGATCCTGTATCCCTGTTTTGGTCCTCGTTTTACCAAACCACAATTGAAGGTCGCAAACCGCTGACGCCTGAGGCCTTCCTGGCACGCCGCAGCCCAATCCATTCGCTGCGTTTCTATAGCGGGGCCTATCGAGATCTAATTGGTGGTGAGGTGAAAGACTCCCCCGAAAAGTTCTTTGGCTGCATCAAGTACATGATTCATCTCAGCAATCTAACCGAGGGTGTCTCCCACGTTCATCCTGAGCTTGAGTCCTACCTCAGTCAGCCGCGTCGGGTGCGCAGTCAGATCACAAGTGACTATCAAAATCCATTGCAAAATGATGCCGACTTCAATCAAGAGGTGTCCCGTCACCTGGAACCAGATATCGCCTTCTATCAATCTTGCCTAGGGCAAATATCGGAAGATAAATATCATTGCCGCAGTTTCAATCCTGATTTGCTGGCGGATCAACTGGGCACCTTAAAGACACGTCTTAGTGCGGAAGAAGCACGGACTCCCTTTGTGAATTTATTACGCACGAAACTTGCTTCTGTTGATATGGATAATCCCAAATATTCCAAATGGTCTACCAAGTGGAATGAAACCTTGGCCCCCTACGGAGAGGATCTTCAACACGTGATCCAGCAGCCAGAAGCCAT
>JBKDSY010000041.1:0-3764 GCA_046340755.1 Cyanobacteriota bacterium
ACCCGCCCGCCCCGAGTTGGCGTTCCCTGGGGGCACCACCCAGCCCCACCTCCGGCCGCCCCAGCAGCTGGGCATGCACGGCCGTCCCCTCCCTGAGGGCCGCCATCGCCTCCTGCGAGGGCGGCTGGTCGAGCTGCCGCCGCCAGGTGTCGGCCAGCCCGGGATCGATCGGTTCGTCCAGCTCCTGCAGGGGGCACCCCAACCCCCGGGCAGCGGCGGCCACCTTGGGGTCGTAGCTCAGGGCCGCCACCGGGCTGCCCGCCAAGGCCGCCAGGATCAGCCCATGGAGGCGCATCGCCACCACCAGGCCGGCCCGGGCAAAGACGTCCATCGCTTCGGCGGGGGCCTCCACCGCCACCTCCCGGCTGCGGGCCATCAGGGCCTCTGGCACCAGCCCAGCCTGCCGCAGCCGCCCGAGCAGCCCCCGATCCTGCCCCTGGTGAAAGGGCAGCCACACCACCTCCCGCCCACTGGCTTCCGCCACGGCCGCCAGGGCCTGGAGGTAGGGCCGCCAGCCTGAGGGCTCCAACGACGCCAACGGCCGCCAACACAACACGATCGGCCCCCCCTGTCCTTGCCACTCCCGCCCGGGGTAGGCCCACACCGGATCACTGCCCACGCCATGGCGGCGACTCCCCAGCCGCTCCGCCAGCCGGGCGGAGGCCCCATCGCGCCAGCTGATCGCCGTTGCCAGGGGCAACAGGCCCCGCACCAGCCAGCGGCTCACGGGACGCCGCAAGGGCCCCAACCCCTGCCCCCAGAGCACCACGGCCCGCCCCCGCAGGCGCGCGACCACGATCAGGAGGCCGTAATACACCAGGCTCTGGAAGCTGGTGGCGTCTTGCAAGAGGCTGCCGCCACCGAGCACCAACACGTCGCAGTGACCCAGCTGGGCGAGCACCTCCAGAAGCCGGCGCCGATCGCAGGTGGCCACCCCGAACCGCTCCGCCACCCAGGGCTGGTCGTGGGCGGTGACCAGGGGCTGGCACCCGGGGGGCAGCTGATGGAGCAGAACCTCCAGGAGGGCGTCGTCGCCCAGGTTGTGTTCGCCGTAGTAACCGCAGAGGAGGGGTCGTCGCCCTGTGCCCTTCCGTGCCATGGCCCCGTCGCCCGTGCCCCGACCTTAGGGGCCGGCTAGCTTGGCACCCCACCCCTGGAGCCCCGCACCCGCGCGATGCATGCCCTCTCCCTAGGCACTTGGTGGATCCATGTCAGCTCCGTGGTGGAGTGGCTGGTGGCCATCTTTGCCGTGCAGGCCTACGGCCGGCGGCGGGGCGAACCCGGCTGGCGGTGGCTGGCCCTGGCCATGGTGCCGGCCCTGGTGAGCGCCATGGCCGCCTGCACCTGGCACCTGTTCGACAATCCGCCGGCCCTGCAGGGGCTGGTGGTGCTACAGGCGGGTTGCACCCTTCTGGGCAACGTCTGCCTGGCGGTGGCGGCCTGGTGGCTGCTGCGCCTGCAACGCCGCGCCGACGCCCTCGTCTCCGGCAAGCCCACTCCATGATCGAGACCACGCCGGCCACCGTGCCCTTTGCCCTGTTGGCAGACATCAATCCAGGGCCGTTGTTTGTGTTGTCGTTGCTGCCCTACCTGGCCTTTTTGTATTGGGCCTCCCGGGTGCGGGCCTTCCCCCGGTTGGCCCTGTTGGGCTTTCAGCTCACCCTGCTCTTCGTGGCCGTCACCATCGCCGCCTCGATCGTGGCCCAACGGCGCTACGGGGAGCTGTTGGCCAATGTCGACAGCCTGCACGGGGGCGCCGAGGCGTTCCTCACCCTGAGCAACCTGCTCGTGGCCCTGGGGTTCCTGGGGCGGCGGGGCCATGACTGAACGGCGCTCGGGGCGCCTGGCGGCCTGGCTGGTCCGCCCGCTTGGGGATTGGCCCGGGCGGCGCCCAAGCTCCCCCGCCCGCCGCCGGCGCCAGGGAATCGGCTCTGCCGTGCTTCTGATCCTGGCGCTCGGTGTCCCCGGCGGCGGCGTTCTGGCCCAGAGCCCGCCTTCGGTGTTGCGGGTGGGGGTGGTGGACGGGGCCCAGCCCTGCAACTTCCGTCAGGAGGGGGTGTGGAAGGGGCTGGCCGTGGACCTTTGGACCCGGGTGGCCACGGAGGAGCGGCTGCCCTTTGTGCTGCAGGAGTGGCCCAACCTCAATGCGCTGCTCGCGGCCACCCGCCGCCAGGAGGTGGATGTGGCCGTGGGGTGCATCAACCTTTCCCCCGAGCGGCTGCGGGATCTCACCTTTTCCCTGCCCTTCCAGGAAGACGGCCTGGCGGTGCTCGCCCTGCGGAACCGCCTCGACCTGGGCAAGGCCTTCCTGCGCAGCCTGCTCGGACCCACCCTGCTCCTGTTGCTCGGGGGCTTCCTGCTGCTGATCGGCCTGCTCAGCCTGCTCACCTGGCAGGTGGAGGGCCATGGCCGCTCCGAGGAAACCCAAACCCTGGGCAACCTGCGCAGCTTCATGCGCATTTTTCAGATCCTCGCCACCGGGCCCGGAAGCAACACGATCGTGGAAACCACCCGGGGGCACCTCCTGGTGTTGTTGGCCTATCTGGTGCGGATCGTGGCCGCGTCGTTGCTGGTGGGCTTCCTGACGGTGCATGTGGTGGAAGACACCCGTGAGCGCAGCGCCGGCTCCCTCCAGGGTCTGGAGGACCTGCGGGGCCGGCGGGTGGCGGTGCGCCAAGGAAGCATCAGCGCGGCCCTGGTGGAGGAGCTCAACCGGGGGGGCCAAGGCCCGCCCATCAAGGTGGTGTGGCTGCCCCGGGTGAACCAGGCCATCAGCCTTTTGGAAGCCGACAAGGCGGATGCGGTGTTGGCCGACGACCTGCAACTCAGCTACGCCGTGGCCCACCACGGCATGGGCAAGACCCTGCCCACCCTGGTGTTGCGGGGGCTGCGGCCCGAATCCCAGGGCTTTGCCCTCTCCCCTCGGCTGGACACGGCCACGGTCCTGCGCATCGACCTGGCCATCAGTCGGCTGAAGCGCTCCGGCGAGGTGAGCCGGCTGCGGGAGGAGGCCCTGCGTCCCCCCGAAGGACGCGCCAGGTGAACAAGTCTTAAGGTCTGGCCCCAAAGCGCCATCCACCCCGGAAGATGGGGCGGTTGCTTTGGCACCATGCTGCTTCCGATCCTGGCGTTGGCTCCCGCCACCATTACCTGGTCTCCCAAAGTCGGTTTGGTGATGATCGTGGCGAACGTGATCGCCATCGCCATCGGCAAAGCCACCATCAAGCACCCCAACGTGGGTCTGAAACTCCCCAGCTCAGCCCTCTTCGGCGGCCTCAGCCACGGCGCCATGCTCGGCACCATCAGCCTCGGCCACATCCTCGGCATGGGGGCGATTCAGGGGCTGGCTTCTCGCGGGGTGCTCTGAGGGCGCTTGCGCGGTTGGGGCCTTGGGTGAATCGGGGCCTGGTGATGGTTGGGGCCTCGGGTGAATCGGGGCCTGGTGATTCATGGGGCCTCGGGTGAATCGGGGCTCGGTGACTGTTGGGGCCTGGGGTGATCCTTGGGCCCCTTTTGAGGAGCCTGGGTTGTTTAGGGGCTCCTTTTTAACGGCTTGCGTACTGAAGGGGCTGGAGACCACGGATCAGTGGGCCTTATGGGGTGCGGGATTTCGGGCGCGAGGAATCTCGGACGCGAGCCTGTTGGATCAGGCTTGCACGGCATGTCCAGCGAGCCCCAGATCTCCCGGGAGCATGTCACCAACAATCAGGTTGCTCGTGAAACCCTCCGCAGCCGAGGCATCCGCTCGGAGAACCTGACCGCCT
>JBKDSY010000042.1:0-4276 GCA_046340755.1 Cyanobacteriota bacterium
GTCCTGGGCTTGGCCCAGGCGGTCGGTGAGCTCGGAGAGGTCGCGCTTGAAGTCGGTGAGATCGAGCACGTTGGGCGGACGGGTTCTTCCGCGAACGTATCAGCCGGCGGGGAAAACGGACGCGTCTTCACCACCCCTCCCTAGGATTGCCCCTCTGTGTCCTGTTCATGGCCAAGGAGGCACCCACCGAGGGGGAAAGTTCCCGGGCTGCGGAACCTGCCCAGGTGGAGATCTACACCGAACGCTTCGGCGGCGCCTCGATCCGGGCCAAGGGGATGCTGGATCAAAAGGGCGTGTCCTACAGCGAATACATCGTCGACGACGACCTCGCCAACAAGGGGATGATGCTCAAGCGTTCCCGCGG
Source organism: Cyanobacteriota bacterium (assembly GCA_046340755.1). Classification (GTDB taxonomy): domain Bacteria; phylum Cyanobacteriota; class Cyanobacteriia; order PCC-6307; family Cyanobiaceae; genus Cyanobium. Next base: position 365 of record JBKDSY010000042.1, read on the forward strand.
CCGCGGCGAAGTGCCCCAGATCTTCGTCAACAACAGTCCGATCGGCGGCTATCAGGAGCTGAAGGAGCTCGAGGCCCGCGGCGTTCTCGATCGGCTGCTCGGTCTCCCCGCCGCTGAGCCCGAAGCGTGAGCGCTCCCGCCTCCGGCCGCTCCTCCGGTCCACCGTCCCAGCTGGTCGTGATCGATCCGATCACGCGGCTCACCCCCGCCAAGGACACCACCGTCGCCCTGATGCAGGCCGCCCAGCGGGCCGGCCGCGTGCCCTGGGTCTGCACCCCGGCCGACCTCTCCGCCGCCGCCGCTGAGGGGGGACACAGGGCCTGGGCTCGGGCCCAGCCCCTCAGCCTCTTCGCCATGGCCTGCGGCCCCGACGGCTGGCAGGTGCCCCAGCCCTGGTACGGCGCCGGCGAGCCCGAGCGGCTACCCCTCGAACACTTTGAGGCCGTGTGGATGCGTAAGGATCCGCCGGTGGATGAGGCCTACCTCTATGCCACCCACCTGCTGGACCTGGCCGAACGCCGGGGGGTGCGGGTGATCAATCGTCCGGCGGCCCTGCGCGCTTGGAACGAGAAGCTCGGCTCGCTGCGGTTCAGCCAGCGCATGTCCCCCACCCTGGTGAGTAGCCGGGTGGACGATCTGCAGGCCTTCACCGCCGAGCACGGCGAGGTGGTGCTCAAACCCCTCGGCGGCCGGGCCGGCCAGGGGGTGGTGTTCGCGGCCGCCGGCACGCCAGGCCTGCGCGCCCTGCTGGAACTGGTGACCCAGATGGAGGCCCTGCCGGTGATGGTGCAGGCCTTCCTGGCGGGGGTGAAGGCTGGCGACAAGCGGATCCTGCTGGTGGATGGCGAACCCCTCGGGGCGGTGAACCGGGTCCCGACCGGCGGCGAGTTCCGCAGCAACCTGGCCGTGGGCGGGGCGCCGGAGGCTGCCGGGCTGAGCGACACCGAGCGGGAGATCTGTGCCGAACTGGCGCCGGTGCTGCGGGCCGAGGGCCTCTTCTTCGTGGGCATCGACGTGATCGATGGCCGCCTCAGCGAGATCAATGTCACCAGCCCCACGGGGGTGCGGGAGGTGGAGCGGCTCGCTGGGCAACCCCTGGCGGATCAGACCATCGCCCGCTTGCTGGAGGGACTGGCCACGGGCAGCAACTGATCCTGCAGCACCCGCAGCTTGAGGGCCACCTCCTGCTCTTCCCGATCCGGGGAGGAGCCGCGCACCAGGCCGGCCCCGGCGGTGATCTCCAGGCTGCCCCCGCGGATCAGGCCGCTGCGGATGGCCACCCGCAACTCGCAGTCTCCCTTGCTGTCCAGCCAGCCGATGGGGGCGGCGTAGTGCCCCCGCTCAAAGGGCTCCAGAGTGCGCAGCCAGGCCATGGCCTCCCGCCGGGGCAGACCTGCCACGGCGGGGGTGGGATGGAGAACCTCGGCGAGCGCCAGGGGGGTTTGCTCCCGCAGGGTGGCGGTGATCGGGGTGTGGAGATGCACCAAGCCGCCATGGCGCGCCAAACGGGGGTGGCGGGGGCGACGGGGCGCCAGCCCCGCCTGAAGCAGCACCCTGCTGATGGTCTCCACCACCAGATCGTGCTCGTGGCGATCCTTCTCAGACCCCAGCAAATCGGCCGCCTCGGCGCCGCTGGGCCGCGTGCCGGCCAGGGCATCGGTGCGCAACAAGCCCTGACGCAAGCTGAGCAACCGCTCGGGGGACGCCCCGAGCAGGGCCTCGTCGCTGGCGGACTGCCAAAGGAACCGACAGCTTCCTGGCTGGCTGCGGCGCAGGTGGGCCAGCAGCTGCCTGGGATCCACGGGGCTGCGCAGCTCCAAGCGTTGGCGAGCCGCGAGCACGAGTTTGCGCAGGTCGCCGGTCTCCACCAGGGCGAGACCCTGGTGGAGGGACGACCGATAGGCCTCTCTCCAGTCGGTCAGACGCCCAATGACGGGCTGGTTTGCGCCAAGGAACCCCGGGGCTGGGGATCGGTCGGGTTCCAGGGCCGCCAATGCCTCCAGGTGCCTGGCCATCTCCCACAGTTCCTCGGCCACGCTGCGGGGGGTGATGGCGCCCCCCAGACCACGCTGCAACCGCAGCCAGCAATGGCGCCCCTGCCGGCTCAGCTGCCAGCGGGGCAACACCGCCTCCACCCCCGGAAGGTCGCTGCCCTGGTGGAGGGGCGAATCGAAAAAGGCGAACGCCAACAACACCCGCGGGCGAGCCAGGGGGGGAAGGGGCTCGGGTGAGGCGGCCAGGCGCTGCAGGCTGAGGCCGCAAAAGCGCTGGGCCAATTCAAAGCGGCGCGGACCACTGAGCTGGAGGCTGTTGCAGCGGCCGCTTGCCGCCAGGCACAGCCCCGGGGCCCCATCCCAGAGAAAACGAAAGGACTCCTCCCCGCCAAGGGCGGGAAGGAGGGCCAGGGGGTCAAGGCTCTTGGCCTCGGCGGGCAGCAGGGGTAGGGCCAGGCTGAGCACGGGCTCCTCCTCCACGGCGTCGCGAGCCGCGGCTTCCGCGCGGCGGGCGAGCGCCGCCGCGGCGGCAAGCAACCCATGGAAGGACGGGGGGGCCAGCACCAGGGGAGCCTCGGGTCAGGGTCGAAGAGCTGCTCAAATGTATGGGTCTTTCCCCGTCCAACGCCTGTGCCAGGCCCGCTGGAGCCCCAGGTCGTCGCAAGCCGTTACGCCGAGCCCGCCCCCCACCATCCGGAGGGCGGGCCAACGGGCAGCGATCGCCGTCGCCTCTGGCGGGCGGCGATCAAATGGCCCATGTATGCCGTGGCGGTGATGCCCGTGCTGCTGGCGGCGGCTTGGCGACTGGGCCAGGGGCTCCCGGTGCGGGCCGGCCAGGTGGGGCTCTTCCTGGCGGCGGCCGTGCTGTTGCTGGGCTGGGAAAATCTGGCCAATGACGTGTTTGACGCGGACACGGGCGTGGATGCCCGGGGCAAGCCCCATTCGGTGGTGAATCTCACCGGCCGCCGCGATCGGGTCGCCGCCCTGGCCAATGGCTGCTTGGGGCTGGGGCTGGGGCTGATGGCCCTGGTGGCCCTGCGCAGCTCCGGCAGTGTGCTGCTGCTGGTGTTGGCCTGCTGCGGCCTGGGTTACCTCTATCAGGGGCCGCCCTTCCGCCTGGGCTACCGGGGCCTGGGGGAGCCCCTCTGCTGGTTGGCCTTCGGACCCCTAGCCACCGGCGCCGCCCTTGTTGCGCTCTCCCCCAAGGCTGCCGGCCTCCCCGCCCCCATCCCCTGGATGCCGGCCCTGGTGCTGGGGGCGGGTCCGGCCCTGGCCACCACCCTGGTGCTGTTTTGCTCCCATTTCCACCAGGTGGAGGAAGACGCGGCCCATGGCAAGCGCTCGCCGGTGGTGCGGCTGGGCACCCAGCGGGCCGCCGGCCTGGTGCCCTGGTTCGTGGCCGCCAGCCTGGCCCTGCAGTGGGCCCCGGTGCTGCTGGGCTGGTGGCCCCTGACGGCGCTCCTGGCCGCCGCGGGCCTCCCACCGGCCAGGGCACTGATCCAGCTGGTGGCCTCCCAACACGATCAACCGGAACGGATGGCGGGCAGCAAGTTTCTGGCCCTGCGCTTTCAAGCCCTGAGCGGCCTTGGCCTGGCGGCCGGCCTGGCCCTGGGTCCCTGGTGGCAGGCTGTGCAGCTGCCATGAGCGCCTCGGCGGAGGCGGGGGCCGGTGTGGGGCCCGGAGAACCTGTCAGCCTCCACTGGCGTCCCTTTTGCTTTCCCTTGCCCGCTCCCCTGCGGACGGCCTCGGGCCGGCTGGAGCGGCGGCAGGGTTGGTTGCTGCGATTGGAAACAACCCAAGGGGCCGTGGGGTGGGGGGAGGCCGCCCCCTTGGCGTGGGGGTTGGCCCTGGAGGGGGCGCTGGCGAGCTGCGCCGTAGCGCTGGAGGCGCTCGCTGGCCGCTGGAACCGGGCGGATCT
>JBKDSY010000043.1:0-3036 GCA_046340755.1 Cyanobacteriota bacterium
TGGAGATGGCGGAGCTTCTCTGGCTTGCCCGCCGCTGTCCGCCTTCTCGGAAGGATTCCGGGCCCCATCCTCAGCCCCCCCACGACACGACTTCGATCTCCAAGGAGCCGACGACGAAGGACAAATCCGCCTTCTCAACAGAGCACCTTGCAGCGTCTGAAGCGGTCGGTCGGCCTGGTTCCGACGAAGCGAAAACTCCTCCGCCCTTTTTCCCCCCGCCTCCACAGAGGCGAACGCCGCCCACGGCCAACCTGCTTCCCCCGGAGGTGCTGCCCAGCCAGAACGATCTCCCGGGCACCTTGCCCCTTCAGGTTGCCCAATCTCCCCTGTTTGCGGATCGGTTTGGTGTGCTCAGGGTCTTCCAGCCACTGATGCGCAAAGTGCCCAGCCATCACCAGCGATGGCTGGATGAGTCGCGAACGGCGGAGGCCTTTGCCGAAAGCGGGGTACTGGATCCCGTGTTTCAGCCCGTGATGGAGCCCTCGTTCCGGGTGTTGGTGCTGCTCGACGCGGGTGTTTCGATGGAGGTGTGGCGTCCGCTGGCGGAGGAACTGGTTGCCATCCTGGCCAGTAGCCAGGCCTTCCGAGGCGTCGAGCTGGTGCCTGTGGCTGGCAAGGCGGGCTTCCCTCGCCCAGAGGCTGGGGCGGAGGTCTCCACCCTGGTGATGTTGCTCACGGATGGGGCGGGCCCCCACTGGTGGGACGGCCGCATGTTTCACCATCTCGAGCGATGGGCCCGCCACCAGCCCCTGGTGCTGCTCAACATGTTGCCCATGGCCTGGTGGGACCGGACGGCCATAGGCATCGCGCCGCGTGTGTCGGTCACCAATACCACCCCCGCCGCCAGCCATCGCCATTACAGCGTGGCGCCCCTGAACTGTTGGCAGCGCTTGGCGTCTTCCAAGGGGCTGGCCCTGCCGGTGATCACCGTTGAAGGGCAGGCCATGGCGATCTGGGCCGCCATGGCCATGGGCGACAGCGAGATGGCCGCCACCGGCATCCTCTTGGCCCCCGCCTCCGAACGCCAGCAACAACTGAAGACCTTTCTGGCTCCTCCCGTGCAGTCCCGGGCCGACGACACCGCCACGGCCCGCAAGCTCTGGGAGGAGTTCCAGACCGATGCCTCACCCCAGGCCCAACGCCTGCTCATGGTGATGGCCGCCGCGCCGGTGCTCACCCTGCCGATCATTCGGCTCTTGATGGAAGCCAAGGTCAGCAACGCCACCAACCCTTTGCCCATGGCGGAGGTGTTGGTGAGCGGACTGTTGCAATGTAGAGCGGCAGCTCAACCCTCTGGCCGCCATCAGCGGCTCCAGTTCGAACTGCATCCTGGTGTTGCAGCTCTAATACGCGAGCGCCTCAGCCCGGGCGACACCTTGGATGTGATTCGCTCCGTGAGCGCGGTGATTGAACGGCGCTGGAATCAGCTGGGCACGGGCCAGTCTTTTGAAGCCGTGCTCACCGATCCAACCGTGGCCTTACCCAAGGGCATGGAGGGGATGCTCCATTTCGCCACCGTCACCGCCGACTTGCTTGATCGCCTTCCAGGCCCGGCCTATCGCCGTTTCGCCGCGACCCTGCGCCAGGGTGCCGGCCTGGTCCCCCCAGACCCTTTCCCTCCCTCCAAGTTCAGCTTCACCCCGATCCCGTTCGATGCCGCGCAGATCCAGCGCTCTCCCGAGCTGGTGACCGTTTCCTTCGCAACAGCCACGGAGATTGAGATCCCTACAGAACCGTGCTTTTTCACCTACGCCACCATGAAGTCGCCATACAGCGAACCCCAAACCCATCCGGGCACCGCGTTGTGCTTGCGCGAATGGCTGAAGGAGTCAGAACCGCCACCCCAAGGGATCGCCTTAGAGATGCTCCAAATCCCCGCCGGCCCCTTCCAGATGGGCTCCCCCCCCGATGAGGAAGGCCGATCCAACGACGAAGGCCCTCAGCATGAGGTGACTCTGGAAGCCTTTTTCCTGTCACACACCCCCATCACCCAAGCCCAATGGCGGGCGGTGGCCGAATGGCAGCGCCGGGAGGATGAGGACCCCGAGCTGTGGCCGGAAACGCTCGATCCTGATCCGGTGGCCAAGCTTGCGGGAGCGGATGGATTTCTGGGGGAACGGCGCCCGGTGGTGAACGTGAGTTGGAACGATGCGATGGCTTTTTGCCAGCGGCTCCGGTTGCGCACGGGCAAAAACTACACCTTGCCAAGTGAAGCGCAATGGGAATACGCCTGCCGTGCGGGCACCACCACACCCTTCCATTTTGGTGAGACCATTTCAACAGAGGTGGCAAACTATGACGGAACCTTCATCTACGGAAGTGTGGAGGGTGAGGATGGTGCTTTGAATGAGCAGAGTGAGGAAGAGAAGCCTCGAACTGTGACTGGAGATCAGAGCCAAACAAAGAAGGTTTATCGTCAACAGACCACAGATGTGGGGATCTTCCCTGCCAATGCCTGGGGCCTCCATGAGATGCACGGCAACGTGTGGGAATGGTGCCAAGATCACTGGCATGATCATTATCGCGGAGCCCCCCAGGATGGTCGCCCTTGGCTTGAAGATAAGGCTGATAAAGATGAACGGAGGCTGCTGCGCGGTGGCTCTTGGGACGTCATTCCCAGGTACTGTCGCTCGGCCTACCGCTTCAGGAGCCACCCGGTCGACCGCCACTACGACATCGGTTTCCGCGTCTGTTGCCTCCCCCAGGACTTGATTCTTTATACTTAATCTCTTTAAATCTTTACACTTGGCTGTTCGGTGATCAGGCTGTTTCTTCGAGCGTCGGCCCTCCAGGTAGGGGCTCGATTACTCTCCCGAGGCGCCGAAGGCGCCTCGAAATTTCTGCCATCAACCCCATGTCCGACCCGGCCACGCGAAGCCCTTCCACCTCTGGCGACCTGCCGATCATCGAAGCCTGCCTCGAGCTGATCCGCTGGTTCGTTCCCCTGCTGAATCGCCTCCCCCGCCAACACAAATACGGCCTTGCTGATCGCCTGATCAACAATCTCTATCACCTGATGGAAGAGTTGGTGCAGGC
>JBKDSY010000044.1:0-2336 GCA_046340755.1 Cyanobacteriota bacterium
CTGCAATGGCGATGCGGCGATCGCGATGATGATCGATGCCTGCCGCCAGGCGGGCCTGACGGCGGAGCGCGACCACCGCACGATCATCGTCCACAGTCAATTCATGGCGCCAGGTCAGTTGGACGCCTACGTGGACCTGGGCCTCCATCCGAGCTTTTTCACGGTGCACGCCTTCTTCTTTGGCGACACCCACATCGCCAATCTCGGCCTAGACCGCGCCAGCCGCATGAGCCCCATGGCCAGCGCCCTTGCCCGCGAACGCCACTGCAGCAACCACAACGATTTCTCCGTGACGCCGATCGAACCCATGCGGATGATCGAAACGGCGATGACCCGCCGCAGTCGATCGGGCCAGGTGCTTGGCGCCAGCGAGCGCGTCAGCGCCGAGGAGGCCCTGCGGGCCCTCACCATCGAGGCCGCCTGGCAGATCCGCGAAGACGACAGCAAGGGCAGCCTGTTGCCTGGCAAGCGAGCCGATCTGGTGATTCTGGATGGCGATCCCACCGCCGTTGCACCGGAGGAGCTGGGTGCCATCCAGGTGGTGGCCACCTTCAAGGATGGGCTATGTGTCTGGGGCCAGCCACCCGGAACGGGAACCCCATGACCACACAACGCAGCACAGTCGCCATTGTCTACCTGGGGGTGTTGGCCAGCCTGCAGGTGGTGGATCCCACCGTCGCCAACACCGCCCTGGTGCAGGCGAGCCGCTCCTTGGGGATGGAGGGGGCCACGCTGGCCCTGGCCGCCAGCCTCTCCACCCTTGCCCAGGCAGCCACGGTCTTGGCCATGGGATTCCTCGGCGACCGCCTCGGCCGGCGAACGGTTCTCGTGGGTTCGTTGCTGCTGGCGATCGCCGGCAGTTTGCTATCCATGGCTGCGCCGGCGACGGGATTGTTTCTCCTGGGCCGGGCCCTCACGGGCATTGCCCTGGGTGGGGTGTTGGCCGTGTCGTTCGCGGCGGTGCGCGATTGCTGTCGGCCTGAGCAATTGGCACGGGCCCTGGGGCTCTGGAACTTGCTGATCGTGATCGGCTTCGTGGCTGGTTCGCTGGTGGGGGGGTGGCTGGCCGACAGTGGTTGGCGGCTCGCCATGGGTTTGGTGCCCCTGGTTTGTGCCTTGGCCTTGCCGTTGGCGCCATCGCTGTTGCCGCCGATGCCGGCCAATCCAGCCTTGAAACCCGACATTCCTGGCCTGGTGACCATCGCCGCCGCCATGGTGTTCACCTTGGTGGGGGTGAGCCATGCCGTTGGCGGCCTACGCGACAGGGCCTTTTGGTTGCCCACCCTCGCTGGCCTGTTGTTGTTCCTCTTGCATGGCGCCATCGAAACCAGGGCACGGCATCCCATCCTTCCGCCAGCGCTCTATCGACGTGGTTTGTTTTTGGCGGCCATTCTCAGTGGCGTCGCCTGGAATTTCGCCCAGTCGGTGGTGCAACTGCAAACCAGCAATTTTTGGCAAGTGGTGCAGCGCTTCAACACCAGCCAGGTCGCCCTCGCCCAGGTGCCGATGCTCCTTTGTTTCGGTATTGGAGGTGTGGTGGCGGGTCGCTGGCTGGCTCCCGGGCGACGCACGCGGCGGATCATGCTCGCGGGCAGTGTTGTATTGGTGTTGGGTCTTCTGCTCCTGGCGCCCGTGCAGGCCGCCAGCCCTTACATCGCGCTATTGCCAGCCCTGATCCTGGTGGGCTTCGGCCTGGCCTTCATCGCCGTGCCCCAATCCGCCCTGTTTGTGCAGGAGGCGCCTGCCGATTTCTTCGGCGCGGTGACGGCCTTTCGCACCACCTGCGGTCAACTGGGGTTCGCCCTTGGCTTCGCGGTCAGTGGGGCCCTGGTGAATGGGTTGGGCGTGTCGAGTTTCCGCCTGCGGCTGCTGGAGCTTGGCCTCCCCGCCAACGCCATCCCGGCCCTGTTGGTGCGGGCCCGAGCGTTTCTCAACCATGGGGTTTCTCCCGGTGGCAGCCTGTCGGCTCCAGAGCTGGAGCAGGTGATCCGGCAGGCCTATGCAACGGGGTTGGGCGGAGCCATGGTGATCACGGGGATGTTGGTGGCGGTTCTGTTGGGCGCCAGCCAGCTGTTGATGGCGCCTGGCCCGGGCGGTTCGGGGAGTCAATGAAACTATGCTCCCCTTGGCCCAGACCCGTCTGGAAACTTGTGGCGGGACCCACGCGTTTTGAATCGATTCAACGGTTCAGGTCGATCGTGCCACGGTCCACCTGCGGACGTTCAGCCCCCATCGGGCCCCCCTGACGCATCGTTCCCCCCTGGCGCATCGCTCGTCTGTGGTCCCAGAGTGGCTGCCATGACCCACCCCTCCCCGCGCCCCCGCCTGGTGGTGCT
>JBKDSY010000045.1:0-13526 GCA_046340755.1 Cyanobacteriota bacterium
CCCACCGCCAGGGCCAGCGCCCCCAGGGCCAGGGCGTTGGCGGGCTGGCGCAGCCGCGGGCGCCCCAGGGTGAGGGCATAGAAGCCAAAGAGCAGGGCCACGGGCCAGAGCACCACGGCCACGGTGCCGTGGATGTCAATCCATTCGCCACCCAAGGCGAGGGGCAACCGTCCCCAGCGGCCATCGAACCGGCTGTAGACCAACAGACCCGTTGTCCAGGCCCCGAGCGCTAAAAGAGCCGTGGCCCCGTGGAGCAGCCGCAGCAGGGAGGGTTGATAGGGGCGAGGCATTGACAAACGCTGCGGATGGTTCTGTTGTAGCGCTTTGGTTCTGGTCCCTTGGTTGCCGCGCCACCCTCACTGGCCATGGCGCGTCAGGTCTGCGATGGGCTGCTCTCTCCCGAGCCATGGCTCTGAGCGCCGTGCTCCAAAGAACCCTGCGCGCCAGACCCGGGCTGGCAAAGATCGAGTTCTGAAGGGCTGAGTTCAAAACGTCTGAGTTCAGAACCTCTGAGTTCAGAAGGGCTGTGTTCCGAGCCGGTGGTGGCTGGGAGGTTCGGCGGGCTGCTCACCAGCTGCAGGGTGGTGTGGCGGATGCCGATGGCGGCCAGCCGGTGCTGGGCCAGGGCCAACACCGACCCACCGTCGCCCTCCATCCGCCCTGTTCCACCGCCATCCTCGGCTGGAACGGGCTCCACCAGGAGATGGGCCGTGAGGGCCGCCCGGCGGGTGCTCAGGCTCCAGACATGCAGTTCCTCCACGACCCGCACCCCGGGCAAGGCCAACAGCACCGCCCTCACCTGCTCCAGGTCGATCCCGGCGGGAACGGCGTCGAGGTTGAGGGCCAGGGCCTCCCGCAGCAGCCCCCAGGCGCTGACGATCACGGCCCCCCCCACGCCCATGGCCGTGAGGGGATCCAGCCAGGACCAGCCGGTGAATCCCACCAGCAGGGCGCTGAGCAAGACCGCCACCGACACGGCGGCGTCCGTGAGCAGATGCATCACCGCCGCCCGCTGGTTGAGGTCGTGGTGGTGGTCATGGCCGAACAGGCGGGCGGAGAGCAGGTTGATGGCGATGCCAGCGGCGGCGGCCCAGGCCACCGGGGTGGTGACCAGGGGCACCGGATCGAGCAACCGCTGGATGGCCTCCACCACCACCACCACGCCGGCGCTGAAGATCAGCAGGGCGTTCAACAGGGCGGCCAGGTGGGTGCTCCGGCCATAGCCATAGGTGAACCGCCCCCCGGCCGGCCGGTGACTCAGCCGTTCCGCCCCCCAGCCCAGGGCCAGGCCCACCACATCACCCAGGTTGTGCAGCGCATCGCCGATCAGCGCCAGGGATCCGAAGCCGAAGCCCACCACCAGCTGCAGGGCCGTGAGGGCGCTGTTGAGCAGGATGCTCCAGCGAAAGGCGCGGGCCGCGCCGATGGCCGGACCATGGGGCCCATGGGGGTGGGGGGGATGGTGAGCACCCACGGCGATCGGCCCATGGCCCACTGATCATCCACCGCCCAGCCACTGGCGCACCAGCTGCCGCGCCCTCGGCAGGGCCTGCGTCACCGCAGCCGACAGCACCGCGCCGTGGGGGAAGGCCTGGGCCGGCACCCGCAGCAACGCCGCCTCACCCTGCCAGCCGTAGAGGCCGCGGGCCAGGGCCACCAGGGTGGGTGGCGCCAGGCCATGGCTTCCCAGGCCGTCTGCCGTGCCCGCCTGCTCCTCGCCCTCCCGGGGCACGAGCGCCTCGATCCAGGGATCGGTGCCAGCGGGGTGGATCCAGGCGTCGACGAACAACACCCGGCCCGCCTCGGTCAACGCCAAGGTCAACTCGGGTGTGAGTTGGTGCACCACCTCCAGCCGCAGCTCTGGCCGGCTCCAGCCGCCCTGTTCCCGAGCCACCTCCTCCACCAACAGGGCTCCCACCCCATCGTCGCCGCGCAGGGGATTGCCGATCCCGATCAGCAGGGCCCGCCTCAAGGGCCCTCCCGCCGCCGCTCCGCCACCACCGTGCCATCGGCGGCCACCAGTTGCAGGGCCAGGGGCATCTGGCCTGCGGCGTGGGTGGAGCAGGAGAGGCAGGGATCAAAGCAGCGGATGCCCGCCTCGATGCGGTTGAGAATCGCTTCCGGGATGGCGGCCTCCGGGGGCACGGGATCGGGGAGAAACTCCCGGGCGATCTGGTGCACGGTGCGGTTCATGGCCAGGTTGTTTTGACCGGTGGCGATGATCAGGTTCACCCCGGTGAGCAACCCCTGGTCGTCCACCCGGTAGTGATGAAACAGGGTGCCCCGGGGCGCTTCGCTCACGCCGACGGCCTCGTTGGCGTTGAGGCCGGCCCGGGCCCGCACCCGGCCGTTGCCGAGCTCCGGGTCTTGAACCAACCCCTCCATGGCCTCCAGGCAGGCCACGATCTCCACCAGGCGGGCGTGGTGGTAGGCAAAGCTGGAGAGGGCGACGGTGCCCGAGCGCTGGCGGAACTCCAGCAGTTCCCGGTCCGCCCAGGGGGTGCCGATGGCCTCGCAGACATTGAGCCGGGCCAGGGGACCCACCCGATAGATCCCCTCCGGATAGCCGAGGGGTTTGTAGTAAGGGAATTTCAGGTAGCTCCAGGGCTCCACCGCTTCCCCGAGAAAGGAGGCGTAGTCGTCTTCCCGGAGGCCATCGGCCACGATGGAGCCATCGGCGCCGCGGAAGCGGATGGGGCCATCGATGTGCTCCCAGAGCCCCTCGGGGGTCACCAGCCCCATGAAGAGGCTGGGGAAGCGGCCAAACACCGCCTGCTCCCGCTCCAAGGGGCCATCGAGCAGGGCCTTGAACAGCTCCAGGGCGCGGGTGACCGTGGCCCGGGCCTCGGGCAACCCGGCCAGGATCCAGTCGCGGGCCTCCGCGCTCAAGGGGGTGCGCACGCCACCGGGCACGGCCCAGGCGGCATGGATCTTGCGACCCCCGAGCAGCTCCAACACCCGCTGGCCGAATTGCCGCAGGCGGATCCCGGCCCGGGCCAGCTCCGGATCGGCGGCCATCAGGCCAAACACATTGCGGCGGGCGGGATCGCTCTCCCAACCCAGCAAAAAGTCTGGACTGCTCAGGTGAAAGAACGACAGGGCATGGCTCTGGGTGAGCTGGGCCAGGTTCAACAGCCGGCGCAGCTTGCGGGCCGCCTCGGGCACCCGCACCGCCAACAACTTGTCGCCGGTCTTGGCGGCGCAGAGCAGGTGGCTCACCGGGCAGATGCCACAGATGCGGGCGGTGATGCCCGCCATCTCCGTGAAGGGACGCCCCTCGCAAAACTTCTCGAAGCCCCGGTACTCCACCACGTGGAACCGGCTCTCCCGCAGATGGCCGTCTTCATCCAGGTGGAGGGTGATCTTGGCGTGGCCCTCGATGCGGGTGACCGGGTCGATCAGAATGGTGCGGCTCATGGATGGGGCGCGGGGCAACAGCGGGCGGGACAAGAGCGAACCAGGGAACGGACCATCAGCCGAAACGGAGCATCTCGGCCCCCTCCATCCGGGGCCGCTCCCCCGCCAACAGGGGAAGCAGGGCCTCCTTGATCCGTTGGGCGGAGGGGGGACAGCCGGGCAACCACACATCCACCGGGATCACGGCGTGCAAGGGCAACACCTGCTCCAGGAGCTCCGGCACGATGCCTGGCGCCCGGGGGAGTTGGGCGCCGTGGTCGGCCAGCTCCAGGTAGCCGCGCCGCAACACCGGCTCGGCGCCGTCGAGCAGATTGCGCATTCCGGGCACATTGGCGGTCACGGCGCAATCCCCGAACGACACCACGCAGCGGCTGCGTTGCCGCACCTGGAGAGCCAGCTCCAGATTGTCGACATTGGCCACGGCTCCCTCCACCAGCACCAGATCCACCGCGTCGGGGTAGCGCTTGGCATCGCAGGCCACCGGCGAATACACCACCTCCACCCGCTCGGCGAGGTCGAAGAGAAACTCATCCAGATCCAGAAACGACATGTGGCAGCCGGAGCAACCGGCCAGCCAGACGGTGGCAAAGCGCAGACGGGGCAATGGGGGAGAGGTCATCGGACGGGGAGGAGGGAGGGCTACTGGTTGGTCCACTCGTGCCGCTCGCGGGCGGCGCGGAGGGTGGCGGGCCATTCCCGGTGGCCCTGCTTCTCCGCCGTGGTGTCGTCCTTGTGGAAGAGGGCGCCGGTGGGGCACACCTCCACGCACTTGCCGCAGGAGGTGCAGGCCTCCACCTCGCCCCAGGGCTGGTCCAGCCCGGCGATGATGTGGCACTCGGCCCCCCGGCTGGCCACATCCCACACGTGGGCCCCCTCGATCTCGTCGCACACCCGCACGCAGCGGGTGCAGAGGATGCAGCGGTTGTGGTCGAGGCTGAAGAGGGGATGGGAGGCATCCACCGAGCGCCGGGGGTATTGGTAGGGGAAGCGGGAGTGGTCCATCCCCACCTGCACGGCCACATCCTGGAGTTCGCAGGCGCCATTGGCCACACAGAAGGCACAAACGTGGTTGCCCTCCGCGAAGAAGAGCTCCACGGCCATGCGGCGCCCTTCGCGTAGCTCCTGGGTGTCGCTGTGCACCACCATCCCTTCGCTGGCCGCCGTGGCGCAGGCCGGCAGCCAGCGGCCATTGCCCTCCACCTCCACCAGGCAGAGGCGGCAGGCGGCCACGGGCGTCAGCCCGTCGAGGTGACAGAGAACGGGCAGGGAAACCCCAGCGGCCCGGCAGGCCTCCAGGAGCGAGGCGCCCTCGGGCACGGCCACCTGACGGCCATCGATGTGCAGGGTGAGAACGCTCATGGCTCGGGAAGGGCGCAGTGGTCGGCGGGGATGCACGCACTGGGCGGGCGGCAGGCGGCCTCATACTCCTGGCGGAAGTGGCTCAGGGTGCTCACCACCGGATTGGGGGCCGCCTGGCCCAGGCCGCAGAGGCTGGTGCGACGCACCATCTGGCAGAGCTGCTCCAACAGCTCCAGGTCGGCGGGGGTGGCCTGGTGCTCCACCACCCGATCCAACAGGTGGAGCAACTGCACCGTGCCAGCCCGACAGGGCACGCACTTGCCGCAGCTCTCGTTGACGCTGAAGCGCATGAAGTGCCGGGCCACGGCGGGCATGGAGGTGGTGTCGCCCATCACCACCAGGCCGCCCGAGCCCATCATGGAGCCCAGCGCCAACAGGCTCTCGTAATCCACGGGGGTGTCCAACAGGGCGGCGGGGATGCAGCCCCCGGAGGGGCCGCCGGTTTGCACCGCCTTGATGGCGGTGCCATTGGGGAGGCCGCCCCCCATGGCCTCCACGACGGTGCGCAGGGTGGTTCCCATCGGCACCTCCACCAGGCCCGGGTTGGCCACGGCGCCGGAGAGGGCAAACACCTTGGTGCCCTTGCTGCCCGCCGTGCCCATCGCCCCATACCAGGCGCCCCCCTCCCGGAGGATGGCGGGAATGGCGGCCAGGGTTTCCACGTTGTTGATCAGGGTGGGGGCTCCCCAGAGGCCTGACTGGGCCGGGTAGGGCGGTCGGGTACGGGGGGTGCCCCGCTGGCCCTGGATGGAGTGGAGCAGGGCCGTTTCCTCCCCGCAGACGTAGGCCCCCGCGCCGACGCGCACCTCCAGGGTGAGGGAGAAGGGGGAACCGGCGATGCCCTCTCCGAGCCAACCCTCGCGCCGGGCCTGGCGGATGGCCAGCCGCATCCGCTCAATGGCCAGGGGATATTCGGCCCGCACATACACGTAGCCCTTGCTGGCTCCAACGGCGTAGGCGGCGATGGCCAGCCCCTCGAGGAGGCGATGGGGATCGCTTTCGAGCACGCTGCGATCCATGAAGGCACCGGGGTCGCCCTCATCGGCGTTGCAAACCACGTAGCGGGGGCCCGGCGGCTGCAGGGCAACCGTGTCCCACTTGAGACCAGTGGGATAGCCGCCACCGCCGCGGCCCCGCAGGCCGCTGCGCTTCACCTCCTCCCGCACCTCCTCGGGGGTGCGCTCCAACAGGCAGCGCCCGAGGGTGGCGTAGGCCCCCGCGGCCAGGGCATCCTCCAGGGATTCCGGGTTCACCCGACCGCATCCCTCCAGCACCACCGACGTTTGCAGGGCAAAGAAAGGATGGGCCAGGTCCAGGCGATGGGCTTCCAGGGGGGAGGGGGCTGACGGGGGAGTCATCGCCGACGGGATGGCGGGAGGGGCGGCCTCCGGGGTGGCAGCCACCCGGCGCACCAGCTCGTCCGTCAGGTCAAGGGGCACCGCCCCGTAGAGCTCCGTCGACCCGTCAACGCCATCGGCCGCCACCAGGGGGCCCCGCCCGCACAGCCGCAGGCAGCCCACCGGCTTGATCATCACCGCGTCGGCGGCGAGGCCCAGGCCCGCGCGGGAGGCCTCCAGGGCCTGGAGCAGGGCCTGGCTGCCCACGCCACGGCAGCCGCTGGCATCACAACAGCGCACCTGCGCCCTGGCTTCACCCATGGGGCACCTCCTGGGCTGAATCCTCGCTGATCCGGGGCAGGCCCGCCCGGTCCAGCTGGCGGGACAGGTTCGCCGGATCATCGACCGCCAGGCGGGTGTGCATCACCCCGTCCACCACGAGCACGGGAGCCTGGCCGCAGGCTCCGAGGCAGCTGACGTGTTGCAACGCCCAGAGGCCATTGCCGGCCGGATCATCCAGCCGCACCCCGAGCCGGGCCTCCACCTCCCGGGCCAGATCCCCGCCGCCATTCACGTAGCAGGCCGTGCCGAGGCACACCGCGCAGCGGTGGGCCGTGGGCGGCTCCAGACGAAAGAGGTGATAAAAACTGGCCACCCCCCGCACCCGGCTCAGGGGCAGGCGCAGCTCCCGGGCCACCTGGGCCAGGGCGGAGGGGGGCAGGTAGCCATGCAGCTCCTGCACCTGGTGGAGCACTTCGATCAGGGCGTCCGCCCGACCACCCAGCCGCCGGGCGATCTGGGTGATGCGTTTGGCCTCATCCAGGTGGGGCGCCGGCGATGGGCTGGAGGGCCCTGGCCGGGGAGGGCGTTCGGTTCGCACGGCAGCCGTCGCACCTGATCCATTCATAGCCATCCTCCGCGGGTTGGAGTGGGACCGCTCGCATCAGTCAAGCCGGCCCGGTGGGGCTTCAGGGGACCCGCAGGGGCTCCAGGGCCCCCTGGCCGTGCAGGTCCGCCAGGGCGTCGTAGCCGCCGATGGCGTCGCCATCGATGAACACCTGGGGGAAGGTGGACCGGCCGCTCCGCCGTTCGATGGCGGCCCGCTCCTCGGCGGTGCGCACCACGAGCACCTGGTGGGGAATGCCCAGGGTGCGGAGCAACCGCTGGGCCCGGGCCGAGAAGGGGCAGCCGTTCAGCACGGCGATCTCCACCTCGTGGCGGCGCGGCATCTCCCCCGAACCGGGCCCGGGGTCGGCGGAGGGATCCGCCAGGAGGCCCACCAGCAGATGGGCGCCCTTGCGCACCAGGGAACCGGGCTCCAGATGGCCCCCCCACACCTGGCAGGCCCCATCGGAAAGGCTCAGGTGCAGGTGCACCCCCTCGGGTGAGAGGGTGCCGTTGAGGGTGATGATCTCCAGATCCCCTTCCATCACGGTGGGTCCAGGCTGGCCGGGGCACTGAAAGGCCGCCCGGGACAGGTCGCCCACCACGCCGAGAACGAAACCGGAGGCTCCCCGCGCCCGGGCAACCTCTTCCAGGCTGCGGCGCAGGTCGCTGCCAGGGGCGAGCTGGAGCGGCACGACATGCATGGGGAACCGGGCTGGGGCGCTCCAAATTACGCCGCCCGGGGACACCTGTCGGCCAGATGACAGGGGAGTGTCGGCTGGCGGACAGGGAAATGTCAGCAATCCATCAGCTCAACGTTGGCGCAAATAAGTCCGGCACGATTTAATAACCGCAAGCTAGTTGCGAGCCCAAGGCATGACCAGGGGCCCAACTTTGATTCACCGCACGGAGCCGTCATGATTCAGCGTTTCATTGTGATCACGGTGATGCAGATCGCGCTCTACACCGTCGGCATTCCCTTCCTGATTGCCTTTCAGATCAGCTGTCAGCGCCTGGGCACCATCTGCCCGTTCACGTCAACGGCCCAGCAGATGCAGGGGCAGCCATCGCGGTCCATCTCCTCCGCGAGGATGCCGCGCTGAGCACCGTTTCGCCCTTGCCGCAGGGGTCTGGCCCCCTACCCTGGGGCCGTGTTTGGCGTGCGGGTCGGTGATGGCTGATCGTTCCAAAGCAGGGGGTTGTTTCTTCCAGGGACAGCGGTGGGCATCCATCGCCACCATGGCGGGGGTGGTGGTGGCGGTGGGATCCTTGCCAGCCCCAGCCAAACTGGCGCAACTGGACACCCTTTTTGTCTTCGGTGATAGCTACTCCGATGCGGGCAACTCCGGATTGCTGACGAAGGCCGTGGTTCCACCCACCGGCTACCCCCCCGCCCCCTACGCCAACGGTCGGGCGTCCAACGGTCCCGTGGCGGTGGAGCATCTCTGGTCGCTCTTCAACCCTTCCGCCCCACCCCTCAAGCCCTCCCTGGCTGGGGGGACGGCTTACGCGGTCGTTGGCGCCACCTCGGGGCGCGACAACCAATTCGCGGTGGATGACAACCCCCAGACCATTCCCCTGCGGCCGTTCTATGCCAACACCAGCGGCTACTCCCAGCTGAATGGCTTTTTGTCAGCCACCACGGCCTTTCAACCGAACACCACCCTGTTTGTGTTCTGGTTGGGGGCCAATGATGGTTTGTACTGGCTGAAAACGCGGGATGCCAATGGCTTGGGCAGCACACCAGGCACGATCACGGGCGATCCACCGAGTGCGGGGAAGACGGCCAACGACCTGATCACGAATGCCATCAGCAACATTGACGTTGGCCTGAAATCCCTGATCAACGCAGGTGCCACGCACATTCTTGTTCCCAATCTGATCGATCTGAGCCGGGCACCGCTGTATAACAATGATCCGCTGACGGCCGCTGGTGTGCAACAGCTGGTGGTGGGGTTCAACACCCTCTTGGCGGCCCAACTCACCGCTCTGCAAGCTGCCAATCCAACCGTTGATCTGATCGCCTTTGATACGTTTTCACTCTTCAATCAGATCAGCAGCCAACCGGCCGCCCATGGGCTGACCAACGTGACCGATCGGTGTGTCACCCATGCAACCACCTGCAACCCTGACCAGTGGTTTTTCTGGGACGGAACCCATCTCACCAGCAAAGGACACAGTCTGTTGGCCCAAGGCTTTTACAACCAGGTGCCGGCGCCCCTGCCCGTGGTTGGGGCTGGCGTTGTCCTTGGCTGGGCCCGCCAGCTGCGTTGTCGGGTGAGCGCCGGCCGTCGCCGCGCCGTCGCCGGCGGAGGCAGGGATGAAGACAGAGGAGAGGGGCGGAAGGGTTGACACACGAGTGGTTCTGGCTGGCCACAGGCTCCTGATCAAGGAACAGGGAAGGGGCGACCAGAGATCCGAGACAGCCAGCCTGACTACCATCGTGGGGCCGGTGAGGGGTTTTTCCGTGGCCAACGACAGAACCGAGGTGACCTACACCCCCCGCAGGCTGGCCCTCGGGATCGTCCTCTTCCTGCTGGTTTTGACCATGGGCCTACGGCTCTATTTTTTTCTGGCCAGTCTTCCCTGAGGGCACCGCTGCCTTCCGAAGGACGCGCCTCACCATCCGAAGGCGGCCCGGATGGTGGGGTTGCTGTACCAACTCCAGGGCCCATCCTTCACGGGCTGGATGCCCAGTTCGGCCCGCAGGTCGTCGAGATTTTGCTCCATTCGCTCCTCCCAGAGCACGGGGAACAGGGGTTGGGCTTCGGCGGCAAGTTCAAGGCCGTGGCTGATCATGCGAAAGGTGTAGCTGGCGGTTTTGAGGCGCTCCGCGTGGGTGCTGAGCTCGTGTTCAGGTGTGTCGCTGCGAAACCAGCTGAGAAGCAGGCTCATCAAATCCAGGAAGCCCAGGCCCGGATGGTTGAACTGGCCCACACTGATGCTGATGACGCCAATTTCTCCATAGCTATCCAGGCTGAAACCACTGAGGATGTGATGAATGTCGTGGGTGGCAAAAACCCGGTAGTTGATGTAGTCAGCGTCAGTTTCCAAATGATTGAAGAAGCTGCCGTCTGGGAAGAAGTTGAGGTCATAGGCCAAGGCTCCCAGCACCGTTGCAAAGGTGTGGCCCAGGCTGCCGGGTGGGAGGGCCAACAGGGCATCGGCGTTGTAGGGGCCGACGGGGCGACGGGCCTGGATCAAGGCCTGGGCGGCGGGGTCTTGGCTCAGGATTCGCTCGCAAAGCCGCATCGGGGCGGAGCCGCGCAGGCGATGGGAGAGGAGAAAGGCATTGCTGGCCGACTGGCCCGATCCAGCCGCCAGATCCACCAAGGCGAGGAACTCCTGGATGTGCTCCTGGGTGGCGATCTGATCGAGATAACGAAAAGCCATGGGCTGCCCCGGGGGATCTCCTCAATTGTGGGGGATGGGCCCCAGGGCGTTCCCGGGTTGGCGTTTGCTCAACCCAGGGCGGCATAGCGGCGGTTGACCTCCTTCCAGTTCACCAGGGGCCACCAGGCTTGGATGTAGTCCGGCCGGCGATTTTGATACTTGAGGTAGTAGGCGTGTTCCCACACATCCAGCCCCAACAGCGGCGTGCCCCGCTTGATGTCGGGCAGGTCCATCAGGGGATTGTCTTGATTGGGGGTGCTGGTGATGGCCAGTTGGCCATCCTCCTGGCGGATCAGCCAGGCCCAGCCCGAGCCAAAGCGGCCCGCCGCCTCTTTGTTGAAGGCGGCTTGCATGGCCTCCAGGGACCCAAAGCGGGCGTTGATGGCCTTCAACAGCTCCCGGGAGGGTGCGCCGCCCTGGCCTGGAGGGGCCATGACCGTCCAGAACTGGCTGTGGTTCCAATGGCCGCCCCCGTTGTTGCGCACCGCCATGGGAAAGCGGCTGATCTGCCCCTGCAGGGCGTCCAGGCTCAGCTTGGCCAGGTCGGGGTTGGCGGGGATCTGGGCGTTGAGGTTGGCCACGTAGGCGCCATGGTGGCGGTCGTGGTGCACGGTCATGGTGGTGGCATCGATGGCCGGTGCCAGGGCATCGGTGGCGTAGGGAAGGGGCGGCAGCTCGAACGCCGCCCGGGCGGGAGCCGCCCAACCAAGGAGCAGGAGCAGGGCCGTCAGGCTGGCCCAAAGGACGCCGCGGCGGGGGAGCAACCGCATGGGTGGCTGGAGGCGCATGGGTGGGGGGAGGCTCATGGTCGCCAGCCTGCCGGATGGGGGTCCCGGTGGCCCATAGCCTGGCGCTGGATGAGTGTTCTGGCATGCCTTCAACCGCCCCTGGCGACGCTTCCGTCCCCGATCCGGGGGCCCCGCGTTCTCCGGAGGGGGAGGAGCTGCTGGAGGTGGGGGAACTGGTGGCGGCCCAGGGGCTGGGGGGGGAGCTGCGGGTGTTGCCCCGCAGCGACTTCCCTGAGCGGTTCACCCGCCCCGGCCGCCGCTGGTTGCGCTCGCCCCGGGGGGAGCTCCAAGCGGTGGAGCTGGTGGCGGGCCGCCAGTTGCCGGGCCGGGAGCTGTTCGTGGTGCGACTGGCGGGGGTCGGCAACCGCACGGCCGCCGAAGCCCTGGTGGGCCATGGACTGTTGGCGAGTGCGGCGGATCGGCCAACCCTTGAGCCCGGCGAATTCCACCTGATCGATCTGGAGGGGCTGGAGGTGCGACTGTTGGCGGACGGTTCCCGGATCGGCACGGTGCGGGACCTGATCCACGGAGGCAACGACCTGCTGGAGGTGGAACTGCAAGACGGCGGGCGGCGGGTGTTGATCCCTTTCGTGGAGGCCATCGTGCCGGAGGTTCACCTGGGGGAGGGCTGGGTGGGCTTGACGCCGCCGCCAGGCCTGTTGGAGCTATGAGGCCCGTGAGTCTCGCTGGAGACGGCGCGGGGGCCGGTTTTCCGGATCCACACATGGAGCTGCGATGTTGAGAATCGGCGGTAATGTCTGCCCAGCGAAGTGAGACCACAGCGCCAATATGGGGGCCAGAAACGCACACAAGATCTCCTTTCTCGGTGATTTCCCCCCCGACAGTGCGGCATAGCCACCTTCACCCGTGATCTCCACCAGGCTGTGTCCCGTCAACGGCCGGAGTGGACCTCCCCTGTGTTGAGTGTCACCGATCCAGGCTTTCGCTACGACTATCCCGATGTGGTTCGCTTTGAGCTGCCGGAGCGAAGTTTCTCCAGTTATCAACGGGCCGCGGATTTCATCAATCTCTCCCATACCGATGTTCTGTGCATCCAGCATGAGTTCGGGATTTATGGCGGCCCCGCCGGTGGCCATCTGCTCAACCTGATGCGTCGCCTGCGGCTGCCGGTGGTCACCACGCTCCACACCGTCCTCGAAGACCCCACGGCGGAACAGCGGCGGGTGATGGAGGAGCTGGTGCAACAGAGTGATGCCCTGGTGGTGATGAGTGAGCGGGGTCAAAGAATTCTGGGGAGCACCTATCAGGTGCCGCCGGGCAAGGTTCATCTCATTCCCCACGGCATCCCGGATCTGCCATTCGTGGATCCGAATTTCTACAAAGACCAATACAGCGTCGCCGGCCGCCCGATGATGCTCACCTTTGGTCTCCTCTCCCCCGGCAAGGGCATTGAATACGGCATCCAGGCCCTGCCCGGGATTCTGGCCCGCCATCCCGATCTGGTCTACGTGATTCTGGGGGCGACCCATCCCAATCTGGTGCGGGCGGAGGGGGAGACCTACCGGCTGTCGCTGGAGCGCCTGGCCCAGAGCCTGGGGGTGGAAAACAACGTGATCTTCGTGAACCGCTACGTGGATGACCAACAGCTGATGGAATACATCGGCGCCGCCGACATCTACCTCACCCCCTACCTCAATCCCGCCCAGATCACCTCCGGCACCTTGGCCTATTGCTATGGCGCCGGCAAGGCGGTGGTGAGCACGCCCTATTGGCATGCGGAGGAGTTGTTGGCGGATGGGCGCGGCTTGTTGGTGCCCTTTCGCGATGGGGCCGCCATCGCCGCTGCCGTGAATGGCCTGTTGGATCAGCCCGCCCGCCTCCACGCCCTGCGCAAGCAGGCCTGGCTGGCGGGTCGGGAGATGGTGTGGGCGGCGGTGGGGGAGCGTTACGCCCAGCTGTTCGAGGGGTTGCTCGAGGCCAGCGAGGGTCGGGTTCGCACCCTGCGGCCGGCCGCCACCCTGGCCGTGGAGGGCGCCGAACTGCCTCCCTGGCGGTTTCAACACCTGGAGGCGATGGCGGATTCCACCGGCGTGTTTCAACACGCGGTGCACAGCGTGCCTGATTTCAACCATGGCTACTGCACCGACGACAACGCCCGCGCCCTGCTGTTCACCGCCCAGCTGGAGCACCTGGGGGAGCCCTTGAACGGCCTGCGGCGCCTGCAATCCGCCGCCGCCGCGTTCCTCCACTACGCCTTCGTGGCCGAGAGCGGCCGCTTTCGCAACTTCATGGGGTTCGACCGCCGCTGGCTGGAGAGCGTGGGCTCGGAAGACAGCCACGGCCGGGCGTTGTGGGGTCTGGGGGCCATCGTGGGCCGCACGGAGCA
>JBKDSY010000046.1:0-3171 GCA_046340755.1 Cyanobacteriota bacterium
ATCCGGCCGGGGCGTGCCAAAGGCGTCGTAGGCCAGGCCAGTGGAGACAAACAGGAACCCAGCCAAGAAAATGGCGGGCAGGGTGACCGCATGGATCACCCAGTAGCGGATGCTCGTGATGATCTCGAAAAACGGGCGTTCACCCGTGGAGCCGGCAGCCATAGCACCAAGCATTCAGCGGGCTGATCCTAGGGGGCGACCGTCGGCTCATGGGCTCCTGGGCGGGGGATTGGTTACAGAGGGATGCAGTTGGCCCCCTCAGCCCACCCAGCGCAGCAGGTTCCCCCGTTCCCCGAGCACAAAGGCCTTGCCATCCGGGAGCACGGCGATGCGGGTGAAGTTGGTTGGCTGCTTCGTGCCCACCGGATCCTTGCTCCAGGTGGCGCCGTTGTCGTGGCTGGTGAGCAGGGTGCCGTTGCCGCCGCCGGTCCAGAGATCGCCCTTGGGATCCCAGGCCAGGTCGAGGTAGCCGTAGCCGTTGGTGATCGGGATGATGGCTGGACCCCAGGCCTCCACGCTGCCGGGTTCCGCGTTGAAGCGCAGTTGGGCTCCCCGGGCCACCAGCCAAAGGTTGCCGTCGGGTTGGAAGCCCATGGCCTGGAGGCGTTGGCTGCTCACCCGCTGGTGCACGCTCCAATCGGGTTGGCCGGGCTCCCAGGTGGCGAAGAAATTGCCCAGGCTGCTGACACTCACGTAGCGGCCATCGGGCCCCCGTCGCAGGTCGCGCACGGCGCCCGCCGCGTCACCCACCAGCGCCTGCCAGCTCTTGCCCCCGTCCTGGGTGCGGTAGATGGCGCCCACATTGGTGGCCAGCTCGGCCGTGTCGCTCCCCAGGGCCGTGATCAGATAGGGCTCGCCGGGGAGCTTGGTGTCGAGGAAGAGCCGGTTCCAGTTGCTGCCCCCGTCGGTGCTGTGGAGCAGGAGGCCGGGCTGGCCGACGATCCAGCCCTCCTTGCCGTTGAAATCCAGGCTGATCAAGCGAAAGTTGTCTTCCTCTGGCAAGGCCAGGCTTCGCTCCTCCCAGGTGGCGCCCCCGTCACTGGTTTCCATGATCAGACGGTTGCTGCCCACCAGGAAGCCGTGTTGGCTGTCGCTGAAGGCCACATCCAAGGGATTCGACTTGGTGTCCAGGGGAATCGACTGCCATGGGCTGCTCGCGGCGACGGGCAGACCGGTGGTGACGCAGCCCGGGAGCGCCACGGCGATCACCAGGGCCATCACCAGCGACAGCAGGGGCCGAGCGAGGCGGACGGCCAGCGACGGCTCGGGAGCGGGGAGGCGGGAGCGATCCATCAGCGCAGGGAATAAAGGGACAGGAAGAAGGCGATCGCCAGGGCGAAGCCGCCGAAGATCAGGACGTTTTTCTGACCTGGCGTCAGGCGATTGACGCCAAGGCCAAAGTTGAGGTTTTCCTCGAAGCCGCTTGGCTTCTCCCGGGGACCGATGTCCCGGAAGGCGCCCACCTTGCTGCGACACACCGGGCAGCGGAAGCTGAGGACATCGAGGGCTTCGAAGGGCGTGCCTGGCTCGATTTTCAGCTTGCGCACCCCCTCCGCCGGGTCGTAGACGTAGCCACAGCTCCGGCACTCAAACCGGTGCGAGGAGGTGTCTTCTTCAGCCTCGATGTCCTCCGCGGGAGTCGCCCCCTCGGCAGTTGAGGCGGCCTCCGCGGGCTCGTTGGCTTCGGCGACCGCGGCGGTGGCTTCGGGGAGCGATTCACCCTCGGCTGGGGCCGATCCCGTGGGATGGCTGTCCGGGCTGGGCTCCGGGGCGGGAGGGGGAGGACTGTCCCCTGACACAGGTGTGGAGGGAGGGGCCTGCGCGGGACCCTCGGAGCTGGATGGGCTGCCCATGGCGGGGTCGTTGGAATGCGTGGACTGTAAGCAGCCCCAAGGTTGGAAAGCAGATGCCAGACTGCGCCCCAACCTTGGGGCTGAACAATGTTCGTGCTCTCCGGATACGACGCCTTTCTTGGCTTTCTGCTGATCGCGGCGGCGGTGCCGGTGCTTGCCCTGGTGACCAACAAGCTGTTGGCACCGAGGAGCCAGCCCGGGGAAAGGGAGCTCACCTACGAATCGGGCATGGAACCGATTGGTGGGGCCTGGATCCAATTCAACATCCGCTACTACATGTTCGCCCTGGTCTTCGTCGTCTTTGACGTGGAGACTGTGTTCCTCTATCCCTGGGCCGTGGCCTTCCATCGCCTCGGCCTGCTGGCCTTCATTGAAGCCCTGGTCTTCATCGCCATCCTGGTGGTGGCGCTGGCCTACGCCTGGCGCAAGGGCGCCCTCGAATGGAGCTGACTTCCCCATGACCGCCACCCCCCCCGCCGCCACCGCCGGCCTCGCCGAAGCCCTTTCCGTTGCCGCCCTGCGCGATCAACGGGCCGCCACCTGTGCCCCCGTGGGGCCGCCGACGGTCACCGCCGACCTCTCGGAAAACATCATTCTCACCAGCCTCGACGATCTTCACAACTGGGCCCGGTTGAGCAGCCTCTGGCCCCTGCTCTATGGCACGGCCTGCTGCTTCATTGAATTCGCGGCCCTGATCGGCTCCCGCTTCGATTTCGACCGCTTCGGCCTGGTGCCCCGTTCCAGCCCCCGCCAGGCTGATCTGCTGATCGTGGCCGGCACGGTGACGATGAAGATGGCGCCTGCCCTTGTGCGTCTCTATGAGCAGATGCCCGAACCCAAGTATGTGATTGCCATGGGGGCCTGCACGATCACCGGCGGGATGTTTTCCGCCGATTCCACCACGGCTGTGCGCGGTGTCGACAAGTTGATCCCGGTGGATCTCTACCTGCCCGGCTGCCCGCCGCGCCCGGAGGCCATTTTCGACGCCGTGATCAAACTGCGCAAAAAGGTGGGCAATGAGTCGTTTGTTGAGCGCCATCGCCTCAAGGCCACCCATCGTTATTGCACGGTGCCCCACCAGCTGCGGCCGGTGGATCCCCTGATCACGGGGGCCTATCTGGCCGCGGAAACCCAGGTGGCCGCCCTTGCCGCCGCCACCTCCCTCCCCCTGGCCACGCCCAAGGCTGGGGAGCCGGTCTTGGTGCCGGCCGAGACCCAGCCGTCCGGGGAGAAGGGCTGAAGGGGCTGACCCCGGACCCTATCCCCACCCCGTGGTGGCACCAACCATCCGATCTCCATTCCCGATCCCTTCTCCCGC
>JBKDSY010000047.1:0-5687 GCA_046340755.1 Cyanobacteriota bacterium
TGTGGCCGGACCCGGTGCGTAGGCTCTTGAACACATAGCCCACGGGGCCCGTCAGCCCCCACTGGTTCTCGAGAATGACCACCGCTTGGCGGGAGAGGGGCACCAGATGCTCTCGCCGGCTGCCCCGTCGGCCCTTCATCCGCTCCGCCGGCACCGTCCACAGGGCTTCCGCCCGATTGATCTCCCCCCACTGCGCCGCGATCAATTCCGAGGTGCGCACGAAAGTGAGCGCCAGCAGCCACATGGCGTGGAGGGTGCTGGCATCGGCATGGATCGTGTTGGCCCGCATCGCCCCCAGCAGCTCCGGCAGCTCGCCCCAGCCGATGCAGGGGAAGTGGCTGTTGATCTGCTTGACGGGGGCATGCCGCTTGAGGGCATGGGCCGGGTTGTGGGGGCAATGCCCCAGGGCCACGGCGTAGTCCATCACCAGGCTGATCACCCCCAGAGTGCGCTTGGCGGTCTCATTCGAGCCCCGCTGCTCAATCGCCCGCAGCACCGCCAAACAGTCTTGGGTGGTGATCGCCTCGATCGGCAGGCTGCCCAGAGCCGGCAGGATGTCGCGCGCCAACTTCTTGGCCACGTCATCGCTGTGACGCTCGCTCCAGGTGCCCGCCGTTTTGGTGTGGTGCCAGTCCTCAGCCACCTCCGCGAAGGTGGGGCCGGTTTGTCGACTCCAGCGCTCAGATCGCGCCAATTTCTTGGCTTTGCACGGATCAATTCCCTGCTCCTGCAAGAGCGATTTCTGCTCATCTCGCATCTGCCGCGCAGCCTTGAGCGACAGCCGCGGGTAGGGGCCCAACCGCAGGTCCTGCTGGCGCCCGTCCTTCGTGGGCGGGAAGCGATGGCGCCACATCCAGTACTTTCCGCCCGCCTGATCCACCTCCAGCAGCAGCCCTCCGCCGTCGCTGACGCGGTACCGCCGAGATCGCGGCCCCAGAGCCCGTATCTCCCTGTCGGTTAGACCCAAAGCCGAAATACACCAACACGACCGACCATACACCAACATTTACACCAACACTTTTCGCGGCTTTACCGGGTTCTTCCTGGATCCCCTTGGACGTGGGATTCAGCCCAAAAGCCAGTGGTGGCAAGAGATCTGGAGACGTGCTGGGGCATCCCTGGATGCGCTGGGACGACCTCAAAACACCATAAAAACGGAGAGGGTGGGATTCGAACCCACGGAAGGTTTCCCTTCAAACGATTTCGAGTCGTTCGCTTTCGACCACTCAGCCACCTCTCCAGTGAGTCGCGCAGGGTTGGCCTGGCGAGCACGTTGCACCATGGGTGAGTGTAGGGGTCAGGCGTGGCCGCTCAGGTGGCCCCGGGTGCCGGTGTGAAGCCAGCCGGAGGTGAAGGGCGAGGAGCCGGTGGGGCGCGCGCCGCTCAGCCACACCCGACGGGCCCCCCGCTCCAGCAGCAGTCGACGATCCCTTGGGTCGGGGGAGAAGCCCAGCCATACACTCTGGCTAGCCGGGGTGTTTTGCCGCCGCCAGCTCCACAGGGCTTGAGGGTTGGGCAGCAGCAGCCAGTGGGCGTGTCCGATGGTGAGGTTCAGGGCCTGGCTGTCTTCCGTCAGACCCCGAGCGATCAGGCCCGGGCTGGTCAAGGCCCGTCCAGCGGCCAGGGGAGGCAGCCCATCGGTCTCGGCCACAACCACCCCTGCCAGGCGCTGCCAGCAGCCAGGATCTGGCGCGCTGACCCCATCCACGAGCACGAGCCAGTCGTAGCGACTCAAGCCGTGGCCACTGGCGAGCCGCTGCCCATGGCGGCAGCTGATGGCATCGGCCCGGGTGCTGATCAGGGCGCCACGTCCCTGGTGGCGGGCGAGGAGCAGGGCGCGGGGGCCGTCTTGGACGAGCACCAGGGCATCCACCCGCAGGGCGTGCAGATGGGCGAGGGTGGCGAGCAGCAGAAGCGCCGACGCCCAGGCGCGCCGAGCTCTGCGGCCTTCCGAGCGCGGCGTCACCCACCCCAGCAGCCCCAGACTGAACACCGTCACCAGCCAGAGGGGCAACCGACCGCTGTGCCACTGGGCCATGGGCAGCGCCGCGGCGCCCTGGGCCACCGCGAGCAGGGCCTGGGCCAGCCACCCCAGGGGGGGCATGGCCAGGGCCTGGAGGGGTGGGGCCACAAGCCCCACCAGAGCAGCGGCCATGGCCCCGAGGGTCAGGGGGGTGAGCAGGGGCGCCGCGAGCACGTTGGCGGGCACGGCCCAGAGGGGCACCACCCCGAAGTGGAGAAGTTGCAGGGGCAGGGTCCATAGGCTGGCCGCCAGGGGCACGGCCAGGGCGGGTGCCAGCGCCGCCGTGAGGGGCTCCCGCCAGGCCGGGGGCACCAGGGGCAGGGTCCTCAGGGGTGGCTGCAAGGCCGCTTCCAGGGGGTCGGCGGAGACCACCAGCCCAGCCGTGGCGGCCACCGACAGCTGAAAACCGACGTCCCCCAGCCAATCGGGCCGGAGCAGGAGCATGGTGGCCACACTCAGGGCCAGCAATCCGAGGGGGCGGCCCCGCAGGCCCACCTCCCGGGCCCCCAGGGCCAAGGTGCCCATGAGCACCGCCCGCACGACGGAGGGTTGGGGGCCGGCCAGGAGGAGAAAGAGGAGGATCGCCCCGCCCGCCAGGAGCAACCGCCCGCATCTGCCGCAGGGCCGCGCCACCACCATCACCGCTCCCAACAGCACGGTGAGATGGAAGCCCGAGGCGGCCAGGGCGTGGGAGAGGCCCGACACGCGAAAGGCTTCCCGCAGCGCCTGGGGCAGGGGCACCACGGCGCTGCCGAGCACCAGGGCCGCCAGGAGTCCACCCCGCTCAGGTCCGGCCGCCGTGAGGAACTGTTGCGCAATCCGGCGGCGCAGATCGGCCACGGGGGTGGCCGGTCGGGCGAGCACTTCGAGCGATTCCACCCGGAGTCGCGTCCAACACCCCTGGCGGGCCAGCCGTTCCGCCGGGCCCGCCAGCAGGGGGTGGGGGGCTGCCGCTGGCCGTTCCAGCTCTCCGCTCACCCGCACCCGCCACCCCTCCCGCAGGTCTGAACAGGAGGGCATCCGCAGTTCCGTGCGACCCCCGGCCATCCCGAGCAGCACCTGGCAGGAGCCATCGGCCTGGCGTTGGGGGTCGGCCAGGAGAGTGCCGATCAACACCTGAAAGCGGCGGTCCCCGGTGCCCGTCAACCACCGCACGGGGTCCTCCGGGCCGGGCATGAGCGGCCGCTGGCTGGCCCAGAACACCAGGGCCAGGGCCAGGGTGAGGGCGATCAGCTTGGCAGTGGTGCGGGGCGGAGCTTCCCCCGTCGTCTTGGCGTCGGGGAATGAGATGGGGGCCTTGAACACGACACCCTCGGGAACGACCATTACGACCGGTCAAGAATTCCCCGGAACTGACCGGTGCCAGGGGAGCACCCCCAGGACGATGGAAGATGGGTGGGGCCCTGCAACAGGGCCATGGCAGGCCCACGCGTTGATTTGATTGATTCCCCGTTTTTCTCCCGCGGCCGCCAGGGTTGCCTTGCCCTTGTTGGCAGGTGGCTGTTGGCCGCGCATCGCAGCCTATGTTTTGATCGCCGCCCTGCTACATGGGGCGTTGCTCATCTTGATTGTGATGCGGCGGGATCGGAGCGGCTTGGATTATTTTGTCTTTATTTATTGTATTTTTCACTTGCTGATTGATGGCTTGCGGCTGCTGGCCGGGATCATCAAGATTTTGCGCTTTGGCGCACCGCGACTGGCCGATTTGAAGCAGGGGGAATGGCCTCCGCTGACGGTCGTCATTCCTTGTCACAACGAGGAGGAGGTGATCGAGGAGACCCTCCGTTCCCTTTCAGCGGTGGATTATCCGGATCTGCGCGTCATTGTGGTGGATGACGGATCGAGCGACCACACGGCGGCCCTGGCTGCCGCCAGTCTCCCGCCTCCCCTGGTCTTGCGCCAGCGGGCCTCGGGCAAAGCAGCGGCCCTGAATGCGGGCATCGCCAAGGTGGAAACACCCCTCACCATGTTGGTCGACGCGGATTGTCTTTTCCCCCGTCAGGGGCTGCGTGACGCCGTGCGGCATCTGTTGGGAGAAGGTGAGGACGCCCTCGGGGGCCATCTGAGCGTGGCGAATCGCGACACCTGGATCACCCGTCTGCAGCACCTCGAGTATGGCGACATTGCCCTCCGCCATCTGCTGTGGCCCCTGGAGCTCAACCTCAGCCACACCCAGGATGTGATCCCCGGAGCCCTCGGGCTGTTCCGCACCAGTGCCCTGCGGGCTGCGGGTCCCCTCTCCACAGCCCACTTGGCGGAGGATGTGGCGCTCACGGCCCGACTGGTGGAGCAAGGGCGTCGTCTGGCCTTCAGCCCCTATCTCCAGGCGTCCACGCTGGTGCCCGATGCCCTTGACACGTTACGGATCCAGCGGCGGCGCTGGGTGCGGGGGTACACCCAGGTGGCGGTCCAACAGCTTTGGCGGCTCCCGAGGATTCCCGCCCGCGCACAGCTGGCGGCCCTGGCCATGGCCTTGAAGACCGTGCGCTGGCCCTTCGATTTCGCCCTTTCCCTGGTCTACGGCCTGAACGCCTGGAGCGACGGCCAGCCGGAGGTGTTGCTGTTGTCGTTGGTGGCCATGCTGTTCCCCTTCTCGTTGAGTGGTTTGTACAATGTCCTGCGCACCGACTTGGGCACCGTTGCGGTGATGACCTACGGCTACGGGATGCTGTTGCTGATCTGGCGGGTGTGGGACCAGTTGACTCTCCTCGTCACACCCCACCCCCGCTGGGAGCCTTACCGTCGCCAACGGGCTCCATCCAACGGTTAGGGATGGGTGGGGTCTTGGAGAAGGGGAAAGCCCAGGGCCTCCCGTTCCGCCAG
This sequence comes from Cyanobacteriota bacterium, assembly GCA_046340755.1. Lineage (GTDB taxonomy): Bacteria > Cyanobacteriota > Cyanobacteriia > PCC-6307 > Cyanobiaceae > Cyanobium. The sequence goes on from JBKDSY010000047.1 coordinate 4,847, forward strand.
CCAAGCCTCGGCCACCTGGCGGGCCAGGTGGCGGATGCGGGCGATGGTGGCCGTGCGCTCGGTCACGGAGATCACTCCCCGGGCTTCCAGGAGGTTGAAGGTGTGGCTGCACTTGAGCACGTAGTCGAGTGCTGGGGCGGGAAGGCCGGCCTTGACCAGGTCAGCGGCTTCGGCCTCGTAGAGCGCAAACAGCTGCTTTAGTCTCTCGGCCGTGGACACTTCAAAGTTGTAGGTGCACTGACCCTTTTCGAAGGGCAACCAGATGTCGCCATAGCTGCGTCGGCCGTTCCAGCTCAGCTCCCATATGCTTTCCACGTCTTGCAAATACATGGCCAGCCGTTCCAGGCCATAGGTGATCTCAATGGAGACCGGACGACAGTCGAGGCCACCGCACTGCTGGAAGTAGGTGAACTGGGTGACCTCCATGCCATCGAGCCAAACCTCCCAACCGACGCCCCAGGCCCCGAGGGTCGGCGATTCCCAGTTGTCTTCCACAAAGCGGATGTCGTGGTGCCGCTGGTTGATGCCGAGGGCCTCCAGGGAGGCCAGATAGGTTTCCTGGATGCCCACGGGGGAGGGTTTGATCAACACTTGGTATTGGAAGTAGTGCTGGGCCCGGTTGGGGTTGTCTCCATAGCGGCCATCCGTGGGGCGGCGACAGGGTTCGGCGTAGGCCACCGACCAGGGTTCCGGCCCGATGGCGCGGAGCACCGTGTGGGGGCTCATGGTGCCGGCGCCCTTCTCCATGTCATAGGGCTGCAGAATCAAGCAGCCCTGATCGGCCCAGAATCGGCTCAGGGTGGCAATGAGATCCTGAAAATGCATGGCCCCGGGATGCTTG